>CAZXDN010000053.1:0-18744 GCA_964639235.1 uncultured Methanotrichaceae archaeon | reverse complement strand
ATAGGTCTTCAGATCTATATAGGTTGCTGAGGATAGCTTTCCATTAACGTACTGAGTTGTTAGCGTCTTGCTATCCGCAGTGTACTTGGTGCTCTGTAATACTCCTGAGACGTCTGTTACCTTGTCCAGGGTTCTTCCATCCTCGCTCTTGTACTGGTTGGTGATAGTCGTCCCGCTATCGAGCACTTCAGGCGTCAATCCAAGGCTCTCGAACTCCTCTTGGCTGGCTTTCATGGAATTTGAATCTGCCAGAAGACCTGTCCTTTGGCTTAACAGCTCTGTAGCAATAGCCTTCTCATCGACCGCTGTAGTAGTACCATTGCTTCCAGTGGATTGACCATTGCCCTGGGCGTATACTGCGGAGATGCTCGCCAAGAGCATAAGCGCCATGAAACACGCCAGTTCTTTTCTAACACTTAATTTAAACATAAGCACCACGATCCTTTTATGTCATCCTGCGTTAAACTTGGTCTCAGTTCACCAGGAATGCCGGGCTAAGCCACCGTGATAGAAGGCAAATCTGGGAATCTTCCCCGATTTAGCCTTAACTAGCATCAGGAACCTCGGCCGTAGCATTATCATCCCTATTTATATCTCCCACATTTAAACTTAATCATTTCTCAGCATTTTAATATTTGTCAGTAAGACCTTTGTCTAAGTGCCAGTAAAAACCAAAATAATAATTAAAAATAATGATATAAAATAAGCGCTTTCCCTACATATGTATTATGCATGCAAAATAAACCAAAATACTCTAAAGATCAGATGGATTAAGTGAAGCATAGCAGGGAATGCCTTTGAAACAACAGATGGAATAAAAGAAGAGAAAAGAGACCGCGAATACAGGAGTGATCGCTGACCTTAGAGTACATTAATAATATAACTCAAAGCTGGCAACCCGCCGTGAAAATGGGGGTATTCCACAGCATAGATAGAATATTTATGACGATGACTGGATCAACCCATTCAATAGAGATCATAAACATATGAATCGCGAACACTAGATTGCATTAAAAATTTAACTTAAGGCTATGCTTACTTCGATATTGGCGGCATATAGCGGCATACCAGGAACAAATATGGCGTTGATTGAATCACAACATCTAACGTGCTTGAAAGACTATAAAAAGTGAATGCCGTTACATTTATTGTTTCTGAATAATTCTCTGGATTTGAGGAAAAAAAGGCTCTTAATCGTTTGCAATTTTCCAACACCAGTTCAAGAGTCGTCTATTAACCGAGAAGTTATTCATTTTCTTATTGTGAATATGAGAAAATTCTTTGATATAATTTCAAATATGAAGATCGAAAACCTTTTTATACCTGCCAATAGAACCACACATCTGTAAACAAATCCCTATTGGGGTCACTCGACTGGGATTGGGAGGAGAAAACGAAAGCATGTTAACGTCGATGCTGAGCACGACCTCTGCCATGAGCACCATGTCAGCCATGAGCACCACATCTGCCATGACTACATCTGCGGTGAGTATGTTCACCACGGTAGGGGTTTCAGAGATAAGCATAGGAGCAGTTCTATGCCTCATAGTCCTGCTCTGCGCATCCGAGATCCTGTCAGCATCCAAGCTCTGGAACGAGAGGCTCTCGCTTTCGCTAAACCTGGCTATACTGCCGTTGATAGTCACCTTCGGCGCTATAGTCACTGAAAAAGTTCTGGGGATCATATACTGATCTCCATTCTTTTAGTAGAAGCACAGACGGCATTTTTCAGGCGTATATATTCATCTAGAAGTCATGTATTCAGTTAGACATAACTCTTGATCGCGATCCGCATCTAATAGATACCAAAGCTATAACGGCACCCAATAAGCCAAAGAATGCGATAGAGGGCAGCAGAAGCTCAGGGTATGCTGGAACAATCAGGAATAGAGAAACGTTTGTGACGCCGTGTGCTAGAGTGATGAAGGGCAAGCTTCTCGTTCTGAGGAACATCGCGCCAAAGATGAGGCCTGCAGAGAACGTGAAGAGAATCTCTGTGGGAACCCTGTAGCCGCCGTGCATAAAGCCGAACAGGATGCTGGCAATGAAAAGTCCTGCCCAAGTTCCCCACTTCTCGCAGAGGACAGTCTGCAGCGCCGACCTGAATATGAACTCCTCAACCAGGCCCACGAAGAAGATCATTATTAAGGACAAGATTATTAATCCCTCAAGACCTTTGTCAGGCGTCAGTATCTGAGGATGGATTACCTGGTACTCGCCCCAGCCTATAGCAAGACCAATGGCAATTCCCAGGGGCAAGTAGTATTGAAATCCCCTAAGGGTCAAGCCTATCTCATCTAGGCTGAACTTCTTTTGCCAGACCATGAGAAACATCGGCAGGTACATCGGCGCATAGATAAATGAATAGGAGTACAAGGTAAGTGTGAAGAAGACCGGCATTGCCGCGTTCAGAAGCCTGAACAGAGGAAGCAGCATCAGTGCCTGAAAAGACCTGTCCTCCAGATAAGATGTAGATAAGGCCATTGCGATAAGGTTAAAACCATGAACTGCCATGGCCGCCTCGTTGTGGCCAAAGAAGATCAGAAGCTCAGCCAGGACCACTAAGGCCATTGACAGCGCCACATACAGATTCGTATTGACTATGTAGTTCAAGGTAAACCTCAGCAGAGCTTATTTCCTCTTCGGCTACTTTGGGAAACAATAAATACCTTCCGCAGTTATCACAGCCATATGAACGCAATTGGCCTGCTCCTGTTATCGTTTATTTGTTTGATCTTTGCCTCATTCGGGTGCTATGCCCTGAACTCCAACATCACAAATCCATTTGGGGATAGCTCGATAGAACTCGATGGTGCAAGAGAAATAAAAGCCATTGAAATATTGTTGATCAAGCAAGAATCATCATGGAGCTATCCATACAATTATTACCCTGTGATTGACCGCGGTGAGAATATCTCAGGGACATTCAAAGGCCCTGATATCCCAGCAGGCTCCGCGGTCAACATCATCATCTCTGAGTTCAATGCCTCGGAATTCCTCAAGGCGCCCAAGCTGAACGCCTCAGAAGATGGCGTATCAGCAAGCGCTTCTTTGACGGTAAATTCAACGGGCTATTGTGAATTTGGCCTTCGGGAACTGCCGTGCGGAATGTATGCACTCTATGTTGTAAATGCTAACACATCCACCATATTGTCAGCGTTGCCCGTGTTAATTACAGACGGAAAGATGAAGATGGCAACTCAGAGCAACATATCTGCAGGCGATAACCTGGAGGTTAACGTCAGCATGCCATCTGAGACGGAAGAGAACCTGACCTACGCTGCAATCGTAGTGTCCAGAAAGGACTACGAGAGCGCGAAGCTAATCGTTGACTCCAGCAAAAACAAAAGCTCAGGCCCGAACAGCTCCAGCATCGAGCCCAGCGGCACAAGCATGATGGTGTCTGTGGGCAACAGCACAGCAGATATCCCATCAGGCCTGCACAGCGATTCGATTGGCGATCTGCTCACCATAATGCCGGAAAACAGCGCGGCGTCTCTCAGCGAATCAGCAGGCTCAAACGCCAAGTTCTATCTGATGACAGATCCAGGTTGGAGCGAAGGAGAGTACATCTTGACATGCGTGGCCTACATCCATGACAAAGGCATAGTCGGATTGGAGCAAAAGACCATCGAGGTGAGAAGGTGAAGCCGCCTGGATGCCTGATCACCTGCATCGCGATGCTGTCGCTCTTGCCTTTATGCGCCGGGTTTGAGGTCTCAGACATGAACCCAAGCCCAGGGGACTACGTGGTCATCACTGGCACAGCTGAACCTGGACAAGCTGTCAGCTTCAGCTCCAGCTTTGAGATGACGATTCCCACCGACTCTGGAGAGTTCGAGTTCGTGGCAAACGATGTTGAGATCCCCCAGAAACCCAATCGCTTTGCAGTCACAGCCAACAACGTCAAAGACATGAACGTTGGGATCAAGATGGGATTGTGGATAACTAAGGGTTTTCCAGCTAGCGGCGGAACTGCACAAGTATCCCAATCGAATGTTCCCCCTGGCAGGTACACTCTCAAGGTCTTTGGCAATGCCTTAGACCAATCGTCTCCAGTCACAATCGAGATCGATGCAAAAACCACAGTCACCGCTGACCCTGGAGGCAAATACAAGCTGACCATAGACACCACCGGCATACCTGCGGGAGACTACAAGATAGAAGGCGCAGGAGACTCCAAGGTCATAAAGATAGGAGGCTCCTCATCTGGCGCATCTGTCACGTCGTCTGGTTCAAGCAAGAGCAGCAAGTCCAGCTCATCTGGAGGATCTTCGAGCAGCTCATCAAGCACCAGCAGACCTGTGAGCAGATCAGTTACGCCAGATGCAATCAGATGGTACATCAACAGCACAGGACTCAACCCCGATGACCCAGATGCATACTCCAAAGCAGAATCAGGCCTGAAAGCCAGGCTGAAAGGCGGCTACTGGGTACTGATAGCCAGAGGAGATCCCCTTACAGAGCAGGCTGGGACCTGTCAGGAGAGCTACTGCATAGTCAGGGGGTCTGGCGCCTGCACCACCTGCAAGGATAAGGATGTATTGACCTCATCTGCCAAGGAGACATCGAGCAGCTCCGGGCAAGGTGCAAATGCAAGCGCTGAAAGCGTAGCTGTTGGGAACACAAGCGCTGAAAACAACGTTTCCGCGAATTCGGCGTCTGCTGCACCTGGGGGGCGCGAAGGGGAAAGAGGGCTTCTAGAGGGAATACTGAGCGCGATAAGAGGCATCTTCAGCCTCTTTTCAAAGTGAACCACAAGCGCGCATCTCTTTTGGTGAGAATTCCTGCTAAAGGCATTCTCACACAGCCCCTTCTCCATTTAAAGCAAATTTTCAACCTTTTTAAAACAGGTATTCATCAGATGTGCAGAGCCGATCATACAAACATATTATGTAACTGCTGTTATGCTGACATTGGTCATCGTTAATGAAAAGATGCATGCAACAATCTAAAGCAGCGAGCGATAGTAGAAATCAACAGATGATGCAAAAGTGAGGAATAAGGCTTAAGTTCATAGGTGACAATTCAAAGCAATAATTCAAGGCAATAATTCAAAGCAATATATCTACAGGCGGTAATTAGAAAACCGGTAAGGCAATGCAGAAGGAAGATACGCAGTGAGAGCGAAGAAAGCACAGTTGCAGATCAGCATATCGCATAGGTGACATACATGAAATTGAATTTATTCTGTATTTTAGCATTTTTTATATCAGTTCTGTCGATCTTGCCCTCTGGCCTCGGGTTCGATGTCTCGAACGTGAATCCAAGCCCAGGGGACTCTGTTGTGATAACCGGCACTGCCAGCCCAAACCAGGCGATTGACATAAACTCAGGCTTCAGCATGAGCATGCCTGCCCAATCTGGCAAATACGAGTATGTAGCAGACGGGGTGACGATCCCGCAGAAGCCCAACAGCTTCGCGGTTACAGCAAAGAACGTCAAGAGCCTCAATGTGGGAGTGAAGATTGGAATTTGGCTGAACAAGGAGTTCAAGACCAGCAGCGGCACAGCATACCTCTCAAGCAAGGATATTCCGCCTGGCAAATATGCGCTCAAAGTCTTCGGCGATGCAGAAGATTCGTCCAAGCCCGTGACATTGGAGATCTCAGCCGGAACCACAGTCACAGCCGATTCCAGCGGCAAATATAAGCTGTCAATAGACACCACAGGAATACCCAGTGGAGAATACAGGATAGTGGGAGATGGAGATACAAAGGTTGTCGAAATAGGCAGCTCTGAAATATCGCCAGGCAGCTCCGAGAATCCGGCGAGCAGTCCTGAGACACCGTCAAGCAGCTCTGAGAAATCGACCAAAAAAGAGGAAGGCGTCCTTGAGTCGGTCTCGAATGGAATAAAGAACCTCTTTGGCATATTCTCCTGATAGGGACAAAAGCCTGTGGTCCCTCATCGGCTTAAATTAGCGATAGGAGATATAGAAGTCGTCTGAAAGGGCATCCCCCTCTTCAGACTCATTTTCTTCAGCCAGCATCAGGCTGTCAAGCGAGATATCCAGCTGGAGAATGCGGCTTGCCACCTTCAGCAGCTCAAGAGCTGCCTTGAAGTCCACAGTCTGCTCTCCAGAAGTGGTGCCAAGAAGGCACATGCCCCGCATACCGTACAGCGGAGAGAGACCCACCAGAAGTCCATTTAGGCCTCCTATTGCGCCGTTTTTAAGAAGAGCGATTCCCTCAGCATCGAGTTCCTTGAGCAGATCAACGTCTGTTGCCACAGCCATCACGTTATCAGCTGATTCGCCCACGTAAGCGGCCATGGTGATGAAATCCTCAACGCCCATCGATCGCACTGCCTCCAGGACCTCCCCCGCCAGCCTGTACATGCCAGGGATGTCGAGGGGCTGAGCATCGCTCGACAGTATCAAGAGGTTTTCCCCAGAAGCCTTCAGCTCTGCCTGCATGGGCTTGCCCACGCCATCTGAGACGAAGACCTGAGGAGGAAAGCTGTTAGAAACAAAAGATCCGATTGTGCGACAGTTCAGGGCAGTGCTCATGTAGTCTGCTGCAATCTTTCCTACGCTTCCCACGCCCGGAAAGCCGCCAATGCAGATTTTACGCTGGCCAAACATCAGCCGCAGTTTGGCCCCAAACCTATAACTTGCTTTCGACCAACTGCGGCTGAAAGAGGCCAGATTAATGCCCAACTGCCCTTATGACCCAGTTGACTGGCTCGGTCTGATTCGGGCCTGTCGGCAGCGCTGGCACCAGCTCTTTATTGACCCTGTTGAATACATACGAGTTTCCTGTTGCATTCTCCACCTCAGCGCCAACTACCACCGATCCGCGATCATAGAAGCAGAGGTAGAAGTCGCCGCTTACAGGTATCTCAGGCAGATCGATAGATGCCACAATCGGGCTAGTTACGTTGTTCCTGAAGTTGAAGTAGGGCATCTGAGAATCGGTAAACCTGTAAAGCAGGTTCAGATCTGAATCCCTTACCTCTAAAGCTATCGCCCCATCTGAGGGAACTGACTCAGACGTTCCGTTGAAGCCGTCCCAGCCGAGAATCTGCACTCCATCGAGAGTCCATCCATCAGACGCTGTGAACTTCACAGCCTCGGCGATATCAAAGCCTGCCTGCCCGAAGAGCTCGATTGCAGACGTCAGGGTCCAGTTCATCACCGATAAATTTTGTCCACTATCCGAGATGAGAACAGTCTCCTCATCTGCACTTTGGGTAGACTGCTGAGCAAGAGATAAGCCTGCCAGAGTTATGGCTGCACAAAATAAGGCAGCCGCGATCATGATCATCTGTTTCAATTAATCACCCCAACTAGACAACTAATGCCTTTACATATATAGATAATGCTGCATGGATTGGCAAAAGGGATCATTCAAACAGAATTAAAAGTGAGATATTTCTCGTGTAATAAATGAACTATCAGCAGCTAGATTTGCTCAGTTTTTCCGATATATCGAGTTATAATATTTATGATGTAAGCTCTGTTGATCTAGATTTACCTCCAATCTGTAAACGACATCTGAAAATAATGGTCCAGGAATTCACGCTTCAGGACAGGCTGATCCGTAATCTGACCATAGCGCAGGCGCTCACTATAAAAGACGCGCGATAACCACATCTTTATAACTTTAATGAGTTTAGTAATAAATAATCATACAAGAAGGTTTATTAGCCAGAATAACCACCACTGCCTCGATAGGATGAGATCGCTGCTGAAGAGTAACACTACATCTACAGAGCAGAGGGCTCCATGATACCCGACTGGATGAAAGAAGTTGAGGCAGGGCCATGTAGAGGTCCTGCCGCCTCTAAGGGAAAGAAGAGCTTTATAAAGAAGACTCTGGACGGGATATTTCTCTTCTTCCAGGAGTCATTTGTCACAGAGAGCTTCTCTAAGCGCCCTGGAGTTTTGCAGAGCCTCGACCCAAGAGTCAAGCTGATATCGATTCTGGCAATAGTCCTGGCACTGTCGCTCACCAGAGACATGAGGGTTCTAATTGCAGTATATGCCATAGAGCTTCTCTTCTCTCACCTGAGCCGGATAGAAGTCGGCTTCTTCATCAAGCGCGTTTGGCTCTTCATTCCCCTCTTCACAGGGGTAATTGCTCTGCCAATGACCATCAACATATTTCTTCCTGGAGAGATGCTCTATCCAATAGCGTCTCTGGGGCCCGGAGCCCACCTGGGACCGTTTGCCCTGCCAGAGACGGTCTACATAACCAAAGAGGGCCTGCACGCAGCAGCAGTATTCACTTTAAGGGTAGCAGCGTCTGTATCTGCAGTGGTCCTGCTCTTCCTCACTACGCCCCAGCAGCTCCTCTTCAAGTCTCTACGATCTGTAGGGGTTCCAAAGCTCTACGTCCTGACGCTGGAGATGGCCTACAGATACATATTCCTCTTGCTGGGATTGATCGAGGAGATGCACATAGCCAAGAGGTCCAGAACCATCCTGCCCAGGCCCATCTTCGAGGAGCAGAAGTGGGTGGGAGGAAGAATTGGATACATACTGATAAGGTCTCTTGGAATGAGCGAGAAGGTTCACATGGCAATGGTCTCAAGGGGATTTAACGGAGACGTCAAGATAATGCAGGACTTGAAGGCAACGCCCCGCGACTACATCGCAGGCGCTGCAGCGATATCTTTTAGCCTTGCACTGGTGCTTATCTCCCAGAACGTCGTGGTGGTTTGAGAATGGAGCCCATATTCGATCTCAGAAACATATCTTACAAGTACGCAGGAAAGATCCCAGCATTGATGGAGGTGAGCCTCAAGGTCTGCCAGGGAGAGCAGATCTCGATCATGGGCGCAAACGGAAGCGGGAAGTCGACGCTTTTGGCCATAATCGACGGCCTGGTATTTCCGACATCTGGAGAGTATTATGCATTTGGCCAGCTGGTCACTGAAGACGTACTGGACACAATTGCAGATAACGATTTCAGGTGCTTCTTTCGAAAGAAGGTGGGTTTTGTCTTCCAGAACTCCGATGTCCAGCTCTTTTCGCCCACAGTCTTTGAAGAGATCGCCTTTGGACCGCTGCAGATGGGCATGGCAAAAGATGATGTCGTTACCCGCGTAGACGAGATCATAGAGATGATGGACCTGGGAAAACTAAAAGATCGGGCGCCCCACACATTGAGCGGCGGGGAGAAGAAGAAGGTCTGCATAGCCTCTGTCCTGGCCACAAACCCAGATGTCCTCCTGCTAGATGAGCCCACTGCCGGCCTGGACCCAAGGACTCAGCTCTGGCTAATAGAGCTGCTTCAGGAGTTAGGTCGCGCTGGAAAGACGATAATTACAGCTACCCACGACCTGGACATCATAGAGCAGATAAGCCACAGGGCAGTGGTCATGGGCGAGGATCACAGGGTTAAAGTGGACAGAGACACGACCGAGGTCTTAAACGACCTGGATCTGCTCCTGGCTGCAAACCTGATACACAAGCACATGCACCGCCACGGAGCGATAGTTCACCAGCACCTCCACGCCCACGAGAAGAGCCACGAGCATAATCACAAACAGCAGTGCGGATAACCGCAAGGGTCGCGGCAAATCCGCAATTAGATCCATTTTTGTAGGGCCAATTCCCGATATAAGCTATAATTTTAAATTATAAAATGAGGATTAGATCAAAAGTAAGAGAGAACGAGATAAGATCACGTAATAATATAAAATTGGTTCTTGTTAGTTAGTATCTTTCGACCATAAACTTTTATAACAATAAGCACCACGGGGCCGTGGTGATACTATGCACATACCTGACGGCTACCTTGGGCCGTATACATATGGGGCTCTCTTCCTGATCATGATACCCATATGGCTATATGCAGGGAAGAAGCTGAGCCACGAGCTCAAGTCCAAGCAAGTGCCCCTGCTCGCCTTGTCTGCTGCGTTCTCATTCGTGATCATGATGTTCAACATGCCTGTGCCAGGCGGGAGCACCGGCCACGCAGTTGGAGGCGCTATTATTGGCATAGTTCTCGGGCCCTGGGCTGCTGTGATCTCCATCTCAGTGGCTTTAGTGCTTCAGGCACTGGTCTTTGGAGATGGAGGAATAACTGCAATTGGAGCTAACTGCTTCAACATGGCAGTGGTCATGCCCTTTTCCGCATACTACATCTACCGCGCCATAAGCGCAGGCTCAGACCTGATGTCGAGCAGAAGGCTTGTAGCTGCGGGAGTAGCGGGCTACTTATCGCTGGTACTGGCGTCAGCGGTTACCGGATTCGAGTTTGGGATTCAGCCGATTTTACACCATACTGCAGAAGGAGTGCCGCTCTACATGCCATATGGCCTGAACGTGACAATGCCAGCGATGATGCTGGAGCACCTGCTCTTCTTCGGATTCGTTGAGGCATTGGTGACAGTGCTCATCTTCAGCTACATCAGATCAGCCGACCCGACCCTGCTCAAAGATGGAGCTGCGGCTAACAGCAAAGCCAAATCAAAGTCGGCCCCAACAAAGAAAGCTGCGTCGAGGTGAAGACATGGAGAACAGGACTCTAAAGAAGATGGTCATAGCGATGCTAGTGCTAATTGTGCTAACCCCGTTGGGATTACTGGCAACAGGAGAGACATTTGGCGAATGGGGACTGGAGGAGCTAAAGGAAAAAATAGGCTTCGTGCCCCAGGGAATGGAGAGCCAGGCGACTTCCTGGAACGCGCCAATGCCGGATTATGCATTGCCGGGCGAACAATCCCCGTCTGGCGCAGCTATGTCCTATATCCTGTCGGCGATAATAGGCGTTGGAGCCTGTGCAGGACTCTTGTATCTCTTTGGAAAGAGGATTGCTAAGGACTAAAGGCTCTTTTATCTTTTATCTCTGGGGAGAGGGCGCAGCGGGAAGATCCCATCTTTCAGGGTGGGGATGAAAGCGGAGCCCTCCCTGCTCTTGCCAGAATCTATAAATTTAATAAAGATATTACAATGCAAATAACATGTGCCGCACTCTGAAGATAAAGCTCGACAAGTCTAGCGAACTCATCCAGACAGCGAAGATTTGGATTGCTGCCTGTCAGGATGTCATAGACTACGGTTTTGCTGCGCATGACTATAACAAGACCAGAACTCAATAGAGCTGCATACAAAGACCTCAGAGACAGGTATCCTACGCTTCCATCAGCTCTTCTACAAACTGCGAGAGATCAAGCCAGTGATATGCTCAGGAGACTCAAGTTTGAGAAGAAGCCCTTCAAGCATCCACTCGGTGCAGTTAGGTTTGACATCAGGACCACGAAAGTGTTCTTGGAACCAGGATACTGCAAGCTTACAACCGCTTTCGGAAGGCTGAGATATGACTTTTGCCTGCCAGAATACTACAAGAAGTATGCTGCCTGGAAAGGCTCCATAGTGCCAACTATTTTGCTGGCCAAGAAATGCGATCTGTAAGTCGATTTGTGTATAAACAAAAGATGCTGAGTGCATACACAAAAGATGCTGATGACACAAAGTTTTCACAATTTTAATCTTCAGAATAAAGCAATTACTAAAATTAGGATGGCCTGAGCCAGAGAGCCAGGCCAGAACCTAAATTCCTACACGTACATCTCTCCGCGCTCCACCTCGCGCGAGGCCCTCTTTCTGAGCTCTCCTCCGAGCTTGGAGTAGTAGTTCATGGTGTCTGGCGTGACAGAAGGCCCGATGTCCTGAATGGCCGAGAGGAAGTTCCTCTGGCTCACAGTCTTGGACTCCATGTCCTCGCGCAGGGCCAGCCTTCCGGCTTTCCGCACCACTGCCGCGATGTCTGCTCCTGTGTACTGGTCTGTGAGCCTCACAAGCTCCTCGACGCTCACATCAGGCGAGAGAGGCATCTCCTGGAGGTGGACGTCGAAGATCTTGCGCCTGGACTCTGCATCCGGAACTGGAGCCATGATCAGCTCGTCAAAGCGCCCTGGCCGCAGAAGCGCAGGATCGATTATGTCAGGCCTGTTCGTCGCGCCTATCACAACTACGCCGTGCAGCTCTTCGAGCCCGTCCATCTCGCTTAAGAGCTGGTTGACTATCCTCTCTGTGACATGAGGCTCTCCCATAGCTCCGCCTCTGACCGGCACAAGGGCATCCAGCTCGTCCAAGAAGATGATCGACGGCGCAACCTGCCTGGCGCGCCTGAAGATCTCTTCTACCCTCTTCTCAGACTCGCCGTACCACTTGGAAAGCAGTGCACTGCCTTTAACAGAGATGAAGTTGGCATCGCTCTCGTTGGCAACGGCCTTAGCCAGCATAGTTTTGCCGGTTCCTGGAGGGCCGTAGAGGAGAATTCCCTTAGGGGCATCTATCCCAATTCTCCTGAAGCTGTCTGCGTGCCTCAGAGGCCACTCCACAGCCTCGATCAGGAGCTGCTTTACGCCCTCCAGGCCGCCTATGTCCTCCCAGGCGACGTTTGGCACCTCGACCATTATTTCCCTCAATGCGCTTGGCTGGACTTCACGCATCGCGGTCTCGAAGTCCTCCTTGTGGACTATCAGCCTGTCGAGGATCTCTCTGGGAATCGTGGGCGCGTCCAGGTCTATCTCAGGCAGTATGCGACGCAGGGCGTTCATGGCAGCTTCGCGAGACACTGCTGCGATATCTGCTCCCACGAAGCCGTATGTATTCTCTGCGAACTCGTCTATATCGAAGTCGTCTGCAAGAGGCATTCCCCTGGTGTGGATCTGGAAGATCTCGTGCCTTCCATCGAAGTCAGGAACTCCAAGCTCAATCTCGCGGTCAAAGCGCCCAGGCCTTCTTAAGGCCATGTCCAGAGCCTCAGGCCTGTTGGTCGAGCCTATGACTATGACGTTCTTCCTCTCTTTGAGGCCGTCCATTAGAGAGAGAAGCTGGGCTACAACGCGGCGCTCAACCTCGCCTGTGACCTCGCCCCTTTTCGGGGCAATTGAGTCCAGCTCATCGAGGAAGATGATTGAGGGAGTGTTCTTCTCAGCCTCCTCAAACAGATCCCTCAGGGCCTTCTCGGACTCTCCGTAGTACTTGGACATTATCTCCGGGCCATTTATGGAGATGAAGTAGGCGTCGCTCTCGTTGGCAACGGCTTTTGCGAGCATAGTTTTGCCTGTTCCAGGCGGGCCGTGGAGGAGCACTCCCTTTGGCGGGTCAATGCCCAGCCTGTCGAAGAGTTCAGGGTGCTTTAAAGGAAGCTCGATCATCTCCCTGACCTTGGTAATGGCAGGCTTTATGCCGCCTATGTCCTCGTAAACAACCGACGGTACAGGCCTTTCAGCCACCTCTACAGCCTGGGGCAGGAGTTCTATCTCGGTTCCCTCCGTTATCTTTACGATGCCGCTGGGGCTGGTGGTGACCACCCTCAGCTTGATCTCTCCAAGTCCAAAGGCCTGAGCGCCCAAGAACCCGCGAAAGATCTCCTCGAACATTGTCTCCCTGCCAAATGTGTCGGCGGGAGGCTTTCTGATGCTGGTAGTGGATATGACATCCCCTTTTGTGACAGGTCTTCCCTGGAAGACCTTGGTCAATACATCTCCGGGGGCAAAGATCTGCATCCCCTGAGTCACAGGCGCTAAAGTCACGTGCTTTGCATCGGACCAGTTCGCCTTCCTGACCTCGATGTACTGGCCAATGCTCGTGCCAGCGTTTGACCTGATCAGGCCGTCCATCCTGATGATGTCCATGCCCTGATCCGCAGAGTATGCGTTCACTGCAAGAGCACTTGTGCTCCTCGATCCCAGGACCTCAACCACATCGAGGGTGCGCACGCCTATCTTGGATAGGTGCTCCTCGCTGATCCTGACTATTCCCTTTCCAACATCACCCTGGTTGGCCTCAGCGACCTTCAATCTGAGGGGTTCCCCATTGCTCATATTTTGCTCCTACTTAGCTACAGTAGTTATTGCGGTTTAATTTTTAAATAGTTTGCTGCTGCGCAACTCTCCCGGTGTACCTCTACAGACATTATTTATCGACAGGCAAAGCGGGCCATACAGGCAAAATTAAGCCGAAATAAAACAGGTCTGTCGACGAGGATACCCACTTACGGCAAGGGCTACAAGACACATTACGGCACAAGAATCTACAGAACATATATTGTTAAGAATGCCGCCTAATTAGAGGAAATACCCACTTTTTTATATACACCAGGAGGCCATATTGTAAATAAGCCCAGGGCGTCGCCCCTTCTTCGTGCGGGCCCCAAGTGGGCATAATGGAGATACGGGCTGGCACATAAGCGGGCATATAATCGGACATGTATCTGATATGTCCTTTAGTCCAGTCTCTTAATGCATTATCAAAGTTCATTTTAGGACGTGGCAACATGAGAGCTGATTCGATGAAAGGCAGGGTAGTCCTGGTCACAGGATCAACTGATGGGATTGGAGAGCAAACTGCCCTCGAACTGGCAGACATGGGCGCCCAGGTCATCTTGCACGGCAGAAACGAGGCGAAAGGCAAGAAAGTCATGGAGGAGATTAGGCAGAGAACCAAAAGCGACTCTCTGGAGTTCGTCTTGGCAGATCTATCGTCTCAGGCAGAGGTGCGAAAGCTGGCGTCCCAGGTACAAGAACGCCACGACAGGCTCCATGTGCTCATCAACAATGCAGGGGTCTTCATGAGAGATAGGAGGCTCACCCAGGAGGGACTTGAGACCACGTTTGCAGTGAACTTTCTGGCGCCGTTCCTGCTCACAAATCTGCTCTTGGACACGCTTAAGGAGAGCGCGCCTTCGAGGATCGTAAATGTGGCCTCGATTGCCCACATCAACGCAAGAGCTGACCTGAACAACCTCCAGGGAGAGTGGGGATACGACGGATTCAATGCCTACGCGCTCTCAAAGCTTGCCATAATTTCGTTCACATACAGGCTGGCTGAAAAGCTTGAAGGGACAGGAGTGACTGCCAACTGCCTCCATCCAGGCGTGATCAACACAAAGCTCCTGCGCGCTGGCTGGGGACTGGGCGGATCAGATGTGGAGAGCGGAGCGAGGACTCCTGTATACCTGGCCAGCGCGCCTGAGGTCGAAAGAGTCAATGGCAGGTACTTCGAGAACATGCGCCCATCCACCTCATCTGCTCTGTCGAGAGATAAAGAGCTTCAGGAGACGTTCTGGAAGATCGGGGAGAAGCTCACAGGCCTTTCAAACGCATCCACAGGCACATGGGCTTCGAGGTCTGCAGCAAGCAGCTCCGGGCATGGCAGAGCCCGAATGTAGGCATAATACCTGCAGGGATAGTTCAGGCAAAGATAGCTTGGACAGGAATTATGTAGATCGGAGCTGTATACTGCCCTGTCACAGTCAGGCACCACAAGCGCAATTTATCGTGAAGTTTAAATACTAGAGGATTGCTAACTTCGAGTTACTAACATAGGAGAACATAACGATCATGGAGACTCTAGTTCAAAAACAACCTGAGGCAATAGAGATTGTGGATCCTATAGCGGTGGGCGCAGCTGTGCCGTCAGATATCGAGCTTCTGGACGCGTACTCCGTGGCAGTAGTCAGCGCAGCCGAGAAGATCAAGCCCTCTGTGGTAAATGTGGACATCCGCAGGGAACCGGGAATCAAGACCACACGCTCCCAGATGTACAGGGGTGGACAGGGCAGCGGCTCCGGATTCATCTTCACAGAGGATGGGTACATCATCACAAACAGCCATGTGGTTCACAGGGCAAGCAAGGTCGAGGTGACTTTGCATGACGGAAGGCATCTCCCGGCCAAGGTCGTGGGCGACGATCCCTACACCGATCTGGCAGTCATCAAGGTCGAGGCATCTGACCTCGTGCCGGCCTATTTCGGAGACTCGGAGTCCATCAAGCCCGGCCAGCTTGTAATTGCGATTGGCAACCCGTATGGATTCCAGTGCACAGTGACTTCAGGAGTGGTCTCAGCAGTTGGTCGTTCACTTCGATCCGGCGCTGGAAGGATGATCAACGACGTGATCCAGACAGATGCAGCTCTCAACCCAGGAAACTCCGGGGGCCCGCTGATCACCTCAAGCGGCAAAGTGGTGGGAGTGAACACTGCGATCATTGCTCCCGCCCAGGGCATCTGCTTTGCTGTGCCCTCCAACACTGCGAAGTACGTAGGAGACAAGCTCATCAAGGAAGGCAGAGTCAGGCGCGGCTGCATAGGAATAGCAGGACAGGACTTCAACCCTGAAGAGCGCACTGCAAGGACCACAGATCTTCCTGCAGAAAAGGGCATCTTTGTCATAGCAGTGGAAGCAAGCGGCTCTGCAGAGAAGGCAGGAGTAGAGAAAGGAGACCTGATCACCAGCTTCGACGGCAAGAAGATCGAGGGCATAGACAGCCTGCACAAGATGCTGACTGAGGAGAAGATAGGAGCCAGATCCCAGATGGAAGTGGCCAGAGGGTCAGAGAAGGTTCTCCTGGAGATCGTGCCCGAAGAGCTGATGGCAAAAGCCTCTGAGCAATAGAACAGCAGGATTTGCAGCGGACAACGGCAATCGATATCAGCGCAGTATATCAGCAGCCGGCACTTGATGCCAGGTGTCGGCGTAGATATCTGCATCGAGCCTTGAGGATAAGGGGCAATTTGCCCCTTGCCAATAGTGCATCAATCGGCATAGCCTAAATCAGCATATTTTCGTCATCTCCACTTTTAACCAAGTGAAGAAATGGATACCTATTTCTTCAAGGCCAGCAATACGAACCCCAGAGGCATTATCAGATCCGCATATTTTGAAACTCCACAATACTTCAAAGAGGACAGAGCTGCTTTGCAGAGATAAGAAGTTATAATACTTAACAAATAATTATATATCTTTTCACATGGCAAACTAATTCAACATGAAAAGGCTAGTTTTGATCGTTCTAATGGCAGCAGTTGTGATGACCTCTGGATGTGCCCAGATAAACCAGAACGCCACCAATACCACAGGAAATCAGAGCGGCAACGTCAGCATCGAGAGCGGAAACAGAACATATCCAGCATACCTTGCAGTGCCTTCTTCAGGGGAAAGATCGCCAGGAATAGTCCTGATCCATTCGTTCAATGGGCTTGAGCCAGGATACAGGGTCATGGCAGATATGCTTGCCTCAGAGGGATTTGTCGTTTTGGAGCCGCAGTGGCAGACGTTCAACCGGAGCCCCAGCGATCCTATCGTGGGACAGATCATCAACGATTCAGCAGCCTACCTGAGCGCCAGACAGGACGTGGATCCCAACCGCCTTGGCCTGACAGGATTTTGCGCTGGCGGAAGATACACAATGCTCTTCTTGCCCCAGATCAGCGAGTTCAAAGCAGGCGTGGCCTGGTACGGGTTCCCATATAGTGGACCAGACAACAGCTCAAGGCCCGTAGACTTCATAGACCAGCTCCAGGCTCCAATGCTCATCATCCACGGCACCAACGACCGGGCAAGCAATATCCAGGATATCTACCGCTATGCTACCGCTCTCAACGCATCGGGCAAGTACTTCGAGATGAAGATCTACCAGGGACAGGGCCACGGGTTCATGATAGATAACGGTCAGCTATCGCAATCCTTCCCGGCCCAGGATGCTTATAGAGAGATGGCAACGTTTTTTAACAGGACGCTGAAGGCATAAGCCTCCGTCCCCGTCTCTGCTCCTCTTCCTATTTTTATCTAATTATTTTTATCACAAAATCCGTCATAAATTCTGGCAGAGCACGCCAAAATTTGCTGCCTGAGGCCAGAGGCTCATCAGGGCAGCTCTGGCCCACCGCGGCTGTATGTCGCAGAGTTCAGGACTGCAAGCCAGTCGAAATCTGTGAAGCTTTGAGGAGTCAGCGGGAAGTAGCCTGGGTTCTTTGCGCTTCCAGATCGAATTGGAAGGGCCTCGACCTCTGAGGCTGGAAGCCCCTGGCCTCTGTGAGTTGGAATGAACCGCGCAGGCCCTGGGGCGGCAGTCAGCCGGGCTTCGAGAGTTCCAGCTTCCGGCTGGCCAATGCCATTGGCCTCAGAAGTTCCCAGTGCAGTTCCAATGACTGCATAGCACTGGCCGAAGACCTCATGGAGCTGCGCACCTGCTGGCCACCACACCAGATCGTGAGGTCCGAGCTGCCACTGTGCCTTCCCAAGCTTGAGGTGGCTGTTGTGAGCAAAGGCCATCACACGTCCTCTACAGCGCTCACAAGAGACGATATACTCCAGGTTGTCAGCCATCATCGCATCTCGAAGGCCGAGGCCGTCTGTGATCCGTTTTTCCGGCTGCGACTCTCGGGCCAGAGCTGCGTGGTAGTTCAGCAGCTGGCGTGCTGACCTTGCATAATGCACAGCTTCCATATAGCGGCTCTCATCGCTTTTTTCGACTAGCTCAGGACGGCGTGCGCCCATCTCTGCAATCAGGTCCTCAGTCTCGATCCTGAGAGCTGTCGCTTCCGGCGACAGCCCTATCGACTCAGCAGGGTCCATCATCGCAGCCGGGTTCTCCCAAATTGCGTCCTGTCCAAGAAGCTCGTCTATGCGTTTGCGGCGCTTCTCCTCGACTGCGCCATCCATTGAGGCCAGGTAATCGAGAACGAGATAGAGAAGCTGCCTTGGGCTGTCGGTGCTGGTCATCTCTGTAGGGCTGTCGAATCCGTAGAACTGAAGCTTTATTCCGTGAGCAGGATCAGCATTATACCCGCGCATCCACTCCACAAGCTCTCGATTTGCCTCAAGCCTGCCAAAGCCGTGGCTGAATCCCGCCTCCTGCACACCCTCATAAGAAGCCGGGCCGCGGCCGGATATGTACTCGTTTGCTGTGCGCGCCCGCGGAAAGCTGCTCTCGACTGCAATGGCGCTGTAGCCGTGCGCCTCCACAAGGCGCTGGAAGAGCCGGTTGCGGAGGATGAG
>CAZXDN010000052.1:0-19382 GCA_964639235.1 uncultured Methanotrichaceae archaeon | reverse complement strand
GGCTGGACCATCATCCTATCTGGCACGACCGATTCGGGCAGGTCTGTCTCCACTACCAAGGTGACAGGTGCAGATGGAAGTTACGCCTTCACAAACGTTGAGAACGGCACCTATCAGGTAAGAGAGATTTTGAATTCCGGCTGGATCAACACCACACCCCTCTCCATCAACATGGCTCTGGCAGGAGCAGGTGCTCAGGGTGTAGACTTCTTCAACCGCGGCAACTTATCAGTCTCTGGCACTAAGTACAGCGATCTGGATGCCAGCGGATCTCTGACCGCAGGTGATGTGTCCCTGCCGGGATGGACGATCACGCTATCTGGCACTACCAGCCTCGGCAGGACTGTCTCATCGACTGCAGTTACAGGCTCAGACGGAAGCTACTCCTTCACAATGCTGGAGGTCGGAGAATACCATATCTCAGAGGCCTTGAAGCCTGGCTGGTTGAACACAACGCCTACGACCAGGGATGTGTCTCTATCAGGGTCAAATGCCCAGGGCATAGATTTCTTCAACCGCGGCAACTTATCAGTCTCTGGCACTAAGTACAACGACCTCGACTCCAGCGGGTCTTTGACTGCAGGCGACATCCCGCTATCAGGCTGGACGATCACGCTATCTGGAACTGCTGAGTCGGGCGCCCACATCTCAAAGGCAGTGACCACTGGAGCCGATGGCGCTTATGCATTCTCAAACCTTGAAAACGGCACCTACACAGTTTCAGAGACGCTCAAGCCGGGCTGGATCAACACAGCTCCTGTTACCAGGGATCTCTCTCTCTCAGGGGTAGATGTCCTGGGTATAGATTTCTTCAACCGCGGCAGCTTGAGCATCAACGGCACCAAGTACAACGACCTCGACTCCAGCGGGACTCTCACCGCAGGCGACGTGACGCTTTCTGGCTGGACGATCACACTATCTGGCACGACCGATTCAGGCAGGTCAGTCCTACTGACCGCAGTTACAGGCACTGATGGTGCTTACTCCTTTGGAAACCTTGAGAACGGCACCTACACAGTCTCAGAGACTCTCAAGTCCGGCTGGGCCAATACTGCCCCAGCATCCAGAGATTTGACTCTCTCAGGGTCAAGTTTTGAGGAGATAAACTTCTTCAACCGCGGCAGCCTGAGCATCAACGGCACCAAGTACAACGACCTCGACTCCAGCGGGACTCTCACCGCAGGCGACGTGACGCTTTCTGGCTGGACGATCACACTATCTGGCACGACCGATTCAGGCAGGTCAGTCCTACTGACCGCAGTTACAGGCACTGATGGTGCTTACTCCTTTGGAAACCTTGAGAACGGCACCTACACAGTCTCAGAGACTCTCAAGTCCGGCTGGGCCAATACTGCCCCAGCATCCAGAGATTTGACTCTCTCAGGGTCAAGTTTTGAGGAGATAAACTTCTTCAACCGCGGCAGCCTGAGCATCAACGGCACCAAGTACAACGACCTCGACTCCAGCGGGTCTTTGACTGCAGGCGATGTTGCGCTTTCTGGCTGGACCATCATCCTGTCTGGGACTTCGGAGTACGGCAGGTCTGTCTCTCTGACAGCGGTTACAGACGCTGATGGTGCTTACTCATTTGAAAATCTTGAGAACGGCACCTACACAGTCTCAGAGGCCTTGAAGCCCGGCTGGACCAATACCGCGCCCATATCCAGAGACTTGACTCTCTCAGGGTCGAGTTTCGAGGGCATAAACTTCTTCAACCGTGGAAACCTGAGAATCAACGGCACCAAGTACAACGATCTTGACTCCAGCGGATCTCTGACCACAGGCGACGTTCCATTATCCAGTTGGACGATCTCTCTGTCAGGCACAACGGGTTCTGGCAGATCGGTCTTACTGACGGCGATTACAGACACTGACGGCGATTACGCCTTCACAAACCTTGAAAACGGCACCTACACGGTCTCAGAGGCCTTGAAGCCCGGCTGGACCAATACCGCTCCAGTGCAGCGCCAGGTCAGCCTTGCGGGATCGAGCCTCTGGGAGATAGACTTCTTCAACCGCGGCAACTTATCAGTCTCTGGCACCAAGTACAACGACCTCGACTCCAGCGGAGGCTTAAGCTCAGGCGATGTGACGCTTTCCGGCTGGACCATAACTCTGACTGGAACCGCGGATTCGGGCAGACAGGTCTCAGAGGTCACATCCACAGGACCCGATGGCAGCTACTCGTTTGCAAACCTCGAGAACGGCACTTACCAGGTAGAGGAGGTTCTTAAGGCCGACTGGATCAACACCACTCAGATAGCAAGATCGATAGCATTGGCTGGATCAAGCGTCCAGGAGATAGACTTCTTCAACCGCGGCTCTCTGACAATTGAGGGCACCAAGTACAACGACCTCGATGCCAATGGGGCTTTGAGCCCAGGAGATGTTCCCCTGTCAGGCTGGACGATTGCCCTTGAAGGGACGACTGACCTGGGAAGATCAGTCTCTCGCACAGCAGTCACTGACTTGAGCGGGCACTATTCATTCGTAGATCTGGAGAACGGCACCTACACAGTCTCAGAGACTCTCAAGCCCGGCTGGGCCAATGTCGGGCCTGTAACCAGGGGTGTGGTCCTCTCAGGCTCAGGCTCACACGATGTGGACTTCTTCAACCGCGGCTCTCTGACCATATCTGGAACCAAGTATGACGACCTCGATTCAAGCGGGTCTTTGACTGCAGGCGATATTCCATTATCCGGCTGGATGATCTCCCTCTCAGGCACGACTGCCACTGGAAGGTCGGTCTTGCTAACAGCAGCTACTGGCTCTGATGGCGCTTACTCCTTTGAAAACCTGGAGAACGGTACCTACACAGTTTCAGAATCTCTCAAGCCCGGCTGGGCCAATACCGCGCCCATCTCCAGGGATCTGGCTCTCTCAGGGACGAGCGCCCAGGGGGTAGACTTCTTCAACCGCGGCAGCCTGGAGATTAACGGCATCAAGTACAATGACCTCGATGGGACCGGGTCTTTGACCACAGGCGACATACCTCTCTCAGGCTGGACGATCACGCTCTTTGGCACAACAGACTCAGGCAGGTCCATCTTGATGACAGCAGTTACAGGCGCTGATGGTGCTTACTCCTTTGAAAACCTTGAGAACGGCACCTATCAGGTTAGCGAGACACTCAAATCTGGGTGGGCTAACACTGCACCTGCCTCAAGGGAAGTTGGCCTTGCAGGGACAAGTTTTGAGGACATAGACTTCTTCAACCGCGGCAATCTGGCAGTCTCTGGCATCAAGTACGACGACCTAGATGGAACAGGTTCTCTGACCTCTGGCGACATACCTCTCTCAGGCTGGACGATCACGCTCTTTGGCACAGCAGACTCAGGCAGACCAATCTCCCTGGCAACAGTCACAGGACCTGATGGAAACTACTCCTTTGAAAACCTTGAGAACGGCACCTACACAGTCTCAGAATCCCTCAAGCCCGGCTGGGTCAGCACCTCGGCATTGGATCAGAGCGTCGCCCTGTCGGGTACAAGCGTTCAGGGAATAAACTTCTTTAACCGCGGCAACCTGTGGATCAACGGCACCAAGTACAACGACCTCGATTCCAGCGGATCTTTAACCTCTGGCGATCTAGCTCTGTCAGGCTGGACCATAACTTTAACTGGCACAGCAGACTCAGGCAGATCCGTCTCTCTGACGAGAGTTACAGGCTCTGACGGAGCTTACTCGTTTGAAAACCTTGAGAACGGCACCTACACAGTCTCAGAGATGCTCAAGCCCGGTTGGACCAATACCGCTCCAGCACAGCGCCCTGTCAGCCTCTCAGGGATGAGCATCGAGGGAATAAACTTCTTCAACGCAGGAAATCTGGCCATATCAGGGACCAAGTACAACGACCTCGATTTCAGCGGAACTCTGACCTCTGGCGATGTTCCGCTTCAAGGCTGGACGATCACTCTTTCTGGAAGCACCAGTACAGGGAGGACTGTCTCAAGGACTCAGATGACAGATGCCAGCGGCCACTATTCATTTGCTAACCTGGAGAACGGAACTTACCAGGTGGCAGAGGACATCAGGCCCTTCTGGACGAACACAGCGCCCACATCAATGGACGTGACCCTTCAGGGGACCTCTGTTCAGGGAATAAACTTCTTCAACCGCGGCACTCTGATCATCGAGGGCACCAAGTACAACGATCTCGACTCAGATGGCGCTTTGAGCGCAGACGACATCCCAATTTCAGGATGGACGATCGCACTTGAAGGCACAACCGACCTGGGGCGCCAGGTCTCTTTGACAAAGACCACTGATGCCAGCGGCCACTACTCATTTGCCAGCTTGGAGAACGGCACCTACACAGTCTCAGAGGCATTGAAGCCTGGATGGATCAACACTTCGTCGATCACGAGGTCCGTCATTCTCTCAGGGGCAAATGTCCAGGAGATTGACTTCTTCAACCGCGGAGATCTGGCCATATCGGGAACCAAGTACAACGACCTGGATGCCAACGGCGCTTTAAGCCAGGGCGACATTCCCATCCAGGGCTGGGAGATAACCCTCTCAGGAACCTCTGATTCTGGCAGAGTGGTCTCTCTCTTTGAGATCACAGATGAGAATGGAAACTATGCATTCCACAACCTCGATAACGGAACTTACACAGTCTCGGAGGCTTCTAGGCCCGGCTGGGTCAGCACATCTCCTGCATCCAGGTCTGCGACGCTTTCGGGATCAAGCTTAGAGGGCATAGACTTCTTCAACGCAGGAAGCCTCTCCATCTCCGGGACCAAATACAACGACCTCGATTCAACTGGGTCTTTGACCTCTGGCGACATACCTCTCTCTGGCTGGACAGTTGTCCTCTCAGGCACGACCAATTCTGGCAGGACTGTCTCAAAGACAATATCAACTGGGGCCGACGGCAGCTATACATTCGCAAACCTTGAAAACGGCACCTACCAGGTCTCAGAATCTCTCAAGCCTGGCTGGACGAACACAGCGCCTCTCTCCAGGTCAGTGTCTCTCTCAGGGTCAAATGTCCAGAATATAGACTTCTTCAACGCAGGAAGCCTCTCCATATCCGGCACCAAGTACAACGATCTTGATGGAACTGGATCTCTGACTGCAGGCGACGTTCCATTATCCGGCTGGATAATCACCCTATCTGGCACCTCTGAGTCTGGAAGGCAGATCTCAAGAGAGCAGACAACTGGAGCCGATGGCGCTTATGCATTCGCAAACCTTGAAAACGGCACCTACACGGTCTCAGAGGCCTTGAAGCCCGGCTGGACCAATACCGCTCCAGTGCAGCGCCAGGTCAGCCTTGCGGGATCGAGCCTCCTGGATATAGACTTCTTCAATGCAGGAAGCCTCTCCATATCCGGCACCAAGTTCTACGATCTGGGCGCTGCAGGCACAAGGGATCAGAGCGATCCAGGCATCCCAGGATGGACGATATATCTGGACATCTACAGCTCAGACGGCACAAGCGTTACTACCACTAAAACCACGACCACTGGTGCAGGAGGGCTTTACACGTTTGGGAGCCTCGAGCCTGGAAAGTACGTGGTGAGAGAGGGCACAGTCGATGGATGGGTCCAGACTTATCCAGGACAGGGCCAGTCTTACACAATCGACTTGGAAGACAGCTCATCGGGAAACGACTTTGGCAACCAGGGCACAATGACCATCTCAGGCTCCAAGCACCAGGATCTGGGAACAATTGGCCAGATAAACGATTCTGATCCTGGAATTGGTGGCTGGACCATCTACCTGGACATATACGACCTCAGCGGAGAAGGACTGCTTGCCACAGAGACCGCAACTACTGATTCCAATGGAGCTTACTCTTTCGGGAGCCTGGCTCCGGGAAGGTACGTGGTCAGGGAGGCATCTTCAGCTGGATGGACCCAGACCTATCCATTAGAGGGCACATACGACCTCAGCCTGGCTTCTTCCAGGGACGACATAGACTTCGGCAACTCTCAGGAGAGCGGAATTTCCGGGAGCGTTCTCAGGGACGTCAACGGCGATGGAGACATCTCTGACTGCATGCCTCTATGCGACTGGCATGTAGAGCTCTACAAGGATGGAGCCTGCTGCGGCACCACTGCTTCATTCACAGACGGCTCATATGCCTTCAATAACCTGAGCGCTGGAAACTACGAGGTAAAGGAGATCTTGAGCGAGCACCCTGGCTGGATCCAGACCTATCCAGCAACTAGGACCTACAACGTGACGTTGAACTCAGAGGCCATAACAGGACTCGACTTCGCCAACTACGTGAACGCCTCAATCGAGATCTCGAAGCTCGCAAACCCGGCTGAGGGCGAGAAGGGCACGAGAGTGAACTTCACCATAACTGTGACCAACACCGGCCTTGAGCGTCTCGACTCCCTGAAGGTGAGCGATCTGCTTCCGGATGGGCTTGCGTTCTCAAAGGCTACAAATGGTACACAGTCGGGCAAGTCCATCATCTGGGACGACCTCGGCTCTCTTGAGCCAGATGAATCCAGGACCATCTATCTTGAGGCGTCGATAGACGGCACAGTGTTTGGAACCTTGGTCAACACTGTGGCAGTTGAGGCAGTATCAGCTGAAGGAGAGAACGTCAACGACACGGCATCTGCAGAGGTGGTGGCAAAAGACTCAGGCATATTCGTGGACAAGACCTCTGACATCAGATCTGGGATGGAGGGCCAGGAGATCAACTTCACAATCGCTGTCAACAACACTGCTGCAGTCGACCTGGCGCCAGTGGTGATTGCAGACGTCCTGCCTGCTGGACTGAGCTACGTGTCGAGCACGCCTGCAGCCGATGTGGCTGGACATAGCGTCACCTGGACGCTTGATGGGTTGGCACAGGGCGAATCGTCCAAGGTATATCTGGTGGCAAAGATCGATGGAACTGCATTTGGCACGCTGACAAATGTGGTCACAGTCACAGGTACCACTCCTCAGGGCACCAACATCAGCTCCAGAGACACCCTGGACATAACGACGCTTGAGCCCAGCATAAACGTCACCAAGGTGGCGAATCCAGAGGTCGTAGAGCAGGGACTCAATGTCTCATTTGCCATGAACGTCTGCAATGTCGGGGCCTGCGACCTGGACTGCGTCATGGTCAGAGATGTCCTGCCAAGGGGCCTGGCATATGTGGAGGGCGGCACCTACCCGAAGCCAGACTCAGTGGCTTTTAGGGCCGACGGCTGCACAGTGCTCACCTGGAGCAACATCAGCAGGCTGGGAGTGTCCGGGTCATGCGCGGTGAACCTGATGTGCCTTGTGGGAGCGGACACTCCAGGGGTTTTGACCAACTATGTCGAGGCCATAGGCGATCCGGATACGGATCACAGCGTGTTTGCCAACGACACTGCAGATGTTCTGATCAGGCGGTCTTTAAACGTGACGAAGACAGCAGACAAGAAGCTGGTCAACCGCGGAGATGAGGTTGTCTACACAGTCAAAATCGAGAACACAGGCGGGCTTCCAGTGTACGATGTCCTGGTCAAAGACGTCTTTGGCTCAAATGCAGAGATCATATCGACCTCGCCCGAATCAGACTTAAGCGGAGCCTGGCACATAGATGTGATTGGCCCACACCAGGCCTTTGTGATAACCATCAGGGCCAGAGTTCCGAGGACCCAGACCAACTTCGACATGGACCAGAAGGTCTCAGGCACAGGGTTCGTGAACGTGGCAAACGACTACTCGACTGCATATGAGCCCTACACTCTGACCAACAGGGTTTACGTGACATCTGGAGGAAATGAGACCACAGTTGCAAGCGAGAGCATAACTGTTGCAGGAGAGCCTGGGACCGCTCTGAAATCGCGCGAACACGGCAGCGGAACCTATGTCTCAGAAGACCTGACGACTTACAGAAGCGAGAACAAGTCCATAGACAGAGTCCAGAGCCTGAGCGCCAGATACCAGCCCACGACCTTCTCTCTGCCAGGAAACCGCCAGACGAACTACTCATCCAAGTGGAGCGATGCCGACTGCTCAAAGAACCAGATAACAGGAGCTTCGATAAGCGAGGAGTACAGACACGCCACGAGGATAGACCGCTCATCTAGCTTACACCTGGATGATAACGGCTCAACCCTGGTCACCGAGGCAGACTTCGAGGGCATGGGCCACATAGGCACGCTTAAGGACCCATCGTGTGAGGCCACTGCTAAGGCCGATCCAGCATACCAGTCCAGCGAGGACTTAATAGGACAGTTCAGGATAGGCGAGCGCTATGATGAGTACGGCAAGACCGTGGCATCAGACAGGTCCATCTCTGGAGTAGGATACGTCTCCTCAGACAAACAGATAGGCGACAGCCAGGGCAGCTACGAGTCCGGAACAGGGTCCTACGAGTCCAATGAGAGCATAAGGACCCACACGAACTACATGTACAAGGACCTGGAGGCAACTCATATGCCTGTGAGCTACAGCCTGACGCCTGATGTGACACTCAACCAGTCCATAAAATGGAAGGAAGGGGCCTGGTCCAAGTCCAGCGGCTCTGAGATGAAGGGCGGAGCGCTTTCTGGAGCGTGCAGGGACGGCACCTGCCCAGGAAGCACCTCTGTGCCGGCGCCCTGTACAAACGCCACGCCTGTGACCTACATAAGCCGCGAGATCTCAGACGCCAGCTACATCAAGGAGACCTCTGTGGCAAGGGGCATAAGCGACCTCAGCACCAACGCCACCTTCTCAGGCAGGGCAGAGTTCAAGGAGATCCTGACCAACGGCGGCTGCGAGGCAGGGCCAGTGCCCGAAGTTGAGCAAGACGACGTTTACATAGGCAACTTCACCATCAGCAGGAAGGCCCATCTGACGGGCACATCCAAGTACGACGCTCCCCACATGACTGTGATGAAGGACGGGACTGTGAAGTACGGGCGTGTCAGGTACTTCCAGGGAACGGCGCTCTCGTATGTGATCACAGTGATCAACGACGGCAGCAGCGATCTCCAGCCGGTGTACGTCAAGGACTTCTTCCCGTCGGGAACAGAGTTCATCAACTCCTCAGTCAGGCCCTCTGAGATCACAGACGACTATGCCAACTGGACTTTGGAGTACCTGCCTGTTGGAGGCTACTCTGAGATAGAGCTCAACCTCAACGTAAGCAAGTCTACAGGCGAGGTTCTCAACCGTGTCGAGGCCCTGGGAAGCTACGATGGCTCCTGGGTCTACGCCAGCAACTTCTCAGTCATCCAGAACAGCTGGCTGCAGTGCTGCCAGCCCGGCATAAGTGCGATAAAGACTGCCACGATCGACCCAGTGGACCCATCAATCGTCCACTACCAGATAGCGCTGCGCAACAGGGCGAACTATCCAATTGCAGCCAAGGTGACTGATGACATTCCTGAGGGAATGACTCTCCTGAACTCATCGCTTGAGCCTGACATGAGGTCTGGCAGGGCAGTCTGGTCTATACTGGAGGTGAGGCCTGGAGAGATTGGCATCATATACTACACTGCCAAAGCTCTGAAGGACGGGTCGTTCACCAACCTGGCCCACGTAGAGGCTCATGGACTGGAGGGCGAGGGAGAGGCTCAGACCGATGCCAGCGTGACTGTGGTCGTTGACAGGTCAAAGAAGGCCTCTGAGAAGAGTTATACCGGTGAGGAATGGCATCCTCCTGAGGATTGGGAGATGACCTCCTCAAGCGAGGGCCTCAGGCTCTGGGAGGTGTGAAGGCCACACCTTCCTTTTCATCCAATTCAGAAGTCGAAGAGCGACTTTTGCTTTTCTCTATTTTCTTCAGCCCTGGGAAGCGAGACCTCTCCATACTTTCCTCCGCCCCCAGGAGTTACGACCACTTTTCCTGACCTGAATGCCTCTATTGCATCTATCACTCTTGGCTCGGCGCTTAGCTCTGAGAGGTTGGCCTCAACCAAGACCTCTATCTCGGTCCTGCCCTCAACGAGGTCGCTCCAGCGCTTCTGGACTCCTGATGTGTAAGGGCTCTTGTTTCCTATGGCCATGGCAATGATTTCCGCCAGCGGTATGAGGTGGAGGTAAGGCGGCCTGTGATCCGGGTGGACCGGCTCCTTGTACGTGGCCAGAGACTCCACCCTGTCACGCACTCCGAGCTTGATTATGCCTCCGCAGACAGTGCACCTGTGCTTGAGCGCTGCCATCTCTTCTGCCGAGTACTGGGCAAAGCACCTGGTGCAGGCAGTCCTGTTGTACTTTCCCTCCTCTGGGTAGAAGCCAACGTTTAAGGTGGGATGATTTCCACCCTGGCGAAGGATCGCCTTTTTGAGGCAGTCGAAGCTCACATCCTCCATCTCCATCTGGTTGAACTCTCTTGCAAGCTTGTTTGACCTCGGAGAGTGAGCGTCGGAGTTGGTGAGAAAAGTTCTCTCCTTGAGCTCTGCTATCCTGTCAGCGTAGTTCGTGTCAGCGCTTAAGCCAAGCTCGATGTACGGTATTTTGTCTGCGTGCTCCAGGTAGCAGTCTGAGAGGGTTTTGTAGTATGCATAAATCCCGGTCCAGGGCGTGAAGGCGTGGCTTGGCCCTATCATGCATCCGGTCTCTAAAGCCAGGTCTGCAATCTCAGCTCCAGTCAAGTGGAGCTTGGGCCTGCCATCTGTGTCCAGAGTCACCGACTTTCCAGAAAGCCTCTCTCTCAGCTCCAGCGCCTTGGAGACTTCAGGGACCATCAGGAGGTGGTGGACCCTGTGGGAGTCCTCGACCTCGACTGTGAGAACGAAGCTCGTCTCATCCAGGATGAAGACTCCGTCTTTTTCAGGCAGCTCCCTTATCTCGCCCAGCCACCTGGAGTGAAGGCAGTCTCCTGTGCCCATGATCTTCACGCCTTTCTTCCTGGCATCTGCAGATATCTCATGCAGGTCCATGTCTCTAGAGGTGGCAGCAGAGTACTTGGAGTGGATGTGGAGGTCGACGTTCGCCTTCATTCATCTCGAAATATTGCCTCGTTGGGATAAACCCTTTATGCCCGGCGATACAACTTGAGGGCGTGAAAGAAGGGATCAGAGAGCTTCTAGATGGCTATGCAAAGAAAGAGATCTCTCAAGACGAGGCTGTGAGGCGCCTGAGGCTCCTCAACTACAGGGCTCTGGGGGAGATGGCCAAGATTGATACCCATAGGGCAGACAGGATAGACATACCTGAAGCAATTCTTGCCGAAGGAAAAGATGCAATCGACCTGGGAAAGATCGCCCTTGCACATCTGGAGGACACAGGAAGCGTCATACTGACCAGGGTCTCCGCTGAGCAGCTGGAGGTCCTCCGGAAGCTCAAGACTCCTCCCGGCACAAGGTTCGAGCACAACCCCAGGGCCAGGACCGCGGTCTTCAGCTCTGGCGACAGGAAAAGAGAGGGTACCGTTGGAATTCTCTCTGCAGGAACTGCTGACATTCCCGTGGCTGAAGAGGCCAGAGTCGTGGCTGAGGAGATGGGCTGCGAGGTCCTGGTCGAGTATGACGTGGGGGTTGCTGGAATACACAGGCTCTTTCCATCGCTGGAGAGGATGATTGCGGCAGACGCACTGGTGGTTGCCGCAGGGCGGGAGGGCACTTTGCCTGCAGTTGTGGCAGGGCTGTTCGATGCGCCGGTAATTGGGCTTCCAGTCTCCACGGGCTATGGCCTCGGCGGAGACGGCGTTGCTGCCCTCATGTCCATGCTCCAGTCGTGCTCTGTTCTCGCAGTGGTAAACATAGATGCAGGGTTCGTGGCGGGGGCCTTTGCAGCCAAAATTGCCACGCAGAGATTCAAAGCTAGAAATATGTAAAAACGGTTTTAAAATTGTTGCCAGAAAAGTATTTATATGATTAAAATATTGTGAGGACTTGAGCGGGTACACTCATCTTTTTTACTAACCCCCACTCCCCTACCCGCTCATTACTTCTGTCTGGAAAATGGCTTGTTGCTTGACAGGTTGCTTGAGCTTTGAGATATCTGAGTATCTCCAAGATATCTGGGCATCTCTAGTCTGCTGAGAATATCTCGACTTCTATTGCGTGCCCGCAGTCTGAAGAGTACTCAACAACCCTTCTTCTGGCGTGGTCTGCCATTCCGCTTGAGGTCATTATGAGGCTGCTCTCTCCTATGATGGCTTTCAGTATGCACTTGTCTATGACGCCGTAGGTGAAGTCCAGATCGATCTTTTCTTTATCTGCCATCACCTTGGCCATCGTGCCCATTGCGCCCTTGCAGTCGACAAGTCCCCTTTCCAGGAAGCTCTTGATCTTCTCTGGATCTGCACGGTCCACGTTTATTATGTAAATCTTTCCAGTGCTCTCTCTTGGCCTGGAGCCTCTGGAGTTCATCTCTATCAGGTCTGTCAGCTCAAGGACGTTTCTGGGAGGCCTGTCCTGGCTCAAGACTCCTCTTCCAGACAGCTCTCTGTAAACTTCCATTACCATTGGAAGCTTCATCCTGGCCCTCTTGACCAGGTCGAGGTTTGAGAACACCTCCTGGGCAGAGCCCCTGTGGAGCATTCCACCTCCCTCCATCAGCACCACTTCATCTGCCCAGCGATAGGCCAGCTCCACGTCGTGGGTGGAGATGATCAGCGTCTTGTCGCAGCAGTTCAGTTCATCGAGCATCTCCATCAGCTCCTCTGAGCTTGCAGGGTCGAGGTTTGAGGTGGGCTCGTCGAGTATCATGACCTCAGGCTCCATTGCGAGGACGCCTGCTATTGCCACTCTCTTCTTCTCTCCGCCGCTGAGGTGATGTGGCGGCCTGCGCTCGTAGCCTGAAAGGCCGACGTACTCCAGAGCGTAGCTGACATACCTCTCGACTTTCTCTCTCTCAAATCCCAGGTTTACTGGGCCAAAGGCCACATCCTGCTCCACAGTCGGGGCGAAGATCTGGTCATCAGGGTTCTGGAAGACCATTCCAACTTTGCGCCTGATATCTCTAAGCGACCTTGAGTCGTACTTGAGCGTCTGGCCTTTGAAGAGGACCTCTCCTGAGGTTGGCCTGACGATCCCGTTGAACATGAGCATGAGCGTGGACTTGCCAGCTCCGTTTGGGCCAACCAGAGCCACCTTCTTTCCGGCATCTATGGCAAGGCTAACTCCGCAGAGTGCCTCAGGACCGTCTGAGTAGGAGTAGCGCACATCTCTCGCTTCAATTATAGGGGTCAAGGTCGTTCTCACCAGCCTCACATCAGCCTCACGTTTCTGGTTAAAATGGCTATGGCCAGAGCTGCAGCCTGGTAGATCAGCACCAGGATAATGGACATTGCGCTCATCTTTGACCCTTTCTCCATCAGGTCGAGCCTTCCGTCGTAGCATCTTGAGTCCATGGCTATCATCAGCCTCTCTCCCTGATCCCAGGCCCTGAGAAAGAGCACGCTTGAGAGCATTGCAAACGATCCCAGAGAGGTCTTGAGGTTGGAGTAGCCAAGCCTCATCTCCTGGGCATCCCTGATCATGGCGGCCTCGCCTAAGAGCACGAAGATGTACCTGTAAATCAGCATCGACAGCTCGACTACGACTTCAGGTACGCCGTAAGATTTCAGCACAGAGAAGATCTCAACCATGGGCGTGGTGAGAGCTATGAAGAATAGTGAGCACATGCCTCCAAAGGTCCTCGACAAGAGGAGTGCTGCCAGGTTTGCTCCCTGCCTGCTGGCCTCTAGCTTCAGCCCCACGATCTCGATTGAGAAGATGGGGTCTACCCCTCCCTGGACGAAGAGCACCACAGCGCAGCTCAGGATGGCAAATGAGATTGGAACTGACAGGAGCTTCAAGTAAAACCCCAAGGGGATCTTGGCCTTAAAGACAGTCAGGGCTGTCATGGTGGCTGCGATCAGCGCCGGGGCCACGGCTGAGGTAGAGAACACGCAGAGCATTATCGAGCCCAGGCCCAGCAGGAGCTTGAGCCTGGGATTGACTTCTCTCAAGGCGCTTGCCTGGGCATAATCGTCTAACATGTCGTGCATTTCAGTCTCTCTTCAATCCATCTAGCTGAGATATCTCTCGCCCTGAGTATGGACTGATTCGCTGTGTGTTCCGGAGGACTGAGGATGTGACTAAAATATAAAGCTATCTTGATTATAGGTCAAAAAAGTTTACTTAGGATAGGTCGTCGAACTGTGTCCAGTCGATCTCCTTCTTCTTCTGGCTCTGCAGGAAATAGGCCACCATAAAGACGCCTACAGCTGCCTGGAGCAGAAATAAGAGGCCCTGTACCTCCGGGCTGGGGTGCCAGTAGGAGGCAAGCCATGACTGGAGCGATCCATCTTTTATGCCCTGTACTACACTTCCATTCGCGACTGCGCCTGCGTGCGAGTTTATGAAGCCTATAAACGCGAAGAGGAGGGCAAGGGCCATCAGCTTTGCTTTCATCATTTGACTATCACCATGTTGATCTCTGCTGGGAAGGCCTTTAGGCCGTCTGCAGTTGAAGTCTTGGCCTTGTCTTGGGCATAGGCCGCGCCCTGCCGCAGAAATGGCCCATCTTGCCTTCGCCCAGAGGGCTGTGCTCTCCTCTCTGAGAAGAACGGCTGCGGCCAAGCGTTTCAGTCTGCTGTGGTCGATTCCTCAATATATACTTATCTTATTTAAAAATCAAAAGAGTGAAATTATTCTTCTCCCTTGAAGCAGTTATATTTGTTCCCACAACACGCCTCAACCTCGAACTATATTTCGAGATTTGCAGGGATTATGCTTTCAAGTGTCAGCAAAAGCAGGCATGTTCTGCAGATCATCTCGAGGCCAGGTGAAAAAAGGCGCGGCGCAGTCCTCTGCACCGCGCTGGCGTAGTTTGGCATGTGGTCAGGTTCAGTCTGTGAGTATGGGCTCCTCCTCAGAGACGTTCTCTGTAGCGTTCTCTGTAGCGTTCTCTGTGGCGCTCTGTGTGGCATTTTCTGCAGCCGAGATCTCTTCAGCAGGTACGATCACATCTGATCCGACAGGTGCCATTGTATTGCCGAAGTCTGCAGAGGAGATATCTGCGTTCTTGACCTCGACCTTGATCACTCCTGGCGAAGCGGGACAGGTCTGCGTCCATCCTGCCTGCAGCTCCTCGCTTATGGTGTATGTTCCTGGAGCCACGTCGCGGAACCTGTACACTCCGCAGTTGTCTGTTGCGGCAGTGACGGCTTTGAGCCCATCTGCGCTGGTGAGCTTGATGTTCCAGCCTGAGATGCCTGGCTCATCCTCCCTCTTGCCGTTTGCGTTCAGGTCCTCGAACTTGGTGCCAGTAATCCAAGGCCTTCTATTTCCGAAGTCCTTTCCTGCAATGTCTGCACCTGCAATCTCCACGCTGTGGGTTCCTGGCTCTGGCGGGAACGTCTGTATCCAGCCCTTCTGTACATCCTCATCTATCGTGTACTTGCCCTCTTTGAGATCGCTGAACCTGTAGCTGCCATTGATGTCTGTCTTGGTCCTGCTCGAATCGCCGTTTGGCTTGATCAGCTTTACAGTCCAATTGGCAATTATGGGCTCACTAGCTTCTCTATTGCCGTTTCCATTCTGATCGTTGAATTTGGTGCCGGAGATCCACGGCCTTCTGTTTCCGAAGTCCATTCCTGCGATGTCAGCGCCTGTGATCTCCACTGTGTAGTTGTTCGAAGACGATGGCAGTGTCTGCATCCAGCCTTTCTGCACTGTCTCGTTTATGACATACTTTCCTGGCATCAGGTTCTCGAACTCGTAGACGCCTTTTGAGTTGGTCGTGGTGGTGATGGCCTTGCCGTCTGCCACATTTGTAAGTGTAAGCGTCCACTTCGAGAGGTTTGCCTCCTTCTGGTCTTTCATGCCATTTCCATTGACGTCGTTGAAGAGAACTCCTGTGACAAATGGCCTCCTGTTTCCGAAGTCTATTCCAGTGGCGTCAGAGTTGGTTATGTTCACCTTCTGGGTTGCGGATGCTGCCGGATATATCTGGATCCAGCCGCTTTGAAGCTCTTCGCCTACTGTGTAGTTTCCTGCCTTCAGGTCCTTGAACTTGTAGCTTCCATCAGCTACTGTGACAGCTGTCACATTCTGGCCATCGGGCTTTGTCAGGACTATGGTCCAGCCTGCAATTCCAGGATCGCTCTTGTCCTTCTTGCCGTTTCCATTGAGGTCGTTGAACTTGACGCCCGTTATGGAGAAGACGTCTTGCTTGACTCCGAAGTCCTGGTCTGTCATGTCTGAGTCGGTGACCTCTAACGTGTAAGTTCCTGGGGCTGGCGGATAGGTCTGGGTCCAGCCGATCTTTGCAACCAGGGTCACAGTGTAGGTCTTTGGTGGAAGGTTCCTGAACCTGTAAGCTCCTTTGGCGTCAGTCACAGCAGTGACCTGCTTTCCATCTGGCTTTGTCAGCACAACGGTCCAGCTTGCAGTGCCGTTCTCGTTTGCGTCTCTGGCGCCGTTTGCGTTTAGGTCGTTGAAGGTCAATCCTGTGACCCAGGGCCTCCTGTTTCCGAAGTCTGCGCCTGAGATGTCTGAGTCAAAAACCGCAATGGAGTGCGTTCCTGGAGACTGTGGGTATGTTGCAATCCAGCCCTGCTGCGCTTCTTCCTTGAGTGTGTAGTTTCCAGGTGGGACTTCTTCGAACTTGTAGTTTCCATCGGCATCGGTTGTGGCAACTGTGGTTGAATTATCTACACCTATCAGGTCTATCTTCCAGCCTGCAATTCCATCCTCGCCCTTGTCGGCTTTGCCGTTTCCGTTCAAGTCGTTGAACTTCATGCCTGAGACCGAGTATCCTGCAGCTCCCGACCTGAGCTTCACAAGCCAGATCTTTGACGCAAGGCCGACCTCAGAGCTGTTGCCTGCAACTGCATAGCCTCCATCTCCAGTCTGTATCACAGACCTCCCTATCTCATCGCCTGCTCCTCCGATGGTCTTGTTCCAGACCTCCTCTCCTGTCGAGCTGGCCTTGACCACGAAGAGGTCCCTGGAGCCAGAGGCCAATGTCTCGCCTGCGACTGCGTATCCTCCGTCGCCGGTCTGACATATGGAGTATCCGGCGTCTTGGCCTGCAGTGCCAAATGTCCTGGAGAACTGGACGCTGCCGTTTGAGTCAGTCTTGATGAGCATCAGATCAGAGCTGCCGCCTGAAGACGATCTTCCAGCCATTGCATAGCCTCCATCTGCAGCCTGCAGCACAGAGGTCAGCTCGTCTTGGCCTGCAGTGCCAAATGTCTTGTCCCACTGTATCTCTCCATTTGCATCTGCCTTGATCAGCCAGGCGTCCTGATCTCCAGAGGCGTTGGACTTGAACCCTGCGATGATGTAGCCTCCGTCTGAGGTCTTGGCAACTGAGTTTCCTCCATCAACTTCAGATGAGTTGAACGACTTGCTCCAGACCTGGTTTCCATCTGCATCGGCCCTGATCAGGAGGACGTCGCCCTGGGCAGGGGCATCGCCTTCTGCCGCGTATCCAGTCAGTATATATCCGCCGTCATCGGTCTCCTGGACCGACCTTCCAATATAGCCCTGGTTGCCAAATGCCTTGTTCCAGACCAGGTTTCCTTCTCCATCCACCTTCGCGAGGATGGGGTTCCAGGGGCCGTCAGACCTGGTGGCGCCTGCAACCACATATCCTCCGTCTCCTGTCCTGTCAGCGGAGTATCCGCGATCGAACTGGTCTATGTCCAGGGTCTTGTTCCAGGCAGCTGTGCCATCTGAGCCCGCCTTGACGATGGCTATGTCGCTGTCTCCATCGCTCTTCTGGGCTGTGCCCACAACGACGTAGCCCCCGTCGTCGGCCTGCTCGACTGCGTACCCCTCGCTCTTGTCCAACACGCCGAAGGTGCTGTTCCAAACCTCCCCCGGCGGCGATGCACACAGGGCTCCCGGCAAATACGCCAGCAAAATCATGCTGGCGAGGGCGAAAGCCCAAAAATGTTTACATTGTGATTCCCGTATACCCATTTGATAGCACCTTCCGTTTGTGTAAATATTCGTGTAAACTATTATAAATAATTTTGGATGTTGTATTCAGATACGGAGCTGATGCAGGCGCTGAGCTGGCGCGAGGTCTCTTATGCCTGGAAGGCGCTGGCTTTTGGCCTGGATGCATCACAATACACGTTAAATACTCATCTGAGCAATTGGGACTGCCTTGACCCAGATATTCTCAGTCTCAGACCTGAACAGCAGGATAAAGGACCGCCTGGAGGCAGACCCCAGGCTCCGTGACCTGTGGGCGAGGGGCGAGCTCTCCAACGTCACAAACCACAGGTCTGGCCACAGGTACTTCACCCTTAAAGACAGCGAATCTGCCATCTCCTGTGTGCTCTTCCGGTCGCACGCTCTAGGCCTCAAGTTCGAGCTAAAAGACGGCTTAAACGTCTTCGTATACGGCGACGTCGACGTCTACAGGCCAAGGGGCCAGGTCCAGCTGGTGGCGAGAGGCATAAAGCTCGACTCAGGCCTGGGGTTTCGCCACCGCGAGTTCGAGAGGACCCGCATAAAGCTGGAGTCCGAGGGCCTCTTCGACCAGGAGAAAAAGCGTTTGCTCCCGCGGTTTCCCTCCAGAATTGGGATAGTGACTTCACCTGACGGCGCAGCACTCAGAGACGTCCTCAGGATTATGGGCTCTTACCCTGCCAGGATAGTGATCTCTCCAGCGCAGGTCCAGGGAGAAGGCGCTTGTGAGAGCATCTCCAAAGCCATAAAGGCGCTTCAGGGCAGGACAGACCTGGTGATAGTCTGCAGGGGAGGAGGATCTGCAGAAGACCTCTGGCCCTTCAACAGCGAGTCGGTGGCAAGGGCCATCTCCTCATGCGATTCTCCAGTGATCTCTGCGGTGGGCCACGAGACTGACTTCACCATAGCCGATTTTGCAGCAGATGTCAGGGCGCCGACTCCAACTGCTGCAGCCGAGATGGCGGTCCCTGACACTTCAGAGGTCATCGAGGAGCTGCAGTACGCAAAGGAGAGGATGGCAAGGGCAGTCTTAAGGCGCCTGGAGATGGATGAGAAGAGGCTCGAATACCTGGCAAGGAGCATATCTGCGAGGAGGATGTGCTCCAGGATAGGAGAGCTTCGCCAGGAGCTGGACTACGCGTCTGGCAGGCTTCAGTCTGCGCAGATGGCCAGGATAGAGGCTCTGAGGGTGAAGCTTGAGATCTGCGGGTCGAAGCTCTCATCTGTGAGCCCACTGGCAACACTGTCCAGGGGCTATGCCATAGCCAGGAGGCCAGACGGCAGCCTGGTCACAAGCTCTGAGGAGATCTCTTCAGGCGAGAGGATCGATGTCGTGCTCAAGGATGGAACCCTTCTGTGCCAAGTGCTGGATAAGTCGAAGTAAGGTGGTGTTGATATCTCTGAAGATTCGGATCTCAAGCTCGAAGCGGCTCTAGAGGACCTGGAGAGCATAGTTGCAGCTCTTGAAGACGGAAGGCTCTCTCTTGAAGACAGCCTGGAGCTGTTCGAGCGCGGAATCAGGCTGATAAGGGTCTGCAGCGCCATGCTGGAGGGCGCCGAGCAGAGGATCGAGAGCCTCACGGGAGAGCT
>CAZXDN010000051.1:15247-20347 GCA_964639235.1 uncultured Methanotrichaceae archaeon | reverse complement strand
GCATTTCCGCTGGCAGCATCACTTGTGTTCGTGTCAGCTGCGCCCTTCTCAGCCATGTTTTCGGCTACATCAGCTCTGCTGCCTGCTACATCAACTCTGATGTCTGATGCGCTTTTATTCTCAATGCCCGCTATCTGGTCGTCGCTGGATGAGAATGCCGTGATAGATATGCAGATAAGTGCCAGGAATATTATTGCAATGTACTTTATCATAAACTACGCCTCCGCAAGGCGGACTAATGCAACTTTATAGCTTCCCGGCCAACTGGCAACCTCTGCGTTATAAAACTTCTCATGACTCTAATTCTGTCTTCCCGTGAGGTCCTTTGGCTTGTACCTTCCTGCCTTCAGGGCAGCCACGAGTTCAGCCTCATTGCTGATGGGCTCTTCAAACTCAGTGGCATACCTTCCAACCATGCCTTTGGAGTGAGAGTCGCTTCCTCCAGTTCCTGGAAGTTTTAGCCTCAACGCAGCCTCAGATGCCCTCTGGTTCTCTATCTGGCTGGAGTTGCCGTTGAGAACCTCCAGGGCATCGAAGCCCTTAAGCTTGAAGATCTTGTCTCTGAGGCTCGGCGCCGACGCCCTGAAGGGATGGGAGACAACTGACGCTCCCTCTTCTCTATGCACCAGGTCGAGAAGCTCTTGTGCTGGAATTCTGGCTGCAGGCGGTTTGGAGATCCCGAAGACCAGGATGTCGCCCTCCATCGTCCTCACCTCGACTCCTGAGAGCACCAGAAGGCCGTTTTCTCTTCCGATCTTCTTGACCTTCTCAACAGCCCTGGTTGTGTTGTGATCTGTGACGCATATAGCATCCAGATGCATCTCCTTGGACTTCCTGACGAGGTCCTTTGTGTGGAGCCTGCTGCAAGAAGAGCCGCGCCTGGTGTGAGTGTGAAGGTCTATGAGCATGAGGCCGTCCTAAGTAAATCGCATTTCTGATAAGCCGCACTTTTTTGATAAATCACACCACTACATAGTGGCCATTCTATATCAATTGCACCTCGTCTGCTTCCTTCTGTTTGCGGTTAACGGCGCAGGGCCTTTTGCCTGACAGCAGTCTCCTGTGTGGAATCCCAACGAGCCACAGGACGGGCTCATGCCCGAAGGATGAAGACAGCTGGCTGCACGCGTTCTCATAGGAATGTATGCCGAAGGTACAGCCAGCATTTAAAAGAAGAATAATTATAAAAAGAACTTAATCATTTTCTAATTTCAGGTCTAGTATGAGATTTATTTTTACATATTGCGGATATACTCTAAAAGCTTCTTCTTGCTCTTTATCTTCCTTCCACGACCTTTTCGAAAACCGTCTCCGCCATTAAGCACGCCTGTGATGAGATCCTCTTCGTCGTCGATGACCTCATACCTGCGTTTCTTTGCAGGATTACCCATGCTTGCCATCGCATATTAATTGCTCTAACCATATATAAGGATTTTTGCTGGAACCAGCTTTTTGAGATTTGTTTATGGATAATTAAGCCTTATCGAGAGATGCATATGACAATAGCTCCTAGTATGCAAGAATTATTGAAGCATATTGTTATTTATCAGGTTGCTGCGTTTTCAAGGAAATGATGCCAAAACGGCAAAAAGCATGCTTTGCCTCCTCGGCCCTTCTTAGTCATGCTTGCAGACCTTTATGAGATGCAGCCTGGAAATGCCTTGAGAGATTCTGGAAAAGTCGTGGAAAGACAAAAGGCATGCTCTGGCAGGTTACAGGGCAAAATAATGATCGGAGTTATTTGTAGATCCAGTCGCTGGCTCAAGTTGCCATGCCACCAGCTGATTTTATCCTCCTCATGAGCTTCCTCCTAAATGAGCCTTTGAGCTTTCCGTTCTCAGAGGGCATCCTGCTGATCTCGTCATTTCTTCTGATGCTCTCAATCTCCTCTATCATGCTCTTTGCTATGTCGCAGCACTCCTCAAGGCCTTCATCCCTTTTGAATACAGTTCTCCCGTTCAGGTAGATTGATCTCCCATCTTTCACGTCTCTCACTTCCTCAGCTTGAGGTAAGTATGTCTTCCTTAAAAATTTTTTCCCCGAAAGAGGCGACATAGGTGATATCATGGCAATTACTGAATTAGAATATATATCTAACTATGACGGGATGCGCGATACTGGCGAAGATATTTTCCAGTTAAGAACACAGCTGCCATCGCGCCTGATAGGGCACTCTTTAATACTTTACGGTGGAACTATAGTTTATGTCAGAAGAGGGGATCTTCTGCCCTTCCTGCGATGCAGAGACAGAGCACGCAGTGGTCAAATCAGGGCAGGAGCAGCTTGTGAGGTGCGAGGAGTGCGGGACAGTCCATCCAGTGGCCAGCAAGAGGACCCGCCTCTCCAACCTGAAGGTGATTGTGAACAGAGATGGCGTCTCTACGCCATACTACATAAATTTGCCATCAGACGACGACGTGGAGGTTGGAAAAGAGCTTCTGGTGGACGATGCCTCCAGGGACGTCGTCTTCACAGAGGTCGCATCCATTGAGACTGACAGGAGGGTCGAGAAGGCCAAAGCCTCAGAGATCAAGACCGTCTGGGCAAGGGCCATAGACGAGGTCCCTGTCAAGTTCTCAATCTACAAGAGCGGCAAGACCAGGCCGCTTAAGTCGACCTCTCCTGGAGACGAGATGTTCTCTGTAGGAGACGTGAGAAAGGTTGAGGGCTTGAAGTTCGAGATCACCAAGATAAAGCTCAGGAACGAGGGCTTCTCAGACCAGGCAGAGGCCAAGGACATCCTGAGGATCTGGGGAAGAGAGATTTAATTGAGAAGATGAGGTAGAGCAACTTGAACAGAGAAGAGCTTTTGGAAGGGATGAGGGGAAGGATAAGCGACCAGGTAGTGGAGGCAATGGCCAGTGTCCCAAGAGAGCTCTTTGTACCTGAGAACTTGAAGCATGTGGCATATGAGGACATGCCGCTTCCCATAGGCTTTGGCCAGACCATCTCCGCCCCTCACATGGTCGCGATAATGTGCGAGATCCTGGAGATTAAGCCTGGGATGAACATCCTCGAAATCGGCGGAGGATGCGGGTATCATGCTGCTGTGATGGCAGTGCTTACAGGCAAAGATGGCCATGTCTACACTGTGGAGAGGATACCGGAGCTAGCTTCCCAGGCCAGGAAGAACCTTGAGGCTGCCAGTATATCCAACGTGACTGTGGTCGAAGGAGATGGAAGTACAGGCCTTAAAGAGCACGCACCCTATGACAGGATAAGCGTAGCCGCCACGGCACCAGAGGTGCCAGAGCCTTTGAAGAATCAGCTAAAAAAAGGTGGAAGACTTGTGATACCTGTTGGAAGAGGCTACCAGGAGCTGGTCCTGGTCAAGAGAGACAACGGCTTTACCACAGAGCAGCAGATGGGAGTGGCATTTGTTCCACTCATTGGCAAGTATGGCTTTGGCGGTCAGGACTGAGGCATTGCTGGGCAATCTGGTAAAGGCAGAGCCGGATCAGGGTGGCCAGGCTGAAGCTGGATGGGAGCAGGGCTAATATACCTCCGGGTTCGATCCCATCTGTGCAACCTAATAGATCTATGAAACCAATTGCGCTTATCATAATGGACGGTTTTGGAATAAGCCTTGAAGTTGAGGGCAATGCCATAGCTGCGGCCAGTAAGCCCAATATCGAGAGGATATGGAAGACCTATGGCTGTACGACAATTGGCTCCTCCGGGCTCTCTGTCGGCCTGCCGGAGGGCCAGATGGGAAACTCAGAGGTGGGCCACCTCAACCTTGGGGCTGGAAGGGTAGTCTACCAGGGCTACACCAGGATCAATGTCGCCATCAAGGAGGGCAAGCTTCGAGAAAACCCCGTTCTGGTCGATGCCGTATCTCTGGGGAGAAGATCAAGGCTCCATCTCATGGGGCTGCTCTCTGACGGCGGCGTGCACAGCCACATCTCTCACCTCTTTGCGCTGCTCGACATGGCAAAGGAGATGGGGCTAAAGGACGTGTACGTGCACGCCATCCTGGATGGAAGGGACGTGCCTCCGAAGAGCGCCCTCGTCTACTTCAAGGAGCTTGAGGACAAGACGAGATCTCTGGGAGTTGGCAAGGTGGCCACGGTGTCTGGCCGGTACTACACCATGGACAGGGACAAGCGCTGGGAGAGGATCGAGCTGTCTTACAGAATGCTCACAGAGGGAAAGGGATTCCAGGCCAATAGCGCTGAAGAGGCAGTGGAGGAGGGCTATGCCAGGGGAGAGACAGACGAGTTTCTGAAGCCAACAGTAGTCGACCCCTCCAGCGTGATAAGAGACGGCGATGTGGTCATATTCTTCAACTTCAGGCCAGATCGCGCCAGGGAGATGACCAGGGTCTTCGTGGACGACCAGTTCTCTGAGTTTCCAAGGTCTAAGGTAAAAGTGCACTTCGTGTGCATGATGCAGTACGACGCCTCTTTGGACGCGCCTGTGGCCTTCCCGCCCCAGGACCTGAGCGATACTCTGGGAGAGATAGTCAGCCATAGCGGCCTAAAACAGCTGAGGACTGCTGAGACCGAGAAGTACGCTCACGTCACATACTTCTTCAACGGAGGAAAGGAGACCCCAAATCCCGGAGAAGACAGGATTTTGGTGCAGTCGCCAAAGGTTGCGACCTACGACCTGAAGCCTGAGATGAGCGCATATGAGGTTACAGAAGGCGTCCTTGCCAAGATCAGAGAGGGCACATACGACCTGATAGTCATGAACTACGCAAACCCCGACATGGTAGGACACACAGGGGTCTTCCCAGCTGCTGTAAAGGCCATAGAGGTGGTTGACGATTGCGTGGGAAGAGTTGTAAGCGAGGTCCTGGCCCGCGGCGGCGCAGTCCTCCTGACCGCAGACCACGGAAACGCAGAGAAGATGGTTGATCGCGAGACCGAGCAGCCCCACACAGCTCACACCACAAATCCAGTGCCCTTCTCGCTCATCTCAAGGGAGCACTTCCAGGTAAGGGACGGTGGGATACTGGCGGATGTGGCTCCAACCATTCTGGACCTGATGGGAATTGAGAAGCCCCAGGCGATGACTGGAAAGTCGCTCATAGCGAGATGAACGATTTTGAAGGAACAGTCCACATAATGCGGATTTGAGATCTACATAATGCGG
>CAZXDN010000051.1:4423-15147 GCA_964639235.1 uncultured Methanotrichaceae archaeon | reverse complement strand
TGAGATCTACATAATGCGGATCTGAGATCTACATAATGCGGGTTTGAGAGCTTCTGGCATGACGTCAATGGAAGGCATCTTCGAGAGGTGCAGGACATATCTCAGGGTGAGCAGGGCTCAGGAGATAGCCAGGAGGCTCTTCGTCATGAACGCCTTCGACGGCACCCTGACCATCATGGGAGTGGTCATAGGCGCCCACATGTCGGGCATCACAGACCCCAGGGCCATTATAATCGCGGGCATCGGGGGAAGCGTTGCTATGGGCATCTCTGGGGTGAGCGGGGCCTTCATGGCAGAGAGGGCTGAGCGCAAGAGGGACTTGAGGAAGCTGGAGATGGCGATGCTCAGGGGACTTGAGGATACCCAGTTCGCAAGGGCATCCAACTTCGCCACATTCATAGTGGCCCTGGTTGACGGCATAAGCCCTGCCATATGTGCCTCTATACTGATAATGCCCTATACACTGGTGCCGAAGATCGCCATGAATACTGCGTTTTACATATCGCTCTCTTTAGGGATGATAGTGCTCTTTACCTTGGGAATATTCCTGGCAAAGATCAGCGAGGAGAGAGCAATAGTTCAGGGACTGCAGATGATCCTGGTCGGCCTGGTAACCATAGCAGTTGTGGGGTTTCTCTCATCGGCTTGAGGCGAGACGGTCAAGCAGGGAGCATTTGTAGATCTCGATGATGTGGAGAAGAGCTTATTTAGGCATTGTAGCCTAACGACTATGTGACTGATCATCTCGTCCAATGGTCAGGGATGACTAATTATCGGATGAGGTTGTAAAGAAGGAATGCGGGAGATTTATGACGTCTGATGTGTGTGCTGATACGAACTGCCTTCTCGAAGTCCTGAGAGACCTGATAGGATTCCAGACAGTGGCTCCTCCAGGGAGGTTCTACAACGAGGTAATCGACTACGCCAAGAAGAAGTTCGATGAGATGGGCTTTGCTACAGAAAAGATTGTCATGCCAAAAGAGATCTTCGAGGTCAAGTGTGAGGACGAGAGGCTCTTTGGAGACAGGGCCAATCTGAGGGCGCGCCTGGATGTCGGCGCAATGGAGACACTGGTCATCTACACCCATCTGGACGTGGTCCCTCCAGGAGATGGCTGGACTTCTGACCCATTCGAGCTGACGCGCAAAGGCGACAGATTCTATGGCCGCGGCGTCTCAGACTCCAAAGGAGCAGTGGCCTGCCTGATCGCAGCTCTTGAGGCCTTCCTCAAATCGGGCAAGCCCAAGTACAACATAACCGTCCTTCTGACCACCGATGAGGAAGTGGGTGGTTACTCTGGACTCTGCTTCTTCGCTGACGAGGGCCTGATTGAAGGGGACTACATGCTGTGCATGGACGGGTTCTCTGACGACGTTGTGATAGGCTCAAACGGCATAATCACCTGGGAGGTGGCAGTCAAAGGCAGGTCAGTGCACAGCGGTTCGAGCTTCCTTGGAGTCAATGCCATAGAGAAGTCCATACCAGTCATGGAGGCTCTGATGACCCTTAAGGCAGATGTGCAGTCCAGGAGATCTGCCCTCAAGGCCAGCTCTGCACTGGAATCAGTAGGCATAGGCCACCTGATGCCCATGCTCAACATCACAATTATCAAGGGCGGGATAAAAGAGAACATAGTTCCTGATAGGTGCATAATTCGCGGAGACAGGAGGGTCATACCGGAGGAGAGCATGGAGAGCGCCATCTCGGAGATAGAGCGGACCCTGAAGCCCCTGGAGGCGGACTTTGACCTGAGGTTCTTCCCTGGGTATCCGCCAATGTATGTGAACCCTGACCACCCCTGGGTTGAGACAGTCAGACAGGCTGTTAAAGAGTCGGCGGGAGTCTTTCCAAGGATATCTGGCGCGCAGGGGAGCCTGGATCAGGCTTACGCCACAGACAAGACAGGGATTCCGACGTGCGTCTTCGGAGTTGGAAGGCAGATGGAGGCGAACATCCACGGGATCGATGAAAACGTCAGGATCTCTGACCTGGAGGGCTACGCCAGGTTCATAATCGCTCTCATCTCATGAAGGCAATCTCAGTTGCAGGCACCAAGAAGATTCTGCTGGGAACTGTCCCGGATAACTGTCTGATTATAAGAATAACATCCCTGGCGACCGTGCCAGGGACTATTCTGTGAGGGCTCTAACCGTACTGCAGGCAGCTTGAGGTCGCAAGGTCCTATTTTTTGACTGCATCGACAATGGTCTTAAACATATATGCCTGAATATCAAGGCGGATTTTTCTCAGTGCGTTTGCTGGTAATTGTTTCCTCATGGAAGACCATCCGCAAACTTATATTGGCAGATGAAGAATTATCTTCTGATAAGCTAAAAGTGAGGATACTATCAGCTGAATATTTCAATATTTTGCATATTTTGCGATGTTAATGACATGTTATGATGTTATCTTGTCCAAAATTTTAATTTTTATGAAGATATATCGACACTTTTATTAACCGGCGCTGCGATGTGTTTTCCCCAGGAGACCGGAGAGTGAGTTGGGGATGTTTTATGGCTGTGGTTCTGGTCATTGCTTTTGTGGGATCAGCAGTGGCCGCAGATCACGTGATAGAGCGGTCTGTAATCAAAGGGGTGGGTTACAGGAGCCACGAGCTGTACGGCCAGACCGCTTCTGGGTACAGCGGCCAGAAGATAACAGAGAAGATCTCTGGATCTGGAAGCTTTTACGATAAGACCGATTTCGAGCTGGATGTTCTAGGCAACAGCATAAACTACACTCAGGACGCCCAGTTCGAGTACTACCCTGTGAGCTACCAGACAGGAAGCTATGACCAGAAGTGGACCGACAAGCTGTGCGTCATCAACTACGATGCAGGCGCTGTGGCCACTGAGATGTATACCCACGCAGAGCACCTGGAGAAGAGCACAGAGGTCAGGACTCTGGGATACAGCTCCACCAGATCCGACGCCGTACTTGAGATGGAGATGAACTCCAACGTTATAGGCGTCGCTCACATAGGCTGGGTGTCAAAAGAGACCGCGCCTGACGACAAGGGCAGATACGCAGAGATTGGCAGGTCTCAGGAGGACCTCACAGGTGTCTTCTCGATAGAAAAGTATGTGCAGCTCATGAAGAGCAGCACCAACTCTACCTCTGTCGATGACTGGCTCGGATACGGCTAAGGCTGCATATGGCCGGTCTCTATGTGATGTCTATATGCAATTGGATCTGGAATGCTGTCTATGGATGGGCATTTGAGGATAAGTCGTGGAATGCGCATCATGAAATGCAGACAGAAAAGTTAAACAGGAATGAGGTTAATCCCCAGCCCAGGAGATGAAACAAGATGGCAGATTGTGAGCTATGCACGCTTGCTAAACCGACGCTTTATCCGATCAAGGTCCAGGTGCACACCCTAGCAAACCCAGAAGGGGCTTATAAGGGCGTGTGCAAGAGCTGCCTTGAGGCTCTCAACGCAGCTTACGAGGAGCGCTACGGGTCCAAGGCCGCTGAGAAGAAGTAGGGCCCGGCTTTTTTATTTTCTGACCAAATCTGCTTCAGAGGTAGAGCCTTCAGAGACACAGCTTCGTAGACACAGGCGCCTGGTCGAGATATGATCCTTCAAAAAGAGGAGAAGCTAGTGGCGATACTTCTTTTCATGGCGCTTGGATCACTGGCAGTGGCCTACTGGGCCTTTGGCTATGGCGATGATGACGGCCTTTCCAGTTCCAGCGCCAGAGAGACGATCGAAGGCTCAGTCCTCGGCATCAAGGAGACCAGGACTGGAGGAAACCTGATAATCCAGCTCGACTCTACAAATATGTCCATCTTCGTGCCCAGCAGCTCAGGCGCAGAGCAGCTCTCAAAAACAGTGGGCCAAGGCGATAGAATAAGAGTCGCGGGAGAGGTCTCCGACTACCAGGGCCAAAAGGAGATCCTGGTCAGGAGCAGCCGCGATGTTGAGGTCATAAGCTCAGCAGTGTCCAGTTGATCTCTGGCGGCTGCTGTCTGGCATTTTTGCCATGTATGATGGGCCATGCAGAGCTGCTCTTCTGCGCAGCAGTGCTCCAGAGGCACTTTCTCTCACTTGGTTTATCCGCAGGAATTTCTCAAAAACCGCCATCGTGCAGCTCATGGTCGATTCCCAAATCATGCGCAGAAAAAGAAATCGAGACGCTTGGGTCTATGAAGCTCAGGAGAGATTAAATATAACAGGCTCTAACGGTAGCTAGGGTTCTAATTTGCAGGCGCAAATAAAACACAGAAGACTCTCTACGATAAAGTACGCAGCTGCAGCTCTGTCAGTTCTCATGCTGGCATCTGTGGGATGCGCTGACATCGCAATCGAGGGAATCAAGCAGTACGATTACAACTACTCAATCACCAACCTGAACGATTACCCGGACTACGTCTTCCTCACCAGCAGCACGATATGGGGCTGGGAGTACGCTTCTGAGGTTGGCAGCACAGGGGCGTTTTCAGGAGGCTATAAGCTAGACGGCTTCCAGTTACACGCCATAAAGTCAGAGGACCTGGATAGGGGAATGCTCAAGAGCAACGACTCTGATGACAAAATCAAGGCCGCAAGAAAGGAGTACTTCGAGAACAACAAGAACATAGTCTCCTCGAACCTGACTTTGCCTGTGGCCGCATCCCTCGAGGAGGCGCTGGGGCTGAAAAGCATAGATGTCTTCATAGAGGTCAACTCGATAAACGAGAGCGCGCTCGATATCTCTGAGACTAAAGTGGTATACAGCTATCTGGACGGAAGGACAGAGGAGCTTCCCGTTGAAGATGACGATATTCCTGCTCCCTCCAACAGGACAAGCGCTCTATGATGCCTGGTTCTTCGATTTGCCTCTGGTCTCTATATCTCTCATAATCCTGATCCTGGTCAGAAGGAGGATCAGGAGATGAGCTTTTTTGCGCTATTGGTCACAGCACTGATGCTGACAGTTTTGGTAGAGTTCGCGGTATTTTTGACAGTGTTCATGGCATTCCCATCAGAGCTCATGCCTGCCATCCATGCGACTGCCCTGCAGGAAGACGGCGGGGTCCAGATTGTCGCGCTGCAGCTCTGTGCTTTGCTGCTGATCTATTCGCTTTTGATTAACTCCTTCACAAATCCCCTCTTGAACTACTTTTACAACTACGTCTTTCACGAGATCCTGGCTCTGGAGGCAGCGGTGGTCTTGGTTGAGAGCGTTTTTTTAGCAACCCTGATGGAGATAAAGTATCCAAAGGCTTTGTTGATATCTATTGTAGCCAACCTGGCAAGCGCTTTATTCGGTGCTCTTATTCTGTAGGGCAGGCTGGAAATGCAATTTTCAGCCTGGGATCACGGGCAATTATCGCTTTAAAAGTGAGGGCAAAAGTACGGGATGTAGGAGGGAGTAGAAAAGTCATCCGACTTTTGCTTGAATGCCCATCGTCGTTAGACGTATAAATATGTTTTGGTTGGGGACGATTGACGTGGCGGCTGGCATCATGTAGTGCAAGGCTGTGGGCGGGCAGCAGAAAAATGCAAATCACCAAAAAAGAGTTGGATATTAGGCAAAATGAGCTTTTATTGCACCAGGTGTGATCACGGATTGAGGACTTCTCTCTTGAAGTTCTCAAATCCCGTCTGGTCTATGAACGACCCCAGCCGCAGCTTGGTGCCGCTTGCCTTGTAGTAGTCCACTATCCTCTTTACAAGGTCGAAGACCTGATCATCATTTAAGCCCTCTGCCAGGACTTCGCCCACTCTTGCTTTGGCGCCAGAGCAACCTCCGACTGTGACCTTCCAGCCGTGCGACGTGCCATTTAAGCCTATGTCTTTGACTGCGCTCTCTGCGCATGAGTTGGCGCACCCGGACACGCCTATCTTGAACTTGGAGGGCATGTTCATGCCGTGATATATCTCGTCGAGCTTGAGGCCCACGCCCACTGAGTCCTGCTTGGCCCTCTTGCAGAAAGTCGTCCCTGGACAGATCTTGACGCTCCTGACACACAGGCCTATTGCAGCTCCGGGCTTCATCCCCAGGTCCTTCCAGGCGTTGTCTATGTCTTTGGGATCTATGCCAACTATGGCGATCCTCTGTGCAGATGTGATCTTCAGGACTTTGGCGTTGTACTTCTCAGCCACGTCAGCTATCTTCCTGAGGGTTGCAGGATCGATTATGCCTCCTGGAATATGCGGGGCTATGGCGTACGTCTCCCTGTCCCTCTGAACGATTGCTCCCTTTTCAGGCAGATCGCCTTTGACTGGTTTTGCTTCCTGCATATTAGAGCTATCTACATTTTTCGCTATTTAAGGCCTATGCTTAGTGGAATAAGGATGCACAGCGCTTGCTTTTCATGCGACACAGCACGGCGGGTTCAATGCAGGTGCAGATCCAATTGCCAATATAAAATCTAAAACATAAATAAAAAAATTGCCTGAATGTTGATATGGCTAGGCAGATACGCCTTGAGCCACGGCCCTTCCGAGCTTGAAGCACCTCTCGATGTCCTCTGGTTTCGGCACCTGTATGGCTGTAACTCCAGGCTCAACTACATTCATGCCAAAAGATTTCATCCTTTTTATCAGTGTGGGTATGCTCTCTCCAGACCAGCCATAGGAGCCAAATGCAGCGCCAACTTTGCCTTTAAGGTCGAGACTCTCCACCTCCTTCAAGAACGGGTCCATGGCCTTGATCAGCTTGTAGTTGTAGGTGGAGCCTCCCAGGAGAATGGCATCTGCATCCTTGACGTCGTTTGCCTTTGCATCATATGCATCTTTGAGCAGGACATCTACGCCATCAACAGTCCTTGCGCCGTCTGCTATTGCCTCAGCCATCTGTTTGGTTCTGCCAAGTCCAGAGGCGTAAATTATCGCTACCTTTGGCATAATCACTCCTTATGTTAGCTTTAACTGAAGTTATAGCTATTTTTCGGCTTCCAGATATGAATATGCATGCTGAGGAAATTGTGGAAGGGCAAAGCTACTCTTTTATCCCTTCTGCCACTGTCTTTCCGAGCATGAAGCACTTTTTAATAACTTCATCGTTTGGCTCCTGCTTGGCAGTGAGCCCAGGCTCGATCATGTTCATGCCAAATGACTTCATCTTCTCCACAAGCGTTGGCACGCCTTCTCCGGACCAGCCGTAAGATCCGAAAGCAACTCCCACCTTTCCTTTCACGTCGAGCTTCTCCATCACCTTCAAGAAAGCCTCCATTGAAGGTATCAGCTGGTGGCTGTAGGTGGAGCCTCCGAGAAGCACCACATTGGCATCGGCCACATCTGAAGGAGTGGCGAGGGAGACGTCCTTTATGAGGATGTCTATGCCGTCGACTGTTCGCGCACCTTCTGCTATCGATTCAGCCATGAGCCTTGTCCTTCCGAGGCTTGAGGCGTAAATTATGGCGATCTTTGGCAGGCGAGCCATCTGGACGTATTCTGTGCAGAAGTTATAACTAATTTGTGGTCAAACGGCATTGCTCCGTGTTCTATCTGCGATTTCCATAGAGACCGAGAGGTCAAGACCAGCCTTTGACCCCCTGAGCCACGGATCTTCCAAGCATGAAGCAAGCCTTGATTGCCTTCTCTTGCGATGCCATTCCAGCTAAGGCCATCCCCAGGTCTTCTCCGGGCTCTATGAGGTTCAGTCCAAATGACTCCATCTTCTTCTTCAAGGGCCCTCTCTCCTCTCCTGAGCTGCAGGACCCGAAAGCAACTCCAACTTTATCCTTCAGGTCAAGCTTGGCCAGGCCTTCTATGAAGGATGAGAGCGACCTTTGGGGGGCATGGTTCTGGGGAGAGCCGCCTATGAGTATGGCGTCTGCGTCTTTCACGTCTTCGGGCACTGCGTAGGAGATCTCCTTGATGAGGATCTTGATGCCGGGAATTGACGTCGCTCCCTCTGCTATAGCTTCGGCCATCAGCTTCGTCTCGCCCATCTGGCTGGCGTATATTATTGCTATTTTTGGAGGGACTGTCATGCTAAAATAATTATATCTTTCAGTTATAACTATTTTTCGGCAGACGCCGATTTCATCCCTAGCTTACGCTGCAGATCTCGATGCACCCATTCTGCCGGCGATATAAATCAGGTGCCAGATTCTAAATACAAAAGCTCCTCAATGTAACGATCGACATGAACTCCAGAACCATAAGGCAAATTACTCTGCTGTTGATCATCTTCTCCTTCCTGTATGGGGCATATCTCTATCCGCAGATGCCAGATCGGATTGCGTCTCATTGGGACGCCAGAGGCCAGGTCGACGGCTACATGCCAAAGGCAGCAGGGCTCTTCCTCATCCCTGCCATCTCTTTAATTCTCTTCGCAGTGCTCATATCTGTTCCAAGGCTCGACCCTCTGAGGAAGAACATAGAGTCGTTTAGACAGAGCTATGACCTATTCGCGCTTGAAGCGATCGCATTTCTGATTTACATCCAGCTGCTGACGGTTCTCTGGAACCAGGGTTTGAGGTTCAATATAGTCCAGCTTCTCTCGCCAGCGCTGGGACTCCTCTTCTACTTCGCAGGCGTTTTGACACAGAGCTCGAGGCAGAACTGGTTCGTGGGCATCAGGACTCCCTGGACCATGAGCAGCGAGAGTGTCTGGGATAAGGTTAATCGTCGGGCAGGAAAGCTGTTCAAGGTCTCTGGGGCTCTGGCTGCCTTGGGAGCTGTCTTTCCCAGGCACGCCCTGATTCTGATCATGGCTCCAGTTGTTTCGACTGCAGCTTACAGCATCGTTTACTCCTATCTCGAGTACAAAAGGGAGTCAGGCCAGAGTTCGCAGAGCGTGGACAGGTGAGGCATGAGCAATCAAGCGCTCAACATCCTGATACCGGCCGTTTCCAGAAGGATTTTCTTATTTCAGGAAGGTTTATCTCGAATAGGCAGAGCATGACCTATCGCATGAGCAAAGACGAGAAGGGAACGAACAAAGGCGACAAGGGCCTGAACAGGAAGAAACAGAGCACGAGGAAAAGCGCAGTCAGGAACCCTCACTGGATCAACGGCTTCCTGGGGTTCTTCGGCTTCATGGGGTTCCAGGCCTTCAGAACTCACAACCCCTGGGAGCTTATGTTCTTCTGCTTCTTCGCCTTCTTCACCTATTTCAAATACGTCAGAGACGATCTAAAGTACCTTGGGCTTTTGGGCGTTCTAGGATTGATCGTGGCTCTGATGGGGATATCTGGATATATTAACGTATGATATTTTTCACATAACGTATTTACGCATAATGCCAGAATTCTCAGTCATCTGGCCCCAGCTCTTTTAGCTCCCGGTTCAGAGAGTACCCCACGACAGTCCTTATGGCAACGATTACTGCCAGGATGAGCACCTGGTTGAGGCTGGGCTCAAGAACGCTCTTGATGAGGTCGTTAGCCACGAAGAACTCCAGGCCAAGCATTATCTTGGATGTGAACCCCCTTCTGATGACGCTGTACTTAAGGGGCGCATCTCTTAAGACCTTCTGCAAAATCTGGATCACAGCCATGGCGCCGCCTGCGAATATTATGGCGGCTCCTGCTATGGCCAAAGAGCGCGCAACTGCGTTGACCACATCCACATACATTCGTCATCTATTGGCCCTCGATTAGATTAAAATCTTTGGACGTCTGTATAGTTAATTCCAGTTAAACCGGGCACGTTCGATATAGTGATGTGGGCATAAGCGGTTGACGACTTTCTTTATGGATAAGAATAAAATAATGCTGCGTTAGAATATCTGTGATTATGCCCACAGCCCAAGAGAGGGAAATGCCAGAATGAAAGTCACAGAAGAGCTCAGGAAGGAACACGAGACGATAAAGGTTTTCCTGAAGATCTTGGAGACGCTATCCAAGAAGCTGTCATCTGGGGAGACAGTAGATCCTGACAGCCTGAACTGGATGTTCGAGTTCAGCAAATACTTCATAGATCGGTGCCATCATGGAAAGGAGGAGAAGGTGCTCTTTCAGGCGCTGATCTGTGCGGGCATGCCAGAAGACTCGATCAACTGTCTCACTTCAGAGCACGAGGTGGTCATGGGCATATCCAAAGTCCTGAGGGGAGCTGCCGCAGGGTACAGTCAGGGCGAGCTTTGGGCTGCGAGCGAGCTTATCGATGCCGCCTGGAGATATGCCTCAGTCATGGACGAGCATATCGAAACTGAGGAGGGCGTCTTCTATTCTCTGGCGGACTCCTGCTTCACAAGGGAGATGGAGCAGAAGATCGTCGGCGATTATCAGAAGTTCGAGCTGGAGAGAATAGGGCCTGGCAGAGGAGAGGAGCTAAAAGAGATTCTGGAGCATCTCAAAGACTTTTACCTTTAGTCTGGCTGGCAAGATGCGCTTAATCGAGAGTGAGGTGCAGAGATGAATCCAACCATGAGCGAGAAGGCAAATGGAGAAAAAACGCCGAAGGTGCAGAGAATGAAGGACCTGGTGAGCTATCAGGAGGGCTCTGTTGTGAGCAGAGAGATAATACGAAAGGATACTGGGACCATAACGGTCTTCGCCTTTGACCAGGGTCAAGGCTTAAGCGAGCACATAGCGCCTTTCGATGCCCTGGTCGAGCTACTGGATGGCGAAGCTGAGTTCACCATCTCAGGCTCTCCTTACCGGATGAAGGAAGGCGACATGATCATGCTTCCTTCTGGCAAGCCCCACTCTCTCAAGTCCATAACCAGGTTCAAGATGCTTCTGGTGATGATCAGGTCATGATGTGCCTATGGTCAAATCAAGCACACAAAAATTTTGGTTCACGAAGAGGTCATAGCGTGCGATGAGATAGTGATGCCTGA
>CAZXDN010000051.1:0-4323 GCA_964639235.1 uncultured Methanotrichaceae archaeon | reverse complement strand
AATCTGTTGATATATCCTGAGGATCTGTTGATATATGAGCTGGAAGGCCTGGCTCAGGCTTATTGCAGGCGCAGCCATACTGGGTGCCCTGATATACACCTCTGACCCTCATGCAGTTCTGTCCACAGTGCTCTATGCTAGCCCGGCTTATCTGGCTGTGGCAATGCCCATCTATGCTGTAATTCTGCTCATCTACACCGCAAGGTGGAAGTTCATCCTCTTCAGAATGGGAGGAGACCTGCCGATCTCTTTTGCTTTCCAGGCTATGGCTGGAGGCGCTCTCCTTTCAGACATAACTCCTGCCAGGGTGGGCGACTTCCTCAGGCCTTTCATGGTCAAGGATAGAGTGGACATGGGCAGGTGCACAGCCTCTGTTGTGGTTGACAGATACATGGATGCAGCTGCGGCATCCCTCGTCTGCACTGTCGGGCTCCTTGCCTTTCCAGTGGGACTTTCCTGGCAGGCAGTCGTGCCGTTTGGACTTCTCATCTCTGCATTTGGCGTCTCTCTAATCCTGTGGTCGAGAATGGATGATTTGATAAAAATCCTGGAGCGATCCGGGCCATTATGGCTCTCCAAATCTGCATCAGATCTCAGAGCTTACACAGGCGAGGTAAAAGACATCCAGGGACTTGCTGCCATCTCTCTTCTTATCACATTCTCCTGCATGGCGGCAAACTCCCTGAAGATCTGCATAATCGCCCTCTCCCTCGGACACGAGGTGCCTGTACACGTGCTCTTCTTCGCTCTGCCGCTGGTTGGAACTCTCTCCATGATTCCCATTACCGTCTCAGGTCTGGGATTGGTCGAGGGTGGAATGGTGGCGTTGATGATGAGCCTGGGGGTGCCAGCATCTGCAGGCCTCTCGATTGCGCTGATGGATCGCGCCATATCCATGACCTACAATGTTGCCATCGGAGGAAGGTATGCTTCTGGCCTCCTCTGATCATGCAGGCGGTCATTACAGACAAATATATACAGATTGAGCCACATATTTCAACAGGCTTTCAGCTTGGGTCAGAGTTGAGCAGGCACATCACATCGCCGGATACAGGCTTTGAGCAAATGTTGCAGGAATTCTGTTTGGAGGGGTTCTGGTCATGAAGATCACGGCATTCAACGGCAGCCCGCGCGCTGGCAATGGCAACACTCACGTTATGGTTGAGGAGTTTTTGAAAGGCGCTGAAGAGGCAAGAGCAGATGTAGAGAACGTCTTCCTGTCTGAGAAGAAGATCGGGCACTGCATTGGATGCTTCAAGTGCTGGGTCGATAGGTCAGAAGGCTGCGTGATCAAAGATGACATGAGAGAGCTTCTGCCCAAGTATCTCGCATCAGACATAGCAGTGTTCGCAACTCCCCTCTACGTAGACAACGTCACTGGAATCATGAAGGATTTCATGGACAGGCTAATTCCCCTGGGCGATCCGCATCTGGAGCCCGATGAGAGGGGAGAGACAAGGCATGCTGGAGGAGCTCAAAAATCGCCTGAGATCGTTGTCATCTCCAGCTGCGCATTTCCTGAGCAGAGCCAGTTCCAGGTATTGCACCATTTATTTCAGAGGGTTGCCAGGAGCTACCATTCCCAGGTCATAGCCGAGATCTACAGAGGAGAGGGCTCAGTGCTTCACGACCCTCCTGCTCACTTAAAGCCTGTGGTCTGGAAGTACAGGAAGCTCCTGAAAAGGGCCGGGCGCGAGGTGGCTGAGGGCTTGTGCATCTCTGATGATACAGTGGACCTTCTGGAGAAGCCTCTGGTGCCCCATGATCAGTACATAGCTGATGCCAACAGGCACTGGGATGAGGTCCTCTCTGGAAGCAAGCAGGCTTGAGCAGCAAAACCCGGCATAAGCCTGATGGAAATATGGTGACATCTCTGTGAGGTTTGGCATGCGTCCCAGCTGGATGACCATATTTGGCTCATGCCTTGTCCTTTTATCTCTGGCACTCTACCTGGCGCACTACCTGATCTTCAGAGATGCAGAGCACATCTTCGTCTTCTTTCTGGGAGACCTGGCCTTTTTGCCAGTAGAGGTTCTGCTGGTCACTCTGGTGCTCCACAGGCTCCTGGAGAACAGGGAGAGGCGCTCGAAGTTCAGGAAGCTGAACATGGTCATAGGAGCATTCTTCAGCGAGGTTGGGACATGGCTTCTTGCCTACATATCGGATGCAGATCTGGACCTTGAGGAGATACGTTCAAGCCTTGTGGTGAAAGGGGACTGGCCCGAACAGGAGTTTTCTGCTGTCAGCATGCGCCTGAAAGGCCACAGCTTCGAGGTGAGCATGGATAAAGTCGACTTGCCAAGCCTTAAAAAATTCCTGGCCACAAAGCGCGACTTTCTCTTGCGCCTTCTGGAGAACCCAATGCTTCTGGAGCACGAGTCGTTCACTGAGCTTCTCCACGCCGTATTTCACCTGACTGAGGAGCTTGAGAGCAGGCCGCGTCTGGACGACCTGCCTGAGGCCGATCTCGAACATCTGCGCAAAGACCTGATGAGGATCTACAGGCTCCTGGTTATGGAGTGGCTTGACTACATGATGTACCTCAAAGAGAGCTACCCTTACCTGTTCTCTCTGGCCATGAGGACCAACCCATTTGACCAGAGCGCATCGCCAATTCTGAGATAGTCCAGGACATCTTATCCTGAGATGACCCTGGCTATTTTGCCTTTGAGCTCATCTTCTCCGCTTGACTCGATTTTGGCATACAATCCGCACCTTGATGGCATGGGGATCAGCTCGTCTTCCAGGAGGAGGTAGTAGGCCTCGTCGAGCTTGATCTCTCCTTCCAGGTACCTCTTGAGTATCGACCTGAACTCCTCTTTCTTTTGTCCCCTCATCGACTCGAAGTTGTCAAGCGCTTTCTCGATCTGCTTTTGCATGCCGGTTCAGTGTGCTCCACCAGTATTTATGCGTCGTTGATGACCGAAATATAGGCCTGCAGCCGAGAAGAAACAAGGCTTCGACGACTACGCACTTTGCTTGCAGTATGGAGATAACTATATGAAAATCCCTCTGTGACTCCGTGTCTCTGTGGTGAACGTTCTCTGAACTTCACTAAAGGCACAAAGTATTTCAGTCCTATCTTAATCTACCCATAGTAGACTGCTGCAGCCTGCGAATGCTGCCTAAATTAGCATAACGGTTATGAACTCAGCACAGGTCAACAGATATCGATTATATGCCTGCAGAGGTGCATCCGGGAAAATGTTTTATATGAGCAGCAATTTGCTCACTCTCAGATGGGACACGCACTCATATGCCCTTTGAACTGGGGGCTGGGCCACGCCACAAGGGACATTCCAATAATTGAGGAGCTTATTCGTCGTGGACATGATGTGACCATAGCCACCAGCGGCAATGCCCTTGCCCTGCTTGAGAAGGAGTTTCCTGAGTGCAGTTTTATCCTTTTCAAAGATTATCCTGCGCCATACAGCTCAACCAGGTTCTTCCTGCCCAAGTTCATAGCGAACATTCCAATGCTCATGAAAGAGCTGGCAGGAGAGATTAAGAGGTTCAATAAGCTCCTGGACCAGAACAAGTACGACCTGGTGATAAGCGACAACAGGCTGGGAGTCTTCACCAAACGTGTGCCCTGCTACTTCATAACCCATCAGCTCAGGTTCAGCCTTCCCGATTACCTCTACCCCTTCGAGGCCATGACCCTGGGGGTAAACGGCCTCTTCCATACCAGGTACGATGGCATCATAGTGCCTGACATCAAGCCCGATGGCGCCAACTTGAGCGGCAAGCTTGCCAGGTCAAATGTCAAGATGACCTTAAGAAGGGTCCATTATGCTGGGATCCTGACCAGCGCCAAGAAGATGAACGTCCCTGAGGATCTCGACTATCTGTTCATAATCTCCGGGCCTGAGCCCCAGAGGACGAAGCTCGAAGAGATACTGCTAAAGCAAGTCCAGGACCTTCCCGGAGAGAAAGTCGTCCTCCTCGGAAGCCCACAGAGAGATTTCTCCAAGAGCCTGGACCCAAGCACCAGGGTGGAGGCATTTGTGTCCACAGAGGAGAAGGCGGAGCTGATGAACAGGGCGAGGTTCTTGGTTGGCAGGTCTGGATACACGACGATGATGGAGCTGGCAGAGCTTGACAAGAAGCACGGGCTCTTCACACCGACACCAGGCCAGACAGAGCAGGAGTATCTCTCCAGGTACTACCAGAAGATGGGCTGGTTCATGTCAAAGAGCCAGTACAAGATCAAGCTCGCCCAGGATGTAGAAGACGCCTGGAAATACAGGGGCTTTCCAGATATGCCTAAGACCAAGGATAACGTGCGCAGGCTTTACGATGAGGTCTTGAAGCAGCACCTGG
>CAZXDN010000050.1:8696-20428 GCA_964639235.1 uncultured Methanotrichaceae archaeon | reverse complement strand
GCTACTTGAGGCAGATCACTAGTGGCCGCTGGGTCAGGGGGCCCGTCGGCCTTGAGACACCCAGATAGTCAGTGATAACTCAAAAAAGCGTGGATGACTTTCTTAAGTCCAGGGCCGGATAAGCATCTGGCAATCTACAAGTGTTCAGGGAGACGGTCGCGGCTTTGAGTGGCAGCCCAAAGGCAGAGTTTTTCGAGTTGGTGTTCCAGTTTAAGAAATAAAGAGAATGGCGAATAATTTTAAATGTAATGGCACCTAACCTATGGTGATATGAGCGGTGAGGGAGACGGCCTTACAAAGGAATCGGCAGAGAGACAGTCCTGGCTCGATGCTGCAAAGAACGCCAGGCTGAACGCCATAAGGGAGTCCGGGCAGTTCTACAGAACTATGATTCCCTTCTCTGAGGCAGGCCTGCTCATCTATCTGTACCTGCTTGAGACAATAGCCGGCATGTCTGACATACTGGCAGGAACTAACCTGTCTATCTCCATGATGCCAGCCCTTCTGTTTCTCATCTCTCCTTTCCTATTCATCCTGGCATTCCTGCCTTCCCGCATCGATGTCAACTTCGATGAAGAAGATAGGACCATAGAATTCATGCGCTTGACCTATCGGCGTCAGAATAGGCTTTGCATAGCTGGCCTTGTAACTCTGGCCACAGCTACCATTATGGGGGTTTTGGTGCTCTTGAGATTTGCTATTCTGTATTCATAATATTTATGGCTATAATAAAAAAGTAAAGGCGGTCTTTGCACCTGCTGATCTGTTGTATCAGCGTCCGAAGGCTGCCTTGACCTCTGGCCTGAAGAGATACCACACAATGATCGCATTGATGATTGCAGATAGGAGATTAGATGAGTAATCGCCTGAGCTAACTGCAGCAGCTATGTTTGCGATCAATCCCAGGACGGATCCGATTATCGCCAGTATCCAGGCCCAGGACTTCAGAGTCCACAGTCCCCAGCCGTAGATTATCGATAATATTCCCAGAGCCAGTATGAATATTCCGATGATTCCAAGTCCGGTTCCTATTCCCAGATACATTACAGTTATCGCTCCCAATATGGCTAGCAAGCCATTCAGGAATGCCAATATTGCCAGTATTGTAACGCCAGTTGGTCTATCCATCTTATCCTCCCCTTTAGAACTGCCAGGTTCAGAGTCGCCAATTGCACATAGCTGTGTTCTTCATCTCAGCCTCTAAAAGCTCTTCAGGGCAAGATTCTACATTGGCCCTTTTCTGTCAATAGCTTAAGAGTGCTATGCGGCATGAAAGCAGCAAAGAGCCTATTCATGATCTATCTCTTCGCAAGTTGCCTTTGGAGCTTGGGCGCAGCGGGCTGCTGGCAGATCTTCTATCAAGCCTTATGTTATCAATTATTTGAATCTATCTTTAGACCATGATATATTATCCTTCTCAAAAAATTAATCGAATTCTGTCTTCGCCTTGACCTTGTCATGCTCTGTGGCAGTATAATGGACCTCCTTCTTGATTTGGGCAGAGATTCTCTAAATCCATTAAGAGATGAGCAATAGCTGATCAGAGTATCGACATATCAATGCTTTGAGCAGCCTGGCACATCGCGAGAGAAGGCACCTCAAGTGGTGAAGACATAAGTGAACTCTCTGGAACTGCAAAATGATAAACTTTATATCTTTAGAAAATTCAGGATTCTGTGATAAAAATGTGCAACAGATTTCTGCTTCCAACTGTGGCGGTGCTGGCCTTATGTTTTTTGGCGCAGTCTGCCCTGGCTTCAGGAGGGGTTAGCGTGGAGGATATCTACAGCGAGATGAAATCCAGATCTCTCTCAGTAGACGAGATGATCTCCCAGATGAACAGCCCTCAATCTCTAGGAGCGCAGTCTCAGGCAGCTCAGCCTCTGAGTGATGCCGCCGATATTGAGCAGATCCGTCAGAGTCTGCAGTCCGGGTCCATATCGATAGATGAGTACCTGCTCCTGATGAGCCTGGACCAGAACAGGGTCAGGGCTGATGGAGTGTCGAACATCGGCTACACAGAGACCTATTCAACTGAAGAGATGGTAAAGGGCATCATCAGGAAGAACCAGATGGGCGCCTGAGACGGTCTCGATGGCTTGGGCTTTGAGGTATTTGGTTTCTGGTTAGCCAGAAATCTCTGGATCAAGCCTGGTCTATCTCGTCAAAAGAGCACTCTTCCCAGTCCTTTATCCCCAGAAGCACCTCGAACTCAGGTGGGGTGAGGATTGGGATTTTGTATTTTGCTGCATCGTCGTAGGCGATCCTCGGACAGGCTGTGGAGACTGCAGCGTCCACCCCAAGGTTGAGGAGCCTGTCTGGCTCTACGTTGTCCAAAAATACCATGGACATCTTCTTCCCTGCAGCCTCTCCCATCTCCATAAGTTCTATGGCCAAGTTCCAGCGCTTCTGCCCTGGCTTCTTGGATACGAGGATGGCGATCCTCTCTGCATCCATCGCTCTTGCTATTCCCCCGAATCTCCGCCTGAGAAATGGGCTTGGGTCAACAATCCTAGATTCGAAGGTGATTGGATCTGCGGCGATGACTCTTTTGCCAGTGGACATGGCAATTCCCAGGGGATGAAACTGGCCAGTTCCTATAAACAGGTATTCTTCAACATTAAGAGCTTTAGCTGCGGAATAGCAGCATCCCAGCACCTGTCCAGGGTACTTCGTCCTGGGACATGCAGGGCCTATGACGCCTTCTATTCCGTCTTCTCTTAAAGCTGCGACTGCCTGGTCGAGGTTGTGGACGTGCTGCACAGTGGTGGCAACTCCAACCTTCTTTTTGCTGAGAAGGGGAATGGCGCTCTCTACTGCCTTTTTCAGGTCGCAGTTCATCCTGGCTTCGAGAAATACGATCTTGTCTATAGGCTCCCCAAGGTCAGCATGCCCCAGATGCAAGAGGATATCCACTTCATCAGATAATGCCAGGTCCAAATCGCAGGCGCCATAGCAGGGATCTCCGGAGATCACAACTCTCGCCCCAGTCTTCCTGGCGATCTCTCTGGCAATTTCAGGGGCCGATCTCTTCAGGCCTTCTGGCGCCTGGAGGCCTACGAGCTTTGCTCCTCTTCTCAGTATCAGCTCAACTGCCTTATCCAGGTCGAGCTCGTACATATCGCTGGAACTGGCGAGGGCGCTGCAGTCGTGATCCGATCCTGTAACAGATCCTGAGCTAGATATAGCGAGGTTAGAAATATAGGGGTTAGAACCATCGGTCGAGGGTCGATTGGCCACGGCTGTAAACCTCCTCTAGCCTCTGAACTGTCTTTTCCACCCTGGACTGGTCGAAGTCCCTCTCTCCTGATAGAAATGATATTATCTCGTCTGCTTTTGGCTTGCTGGCCTTGATGGAGTAATCGTCTGTGACGGCTGGATTTAAGAAGAACTCCCTGATCTCCTGATAGTTCTCGATCTCCTGGCCCTGGTCCTGGAGAACAGACTCCAGGTCCCCGAATCTCCTGATCAGCTTCAAGGCGGTCTTTGCGCCTACTCTCATGAGGCCGGGATTGTAATCGGTCCCGCACATTATCCCTATCTCAACGAGCTGCTTTCTGGTGATTCCGAGCCTCAAGAGTTCGTCCTCCAAAACGATCATCTCAGGCTCTACATCGACGTAGACGTTCTTCCTGGGGAGCTTTCTCTTGCCTGTTATGGCCAGGTTTCTGACAACTCTTGGAGCCCCGAAGAGGAGGGAGTCGTAGTCCTGGCTTCCAGCTATGTAGACGTCTCCACGGGCTGCCATGTATGCTGCCTGAGCTTCTCCTTCTGAAGGCGCCTGAACTATCGGAAGCCCCATTGCTGATATCAGCCTCCTGGAGTCGGCAAGTATCTCCTCGTTTAGCCTGGATGCTGCCTGGGCATACTTGAACCCATCTTCGCCTTTGGCCTTTGCGTCGTCCCAGTCGGCCTGAGCCCTGGCTCTCACCTCTGCTCTCTCCTGCAGAGTTGCAGCCTTGAAGGGGTGAGGAGCGCCATCGAGGACGAAGGCAACCTTGACCCCAGCCTCTATCAGGTTGGTGGTCCTGTAGAGTATGCCTGAAAGATGAGAGGTTACCCTTCCAGAGCTGTCCATGAGGGGCGTTCCGTCTCTCTGTCTGATTATGCTGAGAAACTGGTAGAGCGTGTTGAAAGCATCGACTGCTACCCACCTGCCCGATAGGTCCTCTATCTCCAGCTTCTTTCTCGAAAGCAGCTCTCCTAGATCTACTCCCATGAAACTCCCGTGTCGAACCTCTGTATTTTGAGAATGGCTCGCCTGGCTTATAAACCTTGACTGCTCTGGATAATATGTTTAAATACGAGTTTAGAGAGATATAATCATGGAGACATTGGCCATGATCGAGATCACAGATGTCGCTGCTGATATGCTCAAACGCAGTCTAGGAGAAGGCAATGTTATCAGAATGTTTCTGGCAGCGATTGATGCTACAGGGGCAAACTACGGAATGGCTCTGGGAACTCCGGAGAAGGACGACGTAGTCTTCGAGAGCAAAGGCGTGAAGATTCACATGAGCCCTCAGGACGCAGAGCTTCTCGGCGAGACGATAGTGGATTACGCCGACGATGAGAGGGGGACGGGTTTCATCATTCGCGGTCCTCTCGACGAGATCTCAGGCTGCGCAGCGTGTGCCAGTGCAGATACCTGCGATCACGATCACGATTCCTGCGACCACGACCATTCTGGGTGCGATTGCGGCTGCGATCACTGAAATTTGTCTTCTTTTTTCAAAAAAAGGTGGGATGACCATACGCTCACTTGATGAGCGGTATGGCATCTAGTGCTGCGGGATTTGCGACTGCAGACATATCTCCTGCTGGCTGTCCCAGTGCTTTGGCCTTGATTGCGGTTCTTGCGGGCTTTCCTGACTTGTCCTTGGGTATCTCTTTTACGAACTCGACGTTGGATGGGATGGCGATTGGCCCAAGTGTCTTCCTGACGAAGTTCTTGATGTCCTTTTGCAGGGCCTCATCTGCCTTGGTGCCTGGCTTGAGGACTGCAAAGACCACTATGTTCTCGCCCTTTACCTTGTCAGGCTTTCCTATGACTGCTGCAGCAGCCACAGCCGGGTGCTTCTCTGCAGCAGACTCAACCTCTGCGTTGGAGATCCTGTGGCCTGCTACCTTAAGGACGTCGTCAATTCTTCCAAGTGCCCAGATGTAGCCGTCCTCGTCTCTCTTGGCCTTGTCGCCTGAGAGGTAAATTCCGGGCTTGACTGACCAGTAGAAGTCGAAGTATGCCTCCTTGTACTTGGATGGGTCCTTGTACACTCCTCTGAGCATTGAGGGCCAGGGCTCTGTCAGGACTATGTTGCCCACCTGGTTTGGAGCAACGGGCTTGCCGCTGTCGTCCAGGATGTCCACGTTGTATCCTGGGAGGGCAAACGCCGGCGATCCGGGCTTCAGTGGTGTTATGGGCAGCGGTGCCACTACCTGCGATCCGGTCTCGCTCTGGAACCATGTGTCCATTATGGGCGCAGATCCGTTTCCTACAAATCTGCGCCACCATACGAATGCGTCTGGGTTCATGGCCTCGCCAACTGACCCCATCAGCCGAACGGTAGATAGATCGTACTTCTCAGGCCACTGTGGTCCCTCTTTCATGAACATCCTTATGGCCGTGGGTGCTGTGTAGATCACTGAGACTCCGTACTCCTCTATGATCTGGAACCAGCGTCCGAAGTCTGGATAATCGGGCGAGCCCTCGTACATGACGCTTGTCGCTCCTAGACACAGCGGTCCGTAAGCGATGTAGCTGTGGCCTGTGATCCATCCTATGTCTGCTGTTGACCAGTATACATCTGTGTCCTTGATGTCGAAGACCCAGGATGTTGTGAATGCCGGGCCTACAGAGAATCCTCCGTGGCAGTGGACGATTCCTCTGGGCTTTCCAGCAGTGGCCGCAGTGTAGAGTATGAAGAGAGGATCTTCTGAGTCCATTGGCATGGTCTCGCAGCAGCCAGACTGGCCTGCGACGAACTCGTTCCACCAGACATCCCTTCCCTCCTTCATCGGTATCTCCTGGCCGTTCCTCTTGACGACTATGACCTGCTTGATGGAGTCCAGGCCCTCTATTGCCTCGTCTGCCTGGCCCTTGGTCTGGATGGGCTTGCCGCGCCTGTAGGACCCGTCGCAGGTCACAAGGACCTTTGGCTGTGCGTCCTCAAGCCTGTCGCGCGTGGCCACCGCAGAGAACCCTGAGAAGACGACGACGTGTATGGCGCCAATCTTTGCGCATGCGAGCATGGCTATTGGAAGCTCTGGGATCATGGGCAGGTAGATTCCGACCCTGTCGCCCTTCTTCACGCCCAAAGACTTCAGGCCGTTGGCGAACTTGTTGACCTCTCTGTAGAGCTCGTAATAGGTGATTTTTCTTACATCTCCAACGGGCTCTCCTACGAATATGTAGGCGATCTTGTTCCTGCGCCAAGATTTGGCATGTCTGTCTACTGCGTTGTAGGCCACGTTGCACTTTCCGCCAACAAACCATCTTCCCATTGGCGGCTTCCAGTCGAGGACCTGCTTGTACGGCTCGAACCAGTCTGCATAGGCCTTGGCCATCTCGTCCCAGAAGGCAACGTAGTTCTTTGCAGTCCAGGATCGCATCTCTGCTTCGGTCTTCAAGCCCTTCTTCTTCATCCACTGCATGACATTGGAGTTCTCCACCAGATCCCTTGGCGGAAGGTAAATAGCCTTCTCCTCTGTCTGAACAGCCTTATCTGCTGTTTGGTCAGCCATTTTAAATCGCCTTATTTATTATGGGTTGTTCTGGGCTTATCCCGGACTCAGGCCTTCTGCTTTTGGTTTTTAGGGCGCTGTGTATTCCAGGATGCCCGACAAACACGTTATCATCGCCATAGTTCCAGGATATAAATCTATCGAAGGCCATTTGTAATTATATTTCGTATTAATGATCAGATAGTTGTTAACGTTTGTTAAATCAGGATTTTTAGAATAAAATGATGCTTTAATCGTTACTTTTCCATTTTGGAATTTATCTGGATCTTTTATGGATATCCTGGGTATCTGGCGCGCATTGCAGTGGCAGTGTAGGCTGACGGATCATAGAAATCCATGCGGATCTAAAATTGGCGTTAAAAAAGCCAAGCGGGACTGCTGAGCCGTTCAGTGGCCTGGGTACGATGAAAAAGATCTCAGGAAGGCGCCTTCAAATGCGCCCTCTGATTGAATTCAAGGCTTTTTCTGTTTTGATTCAGGGCTTTTGATTCAAGGCTTTTGATTCAGGGCTTTTGCTGGCAAGAGATGCCCCCGTCCCTTCAAGGCCTAAAATCACCAGCTTTCAAAGCGGTTCTCTGCAGATCGCAGTTTAAGAGCGCCGACCATGGCTATGATTCCTCCGACAATGCCTATGGCTCCTAGGATATATGTCAGAGCAAGGGTTGCTGCCAGCGGGTTGGCAATTATGAACAGCCCGAAGAGTATGCTTACAATGCCGGTAATAGCATATTCCCAGGAGCGAATGCTGTAAGCTCTATATAGTCCCATGAGTCCAATTAATATTCCAAGTATGGCGATGTACAATATCAGGGTTTCTGGAACCAGTATTGCGCTTAAGAGCGGGTACTCAAGAACTGCTATTCCTGCTATTATTCCCAGTATGCCCCAGATCAGGTTCCATCCCCAGTTGGTCCTGTCAACCAGGATGCTGACGATCGAGGTTATGCCAACGATCAACCAGTAAACTCCCAGCACCTGGACTGCGGCGATCACTGAGAATACTGGCGCAGCCAGGAGGAGAAGACCTATGATCAGAGCTGCTATGCCTTCCAGAAGGATTGCCCACCAGGGAACAATCCCCACAAAGGACTGCCTTGTGCTAACATCTTCCAAGATATATCCCTCCACACCCTATCGATAATTATCCTGCAATATCTATAAATGCTGTTATGGTTGCTCAGTGCTGAACCTCTTTGGTGGCTCTATTATATTTAAAATTGTTGATATGCAGCGCCTTCTCAGTTACTGGTTGCAGGCGAAGCCCCTCTGAATCTTAAGTTGCCCGAAAACTTAATTATCAAGGATTATCTTCACCAGGGCATACAGGCAAAACCAATGTGCATAAGCGCTATCAACTGGCAGGGGCGTCTTTGATGGCAGCATTTATATTCAGCATATGCACATCTTTCCTAGCTCCATATCTTTTTACATTTAAGAAGAATATCTACCCATATTATTGCAATTACGTTCGTCTTTCATGCAAAAAGCAAGAAGATATGTAACGAATATCTGTGTCAGTTGGCGCCACAGTTTGACGCTGTAAACTCTGGCCAATCTCGACGCAGTGCCGCGCAGTTCGCGCTGTCTGGCATATCGCTGAGAGGATCTATCAGGCGGCAAATCCCATGTGACGGCTTCGGTTACGGACGAGATGAGCTGCAGCTCTATAGAGTCTAAAGACATTTTCTGGGCTGCTTTTTGGGCGCGTCCTTTGGCTGGCCCCCAATTTTTAATTTCACATATGGGGAAATGAGAGCAGAGAAGGTGTGGAAATATTATTATACATGATGATCTATCTATTTTTTGGAGGGATATTTATTAGGAATGTGTCTGTATATATATTGGCAATTTTATGTCTTCTCTTTATCTCAGTTGCCAGTTGTAGCCTCGATTCCGGAAATACCGGACTCTCTCCCATACCCATGGATCTGAAAGCCAACAGCTCAGCAGATCAAGAGGCATTGGCTCCAGAGGCTACTGGAACAGAGATCGTGACGAACCGCAAAGGTGTCCTATCGAATAGCTCAAGCCTTCAGCAGGTGGCAAACGACGATGTAGCGCCATCCAGGCCGAACATCATCCTCATGGTGGCCGATAACATGGGCTACATGGACCCAGGCTGCTACGGCGGCGGAGCTGTGTTGGGTGCTCCAACTCCCAGGATGGACCAGATGGCCAAGGAGGGCCTGAAGTTAACGTCCTTCTACTCTGAGACCCAGTGCAGCCCAACGAGGGCGGCCTTGATGACCGGGAGGCTCCCAATCAGGTCTGGCTATACTCTTGCAACAGAGCCAGGCGTGATGGCAGGACTCTCGCCCAATGAGACCACCATAGCAGAGCTTCTCTCTGGCGCCGGCTACAGGACTGCGTTATTTGGAAAGTGGCACCTTGGCGACATAAATGAGAGCGAACCCCAGAATATGGGCTTCGACGAGTTCTTCGGGATTCTGTATCACTTCAACGCCTACAGCCAGCCAGAGCGCATTGGATACGATCCCAGTGCAGAGGTTGGAAATCCGATCTACGCCATAGTAGAGGCCTCTAGAGGCGAGAACCTCCAGGTCGTGGAGCCCCTCAACCTGTCCAACATGGCCTACGTTGACGAGAAATGTACTGATAAGGCGCTCTCATTCATAGAGAACCAGACCAACTCCACTGAGCCCTTCTTCATGTACGTCGCCTTTGCCAGGACTCACTTCCCAAGCGTCCAGAATCCGAAGTGGGCAGGCAAGTCCAGCAATGGACCATACGGCGATGGATTGATGGAGATGGATTCCTATGTGGGAGCTATCTTGGATGCAGTCAGGCAGTCCGGAAAGGCCAACAACACCATAGTCGTCATGACCAGCGATAATGGTCCGACGCTCGACCAGTGGCCCGATTCTGGATTCTCGCCGTTTAGAGGAGGCATAGGCACGGCATATGAAGGCGGAGTGCGCGTTCCATGCATAGTCTGGTGGCCAGGCTACGTCGAGGCTGACACCACATCTAACGGCATCGTGTGCGCTGTTGACCTCTTCACCACATTTGCAGGTCTCGGAGGCACAGAGATCCCCACAGACAGGCCAATAGATGGCGTGGACCAGTCGGAGTTCCTGCTTGGCATGAACGACTCCAACAGGGACTGGGCTGTGTGGTACATAGGAGCTGACAGTTCAGCCACAACCTATCCTGCAGCCATACGCTGGCACCAGTTCAAGGTCCACTTCAAGGCCTACGATTCGTTCCAGGGACCTGAGAGCACCTACGGCCAGATCCCGGCTGTATACAACGTCGAGAGAGACCCTCGTGAGGAGCACAACATCGCTGGAGAGCACGACTTCGCACTCAACGCTGCGACGAAGATTTACAGGCAGCTTGTAGCCAGCATGATGAAGTACCCGAACACTCCTTCCAGGGCGTATCCCAACGCAGCAGCAGCTGCATCCGGCTGAGGGTCTTAGGCCTTCATCTTTTTCTTTTTTTAAGAGAATTTTTCCATATCCTTCTGGCTTGAACAAAGGTTAATGAACTTACAGGAGGTAGCTGGGGTCAGATGAGCAAGAAGGATGCGCTTCCCGGCTTTCACCTGCTGGCCAAGCCCACTGGGGCAGTCTGCAACCTGGGCTGCAGATACTGCTTTTTCCTGTCCAAGAAGGACCTCTACCCTGGAAGCACCTTTCGCATGTCGGATGCCCTACTGGAGTCCTACATCCGCCAGTACATGGAGTCCCAGAAGGTGCCCCTGGCCATAATCGCCTGGCAGGGCGGAGAGCCGACGCTCATGGGCCTGGACTTTTTTAAGAGGGCGATGGATCTGGTCAGGAAATACAGGCGCCCAGGCATGGTCATCCACAACACCATCCAGACCAACGGGATCCTGATCGACGAAGAGTGGTGCCGTTTCTTCAAGGAGAACAACTTCCTCGTTGGCCTCTCACTCGACGGGCCACGCGAAATCCACGACGCCTTCCGGGTAGACAAAGCTGGAAGGCCTACATTCGATAAGGTCTTTAGGGCTGCGAAGATGCTCAGGAGGCACAGCGTGGATTTCAACATCCTGACAACCGTCCACGCAGCCAACGGCGACAGGCCGCTTGAAGTCTACAGGTTCATGAGAGACGAGGTCAAGGCTGAGTTCATCCAGTTCATACCCATCGTTGAGAAAGACGAGTCTGGAAGTGTCACTGACTGGTCTGTCAAGCCCGAACAGTTTGGCAGATTCCTCATCTCGATCTTCGATGAGTGGGTCAAAAAGGATGTGGGAAAGGTCTTCGTCCAGATCTTCGACGCCTCTCTTGCAGCCTGGACAGGGGCCTTCCAGAGCATCTGCATCATGGCTCAGACATGCGGCACTGCTCTGGCTCTTGAGCACAACGGCGACCTCTACTCCTGCGACCACTTCGTGGACAAGGAGCACCTTCTTGGAAACATCCTCAAGGAGAACATGGGACGTCTGGCATCATCTGAGAAGCAGAGGCGCTTTGGCTTAATCAAGCTCGACTCCCTGCCCAGGTTCTGCCTCAAATGCGAGGTCAGGTTCGCCTGCAATGGAGAGTGTCCCAAGAACCGGTTTATGAAGACTCCTGATGGCGATCCTGGGCTAAACTACCTGTGCGCTGGGTACAGAGAGTTCTTCAGGCACATAGACGGGCCCATGAGATTCATGGCCAACGAGATCAGGCAGGGCAGGGCTCCAGCTAACATCATGAAATACACAGCATCGGATAAAATATCTAAAGTAATCTTCAGCCCCGGCAGGAACGACCCATGCCCTTGCGGCAGCGGACTGAAATATAAAAAATGTCATGGCAAGTGAGTTGGGTAACTGTAGATCCAGCTCCAGTCAGGACAAAATGGCCAAGGCTGCTGTGACTTTTCACCTCTGCAGGTCTTTCATTGATTGCCGAGGAATCATTTAGTCTAGGTATCCTCTGGTTGAGATATCCTCTGGCTAAGATATCCTCTGGCTAAGATATCCTCTGGTTGGAGATTATCCTTCTCAGTTGCGG
>CAZXDN010000050.1:0-8596 GCA_964639235.1 uncultured Methanotrichaceae archaeon | reverse complement strand
AGATATCCTCTGGCTAAGATATCCTCTGGTTGGAGATTATCCTTCTCAGTTGCGGCCTTCTAAACCTGAAAAGCAAATACTTTATATATTGGTACTGGAGTTGATAGTAATCATTTATGCAGGATTTCCTTACAGGATATGCCTGATTTGGATATGCTAAGGTGCATATTTGCTCAATTAAAAATTAAATAAGAGCTAAATTTTCTATTGGAGGATAAATGAAATACTCGGTTATTCTTAAGTGTTCCCTGATAGTGACGGCTCTGCTCTGCCTTATGCTGAGCAACCTGGCCTTCGCTCAGGGAAATAATGCCAATGATACTGAAGCCAGTGTAGCAGGAGATAACGTATCTTTGGACCAGGAGGCTTACAGAACAGGTCTCGATGCCTATGTTTATCTCTACCCACTGGTGACGATGGACGTCACCCGGCGTCAGATGACCAACGTCGAGGAACCAACAACTCATAGCAGCGGACCCATGAATACTTTCTCCAACGCGGTCTCTCTTCCGCCAACCAACTTCAAGACAGTGGTCAGGCCCAATTTCGACACTTTATACTCTACGGCCTGGCTGAACTTGACTGAAGAACCGGTAATAGTCTCAGTTCCTGATACCCAGGGCAGATACTACCTTTTGCAGATGCTAGACATGTGGACAGATGTCTTTGCAGCGCCCGGTAAGCGCACAACAGGCACAGAGGCCGCAAACTTCTCCATAGTACCTCAGGGCTGGAATGGAACTCTGCCTGAGGGAGTAGTGCGCATAGATTCGCCCACTCCCTATGTGTGGATCATTGGCAGAACCCAGACCAATGGCCCAGGAGATTACGATGCAGTCCACGAGATCCAGGATGGCTACAAGATCACGCCACTCTCACAGTGGGGCAAGGAACCTCAGACTTTGAACGGCACTATTGATCCTGCTGTGGACATGAATACGCCACCTCTACGCCAGGTGAACTCCATGAATGCGTCTGCCTTCTTCACATATGGAATGAAGCTCATGGAGGTCAACTCTCCCCACATAACCGATCAGCCTATTACTGCGAGGATGAAGCGCATAGGCCTTGTGCCAGGCTTTAATTTCGACAAGCTTGATCCCTCAGTTCAGCAGGCTCTGCAGAGGGCATCCACAGATGGCGTAAAGGAGATCAGCAACAAGTTTTCGAGCTTGGCAAAGGTGGTCAATGGATGGCAGATGAACACAGACACCATGGGCGTATACGGCACCTTCTACCTCAAGCGGGCTGCTATTGCCATGGGCGGCCTCGGCGCTAACCTCCCTGAGGATGCCATCTACCCAGTCCTGATAAAAGATGCCGATGGCCTCCCACTCGACGGAAACAACACATATCTCCTCCACTTCAATGAGAGCGAGATTCCTCCAGTGGACGCCTTCTGGTCTCTCACCATGTACGATATGGAGGGCTTCCCTGTGCCAAACAGCATAAATCGCTCTGCCATAGGCGATAGGGACAACCTCACATATAACGAAGACGGCTCCCTCGATATCTTAATCCAGAACGAGAGCCCAGGCCTGGATAAGGAATCAAACTGGCTGCCGGCTCCAAAGGGCCCCATGAGCATAGTCATGCGCCTTTACTCGCCTGAAGCGGAGATAATAAATGGCATCTGGCTGCCGCCTGCAGTTAAGAGGGTATGATAGCGCCCGAATGCCTAGATATTTGAACGCGTATATCTGCTGGAGCATCATTTCTAGAGAATTGGTGCTCCTGCATTCCTATTTTTAAAGAAAACCGATTTAATCAATCTTTAAGCTTTATCCAGGTCGCCCATCCAGAGCAAATAGTGGCCATATTTCCCACAATCCAAGGCCTTGAAAAACTTGCGATCTGCTGTGACCATACGTCCTTTCAGAATCTCAGCTAGCGCCAGATAAAGACAATCGTAAATATTGCGCCTTGTCTCTACAGCCATCTCAAATGCCCTCTCCTGAACGATTTGGGATGGATGATATCGGATTGGAAATGCAGTTATCCTGTCGTGGATATCGAGGCCCTCGTCAATAGAGAGCAGTTCTCTGCGAATCAGCTTGCAAAGCACGTTGTCAAACTCCAAGGATAATAGATCGGGCGCATGAAGCTCGAATCTCCTGTCCAAAAGAAGAAGAGCATCGTCGGCATCGTCTTCCTCTATGAACCATTTAATGGCCACGCTTGTATCCACGATGGCTATCATCGCTCTCTATCCTCGCGGATGAGCTCTGCAACTTCTGGGAACTTTCTGCCTCTGAGCCTCTGTCTCATGTCAATAGCCATGCTTCGAGCTATAGCCATGTCAACTTTAGCAGACTGCTCCAAGATGAGCCTCACCTCTGCCTCAAGAGATCGGCCGTTGCTTTTTGCCCGGCTTCTCAATCTCTCGACAACTGAGTCATCAAGGTTGCGCACAATGATCTGAGCCATACTGACTCCTTTGTGATATCATTGTGATATCGTCAGAGCATATATCATTTGTGGCTTGGGCGAATGACTTCATGCAATAGAACCGCCAAGCGGCCAAGGGGACTTATAATCGAGAGGAACAATAAAAAAAGAGAGGAATATCCCACTTTAAATGAGTGGGATGTTGTCTACGGACTCTGGATTGGCCAGAGCAGACAGGTCGCCGGTCTCCTTTCCGAGAGCCTTGGCCTTGATCACACGCCTCATGATCTTGCCAGACCTGGTCTTTGGCACATCCTTGACGAAGTAGACCTTGTCGGGGTAAGCGACTGGGCCCAGAACCTTCCTGACGTGGGTTGAGATCTCCTTCTTGAGCCCCTCTTCCTCAGCGACGCCGTCCTTGAGTATGACGAAGGCGACGATCTTCTCGCCCTTGACCTCATCGGGCTGGCCGATGACTGCGGCCTCTGCGACCTTGGGGTGAGAAACTGCTGCGGACTCGACCTCTGCGTTGGAGATCCTGTGGCCTGCTACCTTCAAGACATCGTCGATTCTGCCCTGGATCCACCAGTAGCCGTCCTTGTCCCTGGTGGCCTTGTCGCCAGCGAGGTATGTGCCTGGCTTGATCTGCCAGTACATGTCCCAGTACTCCTTCTTGTACCTGACTTCATCTCTGAAGAAGGCACGGAGCATGCTTGGCCAGGGGGTCTTCTGGACGATGTTGCCGCCGAAGCCCAGTGGCACGGAGTTGGCATCCTCGTCGAATATATCTGTGTTCATGCCGGGCAGTGGGAAGCAAACGGATCCTGGCTTCTCAGGTGTCATGGCGAGTGGTGCTACAACGTGGCATCCAGTCTCGGTCTGCCACCAGGTATCCATGATTGGTGCCTCGTCGGAACCGATGTTCTTCCTGAACCAGATGTATGCCTCTGGGTTGAGTGGCTCACCCACAGATGCAAGAATCCTGACTGTGGAGAGGTCGTACTTCTTGACGAACTCCTCGCCGGACTTCATGAACATCCTGATGGCGGTTGGTGCGGTGTAGAATACGGAGACGCCGTACTGCTCAATTATTGACCACCAGCGGCCGAGGTCTGGGAAGTCTGGGGAGCCCTCGTACAGAATGCTGGAGGCGCCAAGGCAAAGTGGGCCGTAGATCACGTATGAGTGTCCAGTGATCCATCCTGCATCTGCTGTGCACCAGTAGACATCGTCGTCGTGGACATCCAGTACCCAGGAGGTTGTCTGAGCTGGTCCCACACAGTATCCGCCGTGGGCGTGCTCGATACCCTTGGGCTTGCCTGTGGTTCCGGAAGTGTACAGGATGAAGAGCCTGTCCTCTGGGTCGAGCTCCAGCGTCTCGCACTTTGCGGACTGGCCGGCTACGAAGTCATCGTAGAAGACGTCGCGTCCCTCGGTCATGGGAACTGCTACGCCGGTTCTCTTTACAACTATTACCTTCTGGACTGAGGGTGCACTCTTCAATGCCTCATCTACATTGGGCTTGAGTGGCAGTGGCTTGCCGCGCCTGTAGAATCCATCAGAGGTGACGACTACCTTTGCCTCAGCATCGTTGACCCTGCTGGCTAAGCCGCCAGAGGAGAACCCGGAGAACACGAGTGTGTGGATGGCTCCGATCTTTGCGCATGCGAGCATGGTAATTGGCTGCTCAGGGATCATGGGCAGGTATGTGACAACTCTGTCTCCCTTCTCGACGCCTATTGACTTGAGGGCGTTAGCGAGCTTGTTGACCTCTCTGTACAGCTCGTAGTAGGTAATTGCCCTGGCATCTCCTACGGGCTCGCCCACGAAGTAGTAAGCAACCTTGTTCCTGTTTGCGGACTTGGCGTGCCTGTCAACTGCGTTGTAGGCCACGTTGATCTTGCCGCCGGTGAACCACTTGAAGTAGGGCTTGCCAGAGTCATCGAGGATCTGGGTGTATGGCTTGTACCAGTCAGCGAATGTCTGGGCCATCTCGTCCCAGAAGTCTATGTAGTTGGTAGAACACCACTCGCGGAGTTCCTTCTCAGTCTTGAAGCCCTTCTTCTTCATCCACTGATAAGCGTTTGAGTGCTCCACAATCCACTGTGGCGTGTTGAAAATCCTGGTCTCTTCTTGCAGGACGGCTGTCTTTGCTGTGTCGGCCAATTTCATACCTCCTTTAATCTAGATCAAATGCTTCCCTTCCCTCCGCGGTCAGGCATAGCATTGAAGAAAGTCCTCCAGACCCTCCCATCGCCTTGACATAATCACATATGCACTGAGGGGCTTGGGAAACACGGCTTGGAGTCTTACACTATCATTTATAAATCTATCGAGATAGAATTCCTAACGATCTTTCATAATAATGATTTATCATAGCAGTTGCTTCATTTCAGAAATATTTTTGCAATTAGTTATGGTAAAATAGAGAATGCTCTTAAGTTGGCCTCTGCGCTCTTGAGCAGAAGCGCCCAAAAAAGGATAGAACCCGCTCACTTGATGAGCGGTATGGCATCTACGGATTCCGGATTGGCGAGAGCAGAGATATCTCCAGTTGGATTGCCCAAGGCCTTGGCCTTTATGACGCGGCGCATGATCTTTCCAGACCTTGTCTTTGGCACATCGTTTACGAAGTAGACGACCTCTGGGTAGGCCACTGGTCCAAGAACCGTCCTGACGTGCTTTGCAAGCTCCTTCTTGAGTTCCTCGCTCGTCTCAACACCAGTCCTGACGATGACAAAGGCTACGATTACCTCGCCTTTTACCTCATCGGGCTTTCCTATGACTGCAGCCTCTGCGACCTTCGGATGGCTGACGAGAGCAGACTCGACCTCTGCATTGGAGATCCTGTGTCCTGCCACCTTCAAGACGTCGTCGATTCTTCCCTGGATTGTGAAGTATCCATCCTTGTCCTTGGTGGCCTTGTCTCCTGCGAGGTATGTGCCCGGCCTGATGTCCCAGTACATCTGCCAGTACTCCTTCTTGTACCTGACTTCATCTCTGAAGAAGGCGCGGAGCATCGATGGCCAGGGTGTCATGCTTACGATGTTTCCTCCAGAGCCTGGTGGGACTGGGTTTCCATCTTCATCCAGTATGTCCACGTTGAACCCTGGAAGCGGGAATGTCGGTGAGCCAGGCTTCAGAGGCGTGATTGGCAATGGCGACACGAGGAAGCATCCAGTCTCAGTCTGCCACCAGGTATCCATGATCGGGAGCTTGCCTCCTCCGAAGTTGTTCCTGTACCAGATCCATGCCTCTGGGTTGATGGGCTCGCCCACAGATCCAAGGAGCCTCAGGCTCGATAGGTCGTGCTTCTTTGGCCACTGGTCTCCTGCCTTCATGAACATCCTCACAGCTGTTGGGGCAGTGTAGAGCACTGAGACCTTGTTCTCCTCGATGATCTTGAACCACCTGCTGAAATCTGGGTAGTCAGGGGAACCCTCGTAGAGCATGCTCGTGGCTCCGAGACACAGCGGGCCGTATACCACGTATGAGTGTCCAGTGATCCATCCGACATCAGCTGTGCACCACCAGACATCGCTGTCCTTGATATCGAAGACCCAGGAAAGAGTCTGGGCTGGTGTCACGCAGTAGCCGCTGTGGACGTGCTCTATGCCTTTTGGCTTGCCTGTGGTTCCAGAGGTGTACAGGATAAATAGCCTGTCTTCGCCGTCCATCTTCTCTGATTCGCAAACATCTGACTGCTTGGCCACCAGGTCGTGGTACCAGATATCCTTGCCTTCCTTCATTGGCACGTTGATGCCTGCCCTCTTCACTACGACCACGTTCTGGACGCTTGGGGTGTTGGCAGTTGCCTCATCCACGTTGGGCTTGAGTGGCAGGGGCTTGCCGCGCCTGAAGAACCCATCTGTGGTTATGACGACCTTCGACTCAGCATCGAGAACTCTTGAGTTTAAACCGCCAGCAGAGAACCCTGAGAAGACCACTGAGTGGATGGCGCCAATCTTTGCGCATGCGAGCATGGCTACTGGGGTCTCAGGGATCATGGGCATGTAGATGGAGACCCTGTCGCCTTTCTGTACACCTAAAGACTTGAGTCCGTTGGCGAACTTGTTGACCATCTTGGCCAGGTCTTTGTAGGTGATCTTCTGGGTTGGCTGGTCAGTGGGCTCGGGGACAAATATATAAGCCACCTTATCTGCCTTGGCGCCTGCAGCGTGCCTGTCAACTGCGTTGTAGGCCACATTGCACTTGGCGCCTGCAAACCACTTGGCGTATGGTGGCTGCCAATTGAGTATCTGGGCCCAGGGCTCGAACCAGTCAGCATAGGTTTTGGCCATCTCTCCCCAGAATGTGATGTAATTCTGGCCGGTCCAGGCGCGCATCTCGCGCTCTGTTTTGAATCCCTTGGCCTTCATCCACTGCATGACATTGGAATTCTCGGCGAGATCCTTTGGTGGCTCAAATACTCTCGTCTCCTCATATAGGACAGAAGTTGTTGCTTTTTGCTCAGCCAATTTTTAACCTCCTTTAAGTTCCTACCTGTTTCCAGACCCCTTTCAAAAAGCCATGACGAGCACTCGTACTTCCTTCTTTGCCTTCTTGGCCATGTAATCTCGTGCTCTCCCTGGATCGATTTGCCCCGAACACAGGCGCCTTTAGGAAACAATGTAGTGAACGATAATTATCCTGGTTTTTCGTTTATAAACCTGTCGAGGAATAAATGCTTAATCATAATCAATGATAATCATTAAACGTTATGTTATTCTGCTCTTGTGGCACAAGCCTTGTAAAAACCGCTTTATTTAGGCTGGACCAGGCCTTGGCCTGAAAAAAAAAGAGCATACGCTCATTTGATGAGCGGTATGGCTTCTACTGCATCTGGATTGGCAAGCGCGGAGAGGTCTCCTGTGGGGTTGCCGAGAGCCTTGGCCTTGATCACGCGACGCATGATCTTTCCAGACCTGGTCTTTGGCACGTCGTTTACGAAGTACACCTTCTCTGGGTATGCCACTGGCCCCAGCACAGACCTGACGTGCTTTGCAAGCTCCTTCTTGAGTTCCTCGCTCTGCTCAACTCCAGTCCTGAGGGTGACGAAGGCAACTATTACCTCGCCTTTTACCTCATCGGGCTTTCCTATGACTGCAGCCTCTGCGACCTTCGGATGGCTGACGAGAGCAGACTCGACCTCTGCATTGGAGATCCTGTGTCCTGCCACCTTCAAGACGTCGTCGATTCTTCCCTGGATTGTGAAGTATCCATCCTTGTCCTTGGTGGCCTTGTCTCCTGCGAGGTATGTGCCCGGCCTGATGTCCCAGTACATCTGCCAGTACTCCTTCTTGTACCTCTCAGGATCTCTGTAGAACGCTCTGAGCATAGACGGCCAGGGCGTGCTGGAAACGATGTTGCCTCCTGTGCCTGGAGGCACCGGGTTGGCATCTTCGTCGAGTATGTCCACGTTGAACCCTGGAAGCGGGAAGGTCGGCGATCCTGGCTTAAGGGGCGTGATTGGCAATGGCGACACGAGGAAGGTTCCAGTCTCAGTCTGCCACCAGGTATCCATGATCTGGAGCTTGCCTCCTCCGAAGTTGTTCCTGTACCAGATCCATGCCTCCGGGTTGATGGGTTCACCAACTGAACCAAGGAGCCTCAGGCTCGATAGGTCATACTTCTTTGGCCACTGGTCTCCTGCCTTCATGAACATCCTCACAGCTGTCGGAGCGGTGTAGAGCACTGAGACCTTGTTATCCTGGATTATCTGGAACCACCTTCCGAAGTCCGGGAAGTCTGGAGAGCCCTCGTATATCATGGTGGTCGTGCCAAGGACGAGCGGCCCATATACCACGTATGAGTGGCCTGTGATCCATCCGACATCAGCTGTGCACCACCAGACGTCGTCTTCCTTGATGTCGAAGACCCAGTGGAGCGTCTGAGCAGGGCCCACGCAGTATCCGCCGTGGACGTGCTCTATGCCTTTTGGCTTGCCTGTGGTTCCAGAGGTGTACAGGATAAATAGCCTGTCTTCGCCGTCCATCTTCTCTGATTCGCAAACATCTGACTGCCTGGCCACGAGATCAGTCCACCAGATGTCTCTTGGAGGCTTCCAGGGAAGCTCCTTCCATGCTCCTTTGCAGACTTCTGGATGTCTCTTGCAGTAATCGGTAATTCTCGGCACCACTATTACATTTTGGACGCTTGGCGCATTTGCTATTGCCTCGTCTACATTGGGCTTGAGTGGCAGGGGCTT
>CAZXDN010000049.1:8972-20533 GCA_964639235.1 uncultured Methanotrichaceae archaeon | reverse complement strand
AGTTCGATTGTGTTAGAGCTTCCAGAAATCCATTAATTTGCTTAATTACAATTTGCTGTTGATTGTCTGAAACTTTCTCATTTTTATGTTTTTTGCCCTTTGTTTCAGTAGATTCCTGGTTAGCAAATAAAACTGCAATTTCCATTAACCGTTTTATTCCCTCAATTGTATCTATTAAAGAGATTTTCTTTAAAATAGCCGGAAGTTCAACTAATTCACCACATTGTAACAGATCGATTTCCTCAGCAGTCTTAACTTTGTTGATTAGGTTATCTCTATTTAATTTGGTTCTAAGCTTTGAGAATAGTGAGGCAGGCGTATGAATTTTCTCGTTTGAAGTTTCAGTTGTTTCTTGAGATCCTTTTTCTTTTCCATAGTCTCCCTTTAGAGAGACTCCTATTAGATCTAGCACACGCCCTCCAATAGAGCCATTCAAATTCACTTTTTGGCTGTTAGAATCAATTGCAGATGTTTTAACCGAAGATAATTGAGAAAACCCATCCTCAAGCATCGCAAGTAGATCAAACACAATTTGATTGTTTAAATATACAGGGACACATAAATCAGTACAACTTTCCGCCATAGATAATTTTTTCACAGCCCCCGGAACGCAGCTCAAAGGCCGCGCTCCTGGAACTGCACCTCCCTCCTGCGATGTAGTTGTTTGGGTTTTATGTTATAATTGTTTATCACGTGCCACGGGTTCCATGGCCCGGCTGACCATCTCAGCCCAACACGGATCTTCTTCCTATGATATAAACTTTGCTTTCCAATATCTGCCGCTTCAAAAAGAAAAATATTTAAATTTTTGATGCCAATTAACCTCAATGCCAGATGCTTTTGCAGAGAGCCTTGAGGATAGAATTGCGCGCAGGTTTGCTCCTGTCTACGTATCCTCCTCAGACGAGGGCCAATACCTCGCTGAGCTGGAGCCGAGGCTTGAGCCCAGGATCAGGCTTGCCCACCCCTCCTGGAAGCCTTACATCTACTGCTCAGCCCTGAAGCTGGAGACGGCTGCAGACATTGATGCATACGAGATAAACTACCTCTCGATATGGGACTGGGATACAGGAGGCATCCTTGGAATCCTCTCGCGCCACAGGTGGGACACAGAGAGGAGCGCCATCCTGGTCGTCGGCCCCAAAGGAGAGACTGATCCGGAGGGCTTCGAATCCAGGGAGGCCTACTTCGCAGCCCACGAGGGCACAGCCTTCGACTCAAGCACCTACATCCCAGTCAAGGACAAGAAGAAAGGCGCAATCATCTTCTGGTCTGAGGGAAAGCACGCCAGCTATCCCTCAATTCCCCCTAAGTTCCACTTCGACAGGTTCGAGCCTCCTGGAAACAGAGTTGACCCAGCTGACTACGAGCTTAAAGGCGTAGGAACGCTGAAGTGCCCTGCTCCCCACGCCCCCTGGATCTTGTTCGACAAAGGCTGGGGACCTGAGGCCATCACTCCTGTATGCAAGCAGCTCAGCTCAAGGCTCTGGAACCCAGGCACTCTAGACCGCACAAGAATAGGTGAGCTGAAGAGAGAAGACATCCTCGCACTGCAAAACAGCATGGGCCTTGAGCCCACAGGAGAGATAGACAGGGCCACATTCAAGAAGGCCAGCCACCTGAGCCCGGCCCTGGTCAGAAACGCCTCAAAGCTTGACCAGGATCAGCTGAAGCTCGCACTGAAGGAGAGCCATGCAGTCGGCTTTATCGATGGTCAGGCTTAGGCCTGAGATTAGGCCTGAGATCTGATAGACCCAAGATCCGATAGGCTCGAATGACCAGATAAAACAAAAAAATGCAAAAAGAAAATGGTCTAAAAAAGAAAGATGGAAAGAAGCTGGAATGGCATGCCAGGAGATTCTCCCAGCACTGCTCCAGCACTGTTGCTTCTTCCTTACTTCTTCCCAAGCCAGGGCATCATCTTTCGCAGCTCTGCTCCGACCTGCTCGATTGGATGCTCTGCCTCCATCTTCTCCAGAGACTTCTTCACAGGAAGCCCGGCCTGGGCCTCGAGCACCCACTCAGTGGCGAACTGGCCTGTCTGGATCTCTGAGAGGATCTCCCTCATGGCCTCGCGCGACTCCTCGTTGATGATCCTCTGGCCGCGGGTCATGCCTCCGTACTCGGCTGTGTTGGAAACTGCATTCCACATGTTCATGAACCCGCCCTCGTAGATCAGGTCCACTATGAGCTTGAGCTCGTGGCAGGCCTCGAAGTAGGCGATCTCAGGCTGGTATCCTGCATCTACCAAAGTCTCGAAGGCAGCCTTGACCATCTCGGTGACGCCTCCGCAGAGGTCCACCTGCTCTCCGAAGAGGTCGCTTTCTGTCTCCTCAGTAAACGTGGTCTCCAGCACACCAGCTCTTGTGCCGCCAATTCCCTTTGCATATGCCAGGGCGATCTTCTTTGCGTCCCCAGAGTGGTCCTGCTCAACAGCATAGAGACAGGGCACGCCCTTGCCATCCTGGTACTGCCTCCTGACCATGTGGCCTGGGCTCTTTGGAGCCACCATCACGACGTCCACGAACTTCGGGGGCACAATCTGGAAGTAGCGAATGTTGAATCCATGTGAGAATCCGAGAATGTTCCCATCCTCAAGATAAGGAGCTATGTCTTCCCTGTAGACCTTGGACTGAACCTCATCAGGAAGTAGGATCTGGATGAAATCGGCAGCCTTTGCCGCCTCTGGAATGATCATGGCCTTTATGCCGTCTTCCTCAGCCATCTTCCAGGACTTGGACCCAGGGCGCGCTCCAACTATGACCTCCAGGCCAGAATCCTTCAGGTTAGAGCCCTGTGCACGTCCCTGATTGCCGTAGCCGATTATGGCTATGGTCTTGTCCTTCAGCACCCTCAGATCTGCATCCTTATCGTAATATACTTTTACCATTTTCTCGCCTTCTCTCCTAGATCAACCTTATTATATATCGTTTTCCAATCATTTCCAATCATTTTCTGAGACCCAATGCTCAAGTGCCTCGCTTGCGAATAAAATAGGCCCAGAGGCTTCGCCTTAGAAGCCCTGAGTCAGTCAGGCTATCTGATTTGAGCATCTGTTTCAGGTATCAGATTCGAGCATCTGTTTCAGGTATCAGATTCGAGCATCTGTTTCAGGTATCAGATTCGAGCATCTGTTTCAGGTATCAGGTTTGGGCCACACAATTGCCTTTTGCCCTGGTCCCAGAACTCAAGCCTTGACTACCTTCGATCCTCTGGTCATCGAGATCTTTCCGGTCCTGGCCATCTCCTTTATGCCGAACTGGCGCAGCAGCTTCTCCATTGCATCTATCTTCTGGGTGCTTCCAGTAACCTCGATTATCACCGACCTATGAGAGACGTCGATGATCTTGGCCCTGAAAACGTTCACCAGCTGCATGACCTCAGGCCTGGTCTCCTTGTCTGCGCTCACCTTGATTATGGCCAGCTCTCTTTCCACGGACTCTGAAGGAAGAAGCTCGCTCACCCTTATGACGTTTATGAGCTTAGAGAGCTGCTTTATCACCTGCTCGAGGACAACTTCGTCACCTTCAACGCAGATGGTCATCCTGGAGTAATCCGGGTTGTCAGTGACGCCTACTGATAGGCTGTGAATGTTGAAGGACCGCCGGCTGAAGAGGCCTGCGATCCTTGTCAGCACGCCTGACTTGTTCTCCACTATGACCGCAATGGTATGCTGCATCTAGCACTCCCCCTGGCCGAGGATTTCCCTGTGAGCCTTCGAGTATATGCCCTCCAGGTGGCTGATGTCCGACTCCTCACACCACTCAAGCTCCATGATCTCGCTTATCGTCTCTCCTGCAGGCACCATTGGTGAGACCTTCTCTGCGGGGTTGACTATGAAGTCCATGATTGTTGGCCTGTCAGATGCAAGAGCCGCTCTAATCACAGGTTCGACTTCTGAAGGCTTTGTGGCCCTAAGCCCCAGAGCGCCATAGGCCTCTGCAAGCTTGACGAAGTCAGGGCTCGTCCGTCCGAGAATGGTGGCCGAGTACCTCCTCTCGAAGAAGAGCTCCTGCCACTGACGAACCATGCCCAGGCACCCGTTGTTGAGTATTGCCACCTTGACAGGTATGTCGTTGACGACTGCTGTCGCTAGCTCCTGGCTGTTCATGAGGAAGCTTCCGTCTCCTGCTATGTCTATGACCTCGCACTCAGGACACCCCATTTTGGCGCCGATGGCTGCTGGAAACCCATATCCCATTGTGCCCAGGCCTCCAGAAGAGATGAACTTGTGCGGGTCTTTGTGCACGAAGAACTGGGCTGCCCACATCTGGTTTTGGCCAACTTCTGTAGTTATGATGGCATCGGGCGCAAGCTCGCAGAGCTTCTCTATCACATACTGCGGCTTGATTATGTTCATGTCCGGGATGTACCTCAGGGGATGGTCAGCCTTCCACTGCAGCACCTTCTCAACCCAGGCAGAGACGGGCTTTGGCTGGACTTCTTTAACCAGGGCCTCAAGAGCCTTCTTGGCGTCTCCGACGACTGGTATGTCCACCCTGACGTTCTTTCCTATCTCAGCAGGGTCGACGTCCATGTGAATTATCTTGGCGTGGGGAGCAAAGCTCGATATCTTCCCTGTGACGCGGTCATCGAACCTGGCTCCAACAGCCAGTATCATGTCAGACTGCTGGATGGCGTAGTTGGCGTACTTGGTCCCATGCATCCCAAGCATCCCAAGGGAGAGTGGATGGTCCTCCGGGAAGCATCCCACGCCCATTAGAGTCGTGGTCACTGGTGCGTTGATCTTGGTTGCGAGGTTGAAGAGGTCAACGTGGGCGTTTGCGTACCTGACTCCGCCGCCTGCATATATCACAGGCCTCTCTGCAGCCATCAGCGCGCCTGCCGCCCTCTTGATCTGCATCTGGTGAACGTCAACTGAAGGGTGGTACCCAGGAAGCTTCACCTCAGGCCAGTCGAACTCCACCTGTTCTACAGTGACGTCCCTCGGAAGGTCGATGAGAACCGGGCCCGGCCGACCGCTCCTTGCTATGTAGAACGCCTCGCGGAAGACCCTGGATATGTCCTTGGCGCTCCTGAGCAGGTAATTGTGCTTGGTTATGGGAAGCGTAATTCCAGTTATGTCCGCCTCCTGGAAGGCGTCTTTCCCAATCAGGAAGGTGTTTACCTGGCCGGTTATCGCCACCATAGGAACTGAGTCCATGTAGGCGTTGGCAATTCCTGTTACCAGGTTTGTGGCGCCAGGACCTGAAGTGGCTATGCACACGCCCACCTTTCCAGTGGCCCTGGCATATCCATCTGCCATGTGAGCTGCGCCCTGCTCGTGCCTGACGAGGATATGGCGGATGTCAGAGCGATAGATGGCGTCATATAGGGGCAGTAGTACGCCGCCAGGCAGGCCAAAAACTACGTCTACACCCTCTCTTCTCAGGCACTCCAATAGAACCTCTGCCCCGGTCATCTTACCCATTTAACTTCTCCTCCTCAAGCTGCATCAGCCGGTTTATGCCTTCGAGCACAGCCTCAGCCGATGCCAGTATTATGTCTGCACCTGCACCTCTGGCAGTTATCTTCCTGTCAGCCATCGCCATGGTTACCCAAACCTCAACCAACGCATCAGTGCCGCCTGTTACTGCGTCCACATGGTACTCTTCCAGGCGAACGTCTGCGATGCCGCATATCGCCCTGTATATTGCGTTTATGGCGGCATCCACTGGACCTACGCCCGTTCCTGCTTCCAGTTTCTCTTTTCCGTTCAGCATGACTCTTATGCTTGCAGTTGGCGTTACAGTGTTACCGCAAACTACGGTTAGCTCTTTAAGCCTGGCCTTGGGCTCCTTGCCTGTAGAGAGCACCGTGTCCACTATGGTCTGAAGATCGGCATCCGATACCCTCTTGCCCTTGTCGCCAAGCTCTTTTACCCTCAAGACGATCTCTGAGAGCTGATCCTCTGTGACGCTTATGCCAAACTCTTTTAAAGCTAGCTCTACAGATGCTCGGCCAGCATGCTTTCCAAGCACTATCCTCCTCTTCCTCCCCACGGTCTCAGGGTGCATCGGCTCGTAGGTCGATGTGTCCTTCAGCAGGTCGTGGACGTGTATCCCGGCCTCGTGTGTGAAGGCGTTCTCGCCAACAATTGACTTGTTGGGAGCCAGAGGAAGCCCGGTCATGCGCGAAACCATCCTGGATAATTGGTATAGATCCTTGCATTTTATCCCAGTGTCCACCTTGTAAAGGGATTCCAGGGTCATGACCACCTCTTCCAGGCTGGCGTTTCCTGAGCGCTCTCCTATTCCGTTGACAGTGACGTGCGCCTGCGAAGCGCCTGCCTTCAGGGCGGCTATGGTGTTGGCCGTCGCCATCCCGAAGTCGTTGTGGCAGTGGATGCTTATAGGCGCCTTCAGTGTCGAGAGCCTCGAAAAGATCTGGCCCGCAACCTCAGGCACCAGCACACCCACTGTATCGCAGAAGCAGAGTCTGTCTGCCCCGGCGTCTATCCCAGCCATGTACAGGCCTTCGAGGTAGTCCAGGTCTGCGCGGCTTGCGTCTTCGCCGCTCAGCTCGACGATGAGGCCGTGATCCTTGGCATACTCTGTCACCTCAACTGCAGTCCTCAGGGCCGATCCCCTGTCGGACTTCATCTTGCACTTTATGTGAAGATCCGACACGGGCACGACCAGATGAACCGAGTCCACATCGCAGCCTAAGGCAACATCGATATCTGAAGCAAGAGCACGCACATAGCTGCAGATCTCAGCATTTAACCCCGAAGAAGCGACCTCTTTTATGGATCTGCGCTCACCCTCAGAGGTCATCGCAGACCCAGCCTCTATAACCTGCACGCCCAGAGCATCCAAGTTGCGAGCGATAGAAAGCTTCTCTTCTGGGCCAAGAGAAACTCCCGGAGTCTGTTCGCCATCGCGAAGTGTAGTGTCGAGAAATCGGACTCTACCAGATAAAGCGATCCCACGCATACATATCAATCACCAGACGGCTTTTTACCCAAAGCCGGTTCTGGGGGGTTAATCCCTAATGATTGATAAAGCTAACGACGGAGCTTCGCGAAAACGACATGGGAAAAGTTTATCTCTTTATATACGCAATCGATAGTCTTCAGCCTGATGGAGTTTTGATGATGGGTTCCGAGAAACCTGGTGCAATAGACGTCGCGGAGCTGCTTTTAACTGCGGACATATACAACAGATCTCCAAGCCTCACAGAAGACGATCTGCCGCCCAAGATCAGGAAGCATTACTTCGACACAGCCACAAAATCAGTTAAGAGGCCGGTATACGTCACCAGCTCGGATATTGAGAAGATCTATGGCTTAGAAAACGTCAAGCCGATAATCAAGGAGCTGCCCTTCGTAGACCTTGAGGAGTTCGGGTCACAGCTCCGATTGACGGTCTTTGACATAGGAGCCAAGTGGTTTGCCCACAAAGGGACCATCGAGAGGATCATGTCAAACCCCACTCTGGCTTACTTTTACGAGAACTACGATTCGCTCGACGTCAGCTACGAGGAGGCCAAGAGCAGGAACAAGCCCCGCTACTCAGATAGGGAGTGGATCGACGCCAAGATCAAGGAGCTCTGTGCCGACAACAAAGAAGCTGAAGATCTGCTGAAGCTCGTAAACATAATTGCCCCAGAAGACGTCAGGGACAGGATCGATGATCTGGTCCTGAACGAAGAGCAGAAGGCAGAGATCGAGAAGACCTCCAAGGCGCTGGAGTACAGGGCATACCTTCGAGAGATAGGCCTCTACGATATCGGCAAGCTCCTGTTTGTGGGGCCGCCAGGAACCGGCAAGACGTCCACTGCGAGAGCCCTCTCGAACTGGTTTGGGCTGCCGATAGTTGAGGTGAGGCTCTCCATGATCACCAGCCAGTACCTGGGCGAGACCTCCAAGAACATAGACAAGGTCTTCGAGCTTGCAAAGAAGCTCAATCCGTGCATCCTTTTCATAGACGAGTTCGACTTCGTGGCCAAGACCAGGACGTCTGATGAGCACGGAGCCATAAAGCGGGCGGTCAACACACTTCTCAAGGCGATAGATGACGTCAGCCTTGTGGAGAACGGAGTTCTCTTAATCGCCGCCACAAACCATCCCCAGCTCCTGGACTACGCAGCCTGGAGGCGGTTCGACAAGGTCCTGAACTTCCCTCTGCCTGACTCGGAGATGAGGAGGAGGATCCTGGACAAGATCCTCGCCAGGATAGACGCGGATATTGATACCAGGGAGCTGGCAGAGCTCACAGAGGACTTCTCAGGGTCAGACCTGCGCCTGGTGGTGAGAGAGGCAGTGCTCAATGCACTTTTGCAGGACAGAAAGAAGATAGACCAGGAAGACATGCTCAGGTCAGTAGAGGACTTCTGCCAGAGGGTCTCTGACTACAAGCGGAGCATAGCTGCATGAAGATAACCCTCCTTGGAACTGGAGATGCCATAGGCACTCCCAAGATAGGGTGCAAGTGCCCTGCGTGCACAGATGCCCTCATGGGTGGAAGGAGCAGGAGGCTTCGGTTCTCTGTGCTCGTGGAGTCGGATGAGGGCAGGGTTCTCGTGGACACAAGCCCGGATCTGCGCTGGCAGCTTCTGAAAAAGGACATAAGCCAGGTGGACGCAGCCATCTGGACCCATGCCCACTACGATCACTATGCCGGGTTTGGCGACTTCCACAGGGTCCAGAATCACGTCGACGTCTACGCCACAAGGGGCACAATGGACTACATCTTGAACTACCTGTACTTCTTAAACCCAGTGCGCCACGACGTATGTGCCTATCAGCCCTTCGAGCTTGTGGGCCTGGAGTTCACACTCTTCCAGGTGAACCACCCGACCATTGAGACCGCCGGGGTCATGATAAAAGATGGCGATAAGAAGCTGGTCATCACCAGCGACACAAATAGCGATATTCCACAAGAGAGCCTGGAGGTCATGATGAAGCCCGACCTTCTCCTGGCAGATGCCATCACCCCGCCTGGATACAAGATCAACAAGCACATGAACGCCGAGGAGGCCATCTCTTTGGCAGAGAAGATCGGGGCAAAAGACGTGGTGCTCACACACCTGAGCCATCTCTACCCACCTCATGACATAGCCATCAAGAAATGGCCTCTGGGCCACGACATGATGGAGATCGTCTTGTGAGGTTAGATAGAGCCATCTTTTTTGGAGCATTTGCTCTATTCGCGCTGTGGCAGACATCCCTCGCAGCAGAGCTGGACCAGGGAGACTGCGGCTTTGCCCTGGAATATCCGGATGGCTGGACAGTGACCACTTCCGGCAGCTGGCCGTCTGGAAGCCTGGACATCTCCAACCAGTCGGCCAGATTCTCACTGGTGTGGATGAGAGACCCAGGCATCGACCCGGAGGTCTGCCTGAACAAAGCTGCAGAGGCATATGATGGAGACCAGGTATCGGTTCTGAAAAGAGATTATGGCAGCATCCCGCTTGGCAGCAATGCACTTGATAGTATTGCGCCTGGCAGTATTGCGTTTGGTAGCACCGCGCTTGATTCTCCTCAGGCGAATAGCTCGCCTCAGGTGAACAGCTCCTATCAGGTGAACAGCTCCTTTCAGGTGAGCAGCTCCTATCAGGTGAGCAGCTCTTCTCAGGCACAGACAATGAACCTGACCTATGCATTCAAGGGATGCCAATCCAAGAGATGGCTTGCAGCCTGGAAGTCGAAAGCCTCAGACAGGCTGTTCATGGCGTCGATGTCCATGCTCGATAACAACACCTCAGAAGGCGATCTGCTCTTCATAGGTCTGCTCAGCGGATTTTCAGACACTGAGGCGAGAAGCCAGGAGCTTGCGCCAAGAAAGACTGCGGATGATAAATGGGCGGTTCTGCTCCAGGACCTGCTCTCCAGCTACCACTACAACGGCTCTTCCATGATCCAGCCAAGCGTCCTCCATATCCAGGTCTCGCACATTCTCTCCACAGGCGCCAGAGGATACAGCCTGATCTCAGAGGAGACTATCTCAATCGATAGGCCAGAGGACGTCATTTTGAGGCCAAGCGCAGTTCTCGACGTTTTGAAGAAGAGCGGCTACGATGCCAGGCTGATCCAGTTTAACGGTATAATCTCCGTAATCGTCCTCGACCCATCCGGGCTGTGGCAGGTGATCTCGATCAACCCCTCTGAGCCCTGGAGGGCGATAGGCGCACTTGTCTGGCCAGATGAGATCAATGGAATAGTCTGCGATAATCTTTCTGACCTGGCCGAAAAAAATGCAGCCGATCTGGAAGACGTATCTGGATTTGATGCTGGCAGCTATGTTTTGAAGGATTGCGAGGCTCCAAGGCTGGTGGAGCTTGAAAAGCCCGATGATATGAACCAGTCATGGGCTAAAGAGCTTCAGTCTGTTCTGGACCAGCACAGCTACGGCGAGAGGTACGACAAGTCCAACTTCGATTGCTCTAACGTATCTCAGGTCTGCTGGGAGATACTTGAGTCCAGCGGATACGACGCAGTCCTCATGTTCAGCTGCGAAGAAGACCCTCTTGGGGCCCATATGTGGGTTGCCGTGAAATACCCATACCAGGAAGATAGATATGTGGCAGTCGAGGCCACAGTCATAGATAAAAACTTGAACTTCGTTCACCTGGGAAAGATAGCGCCAGAAGAAGAGTATTATAAGGGAATAATGTACAACTCCAGCCTGCAGTTCTCAAGGCTTCACCCTGAGGAAGGATTGTGGCTGATACCTCAGAGCGCTGCCCAAAGCATCAGATAAAGATGCATCAGGTAAAGGTGATAGAGAATGGGAGCCTTCGGTCCAAGAGTGGGGAGAGTTCAAAGTATATTTTATGCTGTATGCGTTTTTTGTGTCGTATGCGCTCTTTTTCTGGCCTTTTTGCCTGCTCAGTGCAAAGAGTCCTACAACTTCGAGTCCGGCGATCTATCGGGCTTTGAGAGCTGCGGGGGCCACAGCTGGAGCATCGACAGCGCTGAGCATCATAACGAAAGCTCATCCATGATCTCAGGAGACCTCAAGGTAGGTGTGTTCAGCAGCCTGTGCAGAGAGGTCAACGGTCCTGCGAATGTGAGCTTCTGGTGGAGGTCAAACGCCACACCGAATGTGGATGGAAAGCTCTCGTTTTTAGTCGACAGCATAGAGAAAGGAGTCTACAACTCAAGCGATAACTCTTCTGAGTGGAAAGAGTTCGGGCCCTACTACCTTGACTCCCAGAAGGCTTACAAGATCGAGTGGAGGGTCACCAAGACCGGCCAAACAAAGAGGTGGCAGGGCAGAGGCTGGATCGACGACATCTTGATCACTTATCCGAATGAGGCTGAGGCAAATATCAGTGATGGCAAAGCAGGCAGCACCACAGAAAGCACTCAGACCCAGGGCCAGACTACTGAAGGCCGGGATGCTGAAGAGAAGGCAGATGAGGAGAACTCGGAAGGCACAGGTTCCACAGCCACAAACGTAATTGAGGTCCTCGATTCCAGCCTGCCTGAAAGCTCATCAGCCGAAGGCCTCCCACTGGAAAGCTCACGAGATGATAGCTCTTCAATCGGCAGCTCTTCGCCAGCCAATACGAGCACAGATCAGGCCCAAGAAGCTCAGACTTCAACTGGTCAGACT
>CAZXDN010000049.1:0-8872 GCA_964639235.1 uncultured Methanotrichaceae archaeon | reverse complement strand
TCAGACTTCAACTGGTCAGACTCCAACTTCTAAGGCTCAGGATGTCGAGTCAACCAATGGCAGTGGCACCGCTTTAACGGATGGCAGCAACATAACAGCAAATGACAGCGTTGAAAGCCCAGAGATCTCGATTCCTCCAGAAGACGCAGTGGTATACGTCAGCAGCATATCGCCGGACCCAGGCAAGCACATATACCCCACAATTCAGCAGGCGGTTGACAACGCCACAGAGAGAGGCATGGTGGCAATCACTAACGGGATTTATGCTGAGAGCGTGGTCGTGGACAAGCCTCTGATCCTTGTTGGCGAAGACAGGAACAGCACCATAATTCAGGGGGATAGATACGGTGTGAACGTCGCCTCAGATGGCGTCGCTCTGGTTAACTTGGGGATAAAATCCAAGGAGATAGGCGTATACCTGGGCTCCTCCAGAGGCTGCAACATCAGCCTGAACCTGATATCGGGCCCAAGCTATGGAATAGTCCTCAGGAACTGCATCTCATCTGACATCAAGGCAAACGAGGTTCTGCAGAGCAGCAACATAAGCATCTACCTCATCAACTCATCCAGCTGCGCCATAAGATACAACGCAGTCTCAAGCTCCAAGTTCGGAATATACCTCAAGGGCTCAAATAACAATACCATTGGCGGAAACGGGATACAGAAGGCCCACGACGCAATAGTGCTTGCAAACCACAGCAGCGACAACATTCTGACAGAAGACAACCTCTTTGGAGAGATAGAAGGATGCCAGATATACCAGGTGGACTATGAAGGTCTGAGGAACAGATATCCGGAAGGGTGCGACTCCACAGGCGAGGATGAGAAGTGCATCAGGTGCATCGGCAGCTGATGATAGATGCGAAGTGGCAGTTAACGAAAATAAGGCAAAGAAAAACCAAAGTAAAACGAGGCAAAGAAAAATGCAAAAAAACGATAGTTCTCTTAGCCCTTAATTACCCCTTTCTCAGCCAGTATCTTCTCCACAATTGGCCTTATCTGCTCTTCTCCAAGAAGCCCTGCTCTTGGCTGCAGCGGAGTTAGCTCCTGCGGATAAGCCTCCTCCAGAAGCTGCCTGTTGAAGAGCATGAGCTCGTCATTCTCCAGCACCTGCTTTGCCATCTCCTCGGTCTCCTTGGTCAGCCTGACGCTGGAGAACCTCTCCGGGTCATAGAGAGATGGCCCCTGGATCAAGTTGTTCAGCTCGTCTACCAGTGCTAGGGTAAGCTCGTTCTTTCTGGACTCGCCATTGCCATTCTGGCCCTCATCTTTTAGCATGGCCTCCAGCTTCTGGCGCGACCCTTCGCTCATGGTCGACGTGATATAGCTGGAGAGCGGATCTTGGGAGGAGAGTATCGTCTTTGCCAGGCTCTCAGGACCGCTCAAATCGTTCATGCAGAACTGGGCGCTTCCGAAGATCCTGAGCTCATCCTGGAAGATGGGCTTCTCACCGCGCTCTACTCTGGCCATAGCGTCCTGGATCTTCTTCTTCATGCCCTCTTTTCCATAGAAGTAGTTCCTCAGTGCCTCTTCAGTCCTCTTCGGAATCCCTGAGGAGATTATCTCACCCTCTGATTCGTCCATGTAGCGCAGGGCATTTGTCATAATCCTGTGAACCCTGTTCTCAAGCGTGCCCTTGACATTGTGGGCGCCTGGAGTGCCATAGGGGTTCCTGAGGAGCACAAGGACCTCACTGCTCTCGCAGCTGAGCTTTCTCCATACGCTTATCCTCTCCGTATCCAGACCGGTCTGGAGTGATACGGCCTCCTTGAGCTTTGAGGCGCTCAAAAAACCTCTGGAGAAGACGAAAGCCCTGTCGGCCTTCTTCGGGTCGCACCCAAAGAGCCTTCCTTCTACCAATGCCTTCTTAACCAGATCGTCTTCTTTGGAGCCGCTATTTCCCTGGCTGTAGCACGGAACGAGTATCGGCGGAAACTCGACCATCTCTATGAAGTTCGTCCTGATGGGAAGGCTCGTCGTGTCCTCGCCAGGGTAGCTTCTGGAGGCAAGCAAAGGAGACATAGCCTGGCTGATGTACCTGTCCATCCTGGAGAAGTTCCCAGCGCCGAACTTCTCGAAGAGGATCTGGTTGTCAACGAGAATCAGGCCATCTACTCCCTGATCCTTCTTCTTTCCAAGCAGGTCGTACATGGAGATCACAGCTCCCATGTTCCTCTTTGCCTCCTTTGCGTTCTGCTGCTTGTCCAGCCCTTCTTCTGTGAGAACTGCTAAGACGAATATAGGAAAGGCGCGCCTCTCAGCCCTGATGTACTTGGTGATGGGATTGATGAAGCCTGTGCCGGTTCCTCCGCCAAGGGAAACTATGAAGAGTATGCCGTCGCACTTATCTGAGCTTTTGCTATCGGCCATAGTGGTGTAAGGCCGAATACAGCTCCAGGTGCTCCTCAGGATGGGATTATCGTACTTGTACTCCTCAAGAGCAGCATTTTTCAGGTCCCTGTCCATGTCGAAGATCTCGAATACAGCCTTAAGGAACTCGGCCTGCCTGTGAAAGCCCTGCTTTTTTAAGTCATAGCCATACTTCTGCTGCATTATCTGGGATGTGTTGGAATCAGAGCGCAGTGCCTCCATGGGTATGAAAAAGAAAGGATGATACTCCCTGGCACCCTGATCAAAACGTCTGAACGATTTGAGCTTGGCAGTCTCGCTCGCATCGGCCTCGATCCAGATGCCCTTGATTCCTCCAAGGCAGATGTGATCGCCCATTGAGACGCCTGCTAAGGTCACATCCTGGTTGGCCAGAACTTTCTCTGAGACATTTCCACCGCAGCCGCCAATGCCCACTGTGCACAAAGTCATCTGATCACCTTCAATGCGCCCACGTAAAATGGAGAGAGAAGCAGCACCAATGAGAGGACGAGGCTGACGACGGCCACATCCCCAGCAATCTGGGACAGGCCTGAGCTCAAATCAGGGTACGTCGTCCCCACATATGCCGATGAGAGAATTGAGATCGCCAGAGGAAGATACGCCAGCATTATCCCCTTCTTCATCTTGCCTGAGATCTCGTAGATCCTGTATGCCGTGCGTATGGGATTGGAGGCAAGATAGCCTAAAACCATAGCACAAAGCCCGAATATGAAGAAGCCCCAGGAGCTTGAGGCAAGCTCAGGGACCTGGAAGTAGTTGAAGCTCTTGAAGATTGAGGGAGTCAGAAACAGGTAGTACGCTATGGCCACGAACATGAGCATCCAGGAACTCTCAGCCAGAGAGTCGAATGTCGGGCCCTGAGGAATGGAAAGTCCGCTGAAGAGCTTATCCTTGGGAACCTGGCCATCTGAGAGATTTGCCACCTTGCTGTAAATGCGATTCGCATACACCAAATGGGCCACCAGCCCCAGCACCAACAGAGCCAGAATTATTGTGGGAGCTGCAGACCTGAGGCTCGACAGCGGTCCAATAAAGGCCTCCGATATCTGGCCCGCGTGCATCTCCGACAGCCCAGAAAGCAGGCTCTGATTGATACCTGTGGGCATCTCAATCGCCTCCCTTTTTGTTGAAGCGCTTCGTCAAGCCCTTGCTGAGATTTCCTCCTCCAAGAGAAGGAATGCTAATCGAGAACCGGCGGGCGATGATTGGAACTATGGGTATCAGGATCAGAAGCACGATATTGACCATCATCCAGGGCGAGTATATAGGATACTTCACGAGCTTGGGGCTTACCGTCATCCCCAGAGTCCCATTCTGGTCGGCTCCGTACTGATCCGGCGCCGAGTACCTGAAGGAGTAGCTAAAGGTGCAGTTGCAGTCTGACACATCGAAGGGATATGCGACGAAGGAGACAGTCTTCTCCTCTCCCGGCATGACCACCTGCTCGCCTATGAACTTCTCAGGGTTTGCAGGAGTGGAGGTGATCAAGCTCACCTTCACCTCATCTGATGAAGGGTTCCTGACCTGGACGCTGAAGTTATACCTCTGCCACCAGTAAGCGTTAGCGCTTTCAGGGACAACCTCAAGGTTGCTGACCTCGATCTTAGGGCTTGGCTTGAACCTCGGGCCTGGCATGATGGTGGTATTGGAGCTGTTTAATCCATCGCTATAGGTATAGTAATACTGGAAGCTCTTTCCCGCATCGTCCTCTCCAAAGAACCCGTACTCGGCTGACCTGAAGTCCACTGTTCCAGGCTTGACCTCCTGTGGAGCGCTGGAGATCTCTGTGCCGTTGCCGTCCAGAATGTGCAGTGTGACGTTCACCATGTCACCATCAAGGTCTGTCACGTTTGACCTGTAGATCAGAGGATCGCTATACCTCGCAGGATCTGGACCTATAAGGCTCAAGTTCGTCATGTTGGCGGCATTGTTCTTCAGCGTCAGTTTCAGCTGATCCGAGGACTCGTAGATGGAGTGCTGGTCGTCAACCTTGATCCTCATCTCGACTGTGCCCGTGGCTTTGATGTCCTCGAAAGGAGTTATGTTGGACCACCTCCTGATCACTGATCCCGTGGTCTTGTCGTACTCGTTCTTCAAAATGACCTTGGGCTGGAGGTCGGCCACTGTCTCGAAGTCGTCTGAACCGGGCCACCTGGCCTCCAGCCAGAGGTTCAGGTTAGACCGGAGAGCCTCAGGGTTCTTGTTCCAGACATAGGCCATAACCTCTATCTCCTGGCCGCGGGTGATGTTTGTGTCCCCATTATAGGCTATCTGGACTGCAGGCCTTGTGTAGTTCTCTATGCTCCCTGGATTGTAGAGTAAAGACCTGACCCTGTCGAACTCCTTCTTCTTCGACTTGTCCTTGCTCGCCTCCTGGTTCCACTTCTCCACGTAGGCCAGGAAATCGTCGAGCTCCAGGTTCACAATTCTCTTTGAAGAGTGGCCTGAAGTCGTTGTGACAGACGAAGATGATGAGGACGAGGAGCTGCTCTTGCTGGAGCTGGACTTAGGGGGCGAAACATCCAGCGCCGCTGCCAAGAACGAGAAGAGCAGCAGCACAAGGACCGCTGCTACCAGAAGCTTTCTTACACTCACAGCTTATCCTCCCTGACTGCTATGGCATCTATCTTCGAGTACCAGTCCTTATCGGACCACGTGATCTTCTTCCACTCTGCGCTGTCTGAAGCGTAAGGCTTGACGTCGTTTGCCTCAAACCACGTGACTCCATCTACGGTGTAGATCAAGTCTATGCCAATGCTCTTCTGAGACGAGCGCACATCTACCATATACGTGTACTTGTCATCCTTGACGCTGTAGCTCAGGTTTCTGAAGTTGACATCTACTGCGGGACCCGAAAACTCTCCAAGCACCTTATCATCGCTGAGGAACCTGTACTTCGATTCATTCAGGAAGAGCGAGGTGAATGGAAGGGCGTCCAGTGTGAAATTGAGGTACCTATGTGAGAAGTCATACCTCTGCTGCCCTGCTGGGATCCAGCTGCTCTTCGCCGGGTCAAAGACCTCCAGGCTTACGAGCATGGGCTCGTGGGTTCCAGCTTTGGCAATCTCTGCCACATAGGTGTGCTTCTCCTGAATTGGAGCTGTGGTCGTGTACCCTAATGAGGCATTGCTGGGCTCGACCCAGGATGTGACGTCGATCGTCTCAAGCGATGGCCCCTGGTACTCCTCAGGAGTTGAGCCGACCCGGATGAACCTGTATTTCATCTCGCCCTTGAGGTCTGAGTCGAGCACGACATCAGACCAGCAGATCCTCTTGCTGCTGCCGTCGTAGGTCGTTATCCCCTGGGACTTCCAAAGCGAAGAGCCTGTGGCCGATGTCTGCAAGTCTATATCGCATACTGGGAGCGACGTCACTACGTCGACGCAGTAGGTGTAAGGCGTAAGCGAGCTGCCGTTTCCTGGGGTAACTGTGGCGTTTCTGAAGTTGACCACAACTATCTCAGGGCCGCGGAAGTAGCTGTTATCCTGCTCATAGGTCGAGCTGAAAGGCGTCTCCGAGCCCACGTAATAGAACTCGAAGTAGTAGAAAGACGAGCCCTCAGAGCCCGCGATCTCGCTTGGGTGGACGTTCTCCCACTTCAAAGTCTGCCATCTCGAAGCGTTCTTGTAGGTCAGCCTTCCAGCAGGAATGAAGGTCTTGCTGTTCACATCCAGGACGTTCAGGACCACATCTATGCTCTTAGAGGCGTTTAGGTCAAGGATGTAAGTGAAAGGCTCATCTGAGAGACCTTTTACTGGATTTACGCTGTTGTTGGAATAGCTAAGTGTTACAGGCCAGAAGGGGCCCTCGAAGACGTTCGACTGCTTCCGTCCGGAGAATCTATAGTATCCGACGTTGAAGTCGAAGCTCAGGCTCTGGTTCTCCCAGGTCAGGACCTGCGAGACTCCGGGAGTCGAGTACTGCCTGGACTTAAGATCCGTCCATGGGCCATCTCTTGAAGGCCCGACCTGGAGGGTTATGTTGTCCTGATAGCTTCCAAGAGCTGTCACCTTGTAGGTATACGAGTCGCTTCCAGTTCCCTGCCTGGGGCTAACCTCAGCTCCTTTGTAGTCAAATGAGACCTTGACGAGCTTTGGGTGGCCGTCATAGTTCTCTATAACTGTTGTGGATCCTATGAGCGGCGTAATTTCTGCGTGGTACCAGGCCCTCTCCCAGGTAGTGGTGTCGTTTTTATCAGACGCCCATTTGCCAAACTCGCCCTTGCTCATCTTAGGAGAGCGGAAGTTGACATCGAACTTGGCGGAGGAAGACGAACGGGCGTTGACCGTGATTACCTTGGTGAAAGAATCCGAGACCTGGTAATCGTCGGTGTCGGGCCCGACTGTCAGGTCAACAGTGTAGCGCATGGAGCCGCCTGCGCTGTTCACGACGGGCACGCTGAAAGTCACTGCGCCAGAAACATCGAAGGGCTCTCTGGCAGATCCAGCTTGAGAAATTAAGACTGACGAGTCCTGCGAAGAGGCAGGCGCGACGCTAAGCAAGAGAACAACACATATCAGCAGAGGGAAGAGAGAGGGGTTCATATTACCACGACATGTATACATTTCGCATTTAGAAAGATAGCGCTCGCTTTAATAAGTTTTTGGGCCACAAGGTAGACAGGGAAAATAAACATAAAGAGGCGTTCAATCCTGGAAAACTTGGCAGAACTTTCTCTGGCACATGGAGGATTCAGGCGTAAAAACCAGCAAAAAATTTTGAAAATGGGACGAATATCATCAGCTGAGCACTTTGCTTGCAGCCTCTACGCCCGCGCCCACATGGGGAAGAAGTCCTTCCTTTGCTAAGACCAGCTCGAGGGTCTGTATGGTCCTGAGCATGTCTCCTGAGGAGCATATGCCCATGCTGCCGATTCTGAAGATCTTGCCCTTGAGCTGCTCCTGGCCGCCGGAGATCACAACGCCTTGTTTTTTCACCCCTCCGCGGAGCTTGTCGTCTGTGATCCCTGCGGGCGTCTTCATGGCAGTAACTGTGTTGGAATAATGAGAGTGCTCGTTCACCTGGGGGAAGAGCTCTATGTCCAGAGCTGCTGCCGCAGCCCTCACAGCCTCTGCTAACTTGGCGCTCCTGGCGCGCCTGGTATCGAAGCCCTCCTCATCTGCCATGTGCAAAGCCTCCTGCAAAGCAAAGAAGAGAGGAACTGCTGGAGTGTAAGGCGTCTGAGCTGGCTTCTTCTTGGCGCTCTTTATGTGAGCCTTCAGGTCTGCGTAGTAGCTGCTGCTCTTGTCCTTGAAGCTGGCTATAGCCCTGTCAGAGACGGATACCATTGCCAGGCCTGGGGGAACTGCGAGGCACTTCTGGGAGCCTGTGATTGCTATGTCCACGCCCCAGTCGTCTGTGAGGAAATCGTTTCCGCCGATGGAGGAGATGCCGTCGACTATGAAGAGGGCGCCGTGCTTCCTGGCCAGCTCCCCCACCTCTTTGGCTGGATTCATGAGCCCTACAGAGGTCTCATTGTGGACCATAGCCACTGCCTTTGCTCCTTCTGCCAGCGCTGCATCTATCCGGTCCAGATCGAAAGGAGTGCCCCACTCGAAGTTGATGGGCTCTGCCTTGCCGTATCTCTCGCCTATCTCAGTGAACCTCTCTCCGAATTTTCCGTTGGTCAGAGTGACTAACTTGTCATCCTTGCCAAGGATGCTTCCGACAGCGGCGTCCATGCCGCATGTGCCGCTGCCGCTCATGATGACGACATCATTCTTTGTCTTGAAGAACTCCTTGAGAAGGGCGCGGCAGTCTTCGTAAATGGCACCGAACTCAGCGCTTCTGTGGCTTATCATGGGCCTTGACATGGCGCGAAGAACCCGGGGCGCTACCTTTACTGGCCCCGGAATCATTAGCAGTGTATCCTCTATATCCAACAGGATCCCTCTGGATCATACTGCAAGTGAGGCCTATATAAATCTAGCTTTTATACGCTCTGCAGTGGCCCAAGTGTGTCGAGCACAGGACGGCAGCTCTCCGTGATCCTTCATCCAGGAGTTGAGGAACTCTATGGTATCAGGGTCTGCTGGGTAGCCGCTTCCTATCCTGCAGCTCATCTCCTTCTCAAGCTCTCTTACGGACTCGTCTCTCCTGACTTTGGCAAGGATGGAGGCGGCTCCTACGACGTGGTACTTCTCGTCTGCCTGATGCTCCGCCACAAGCTCCATTGCGGTGCCGCTCGTCGACCTCACCCTCTCTGCAAATCTCTGGGCGTTCACGTCTGCTGCATCCAGGAAAGCCCTGTCAGCTGAAAGCTTCTGGATCACCTGGGAAAAAGACCTGACCATTATCTCGTTCATGGTCATGACCTGTCTGAGCTCGTCGATCACTCCTGGAGCCACCTCCAGGATGTAAAGGTCCTTGGCAACTGACCTCAGCTTTTTTGCCAGTGCTTCGCGGCGCGACGCAGAGAGCTGCTTCGAGTCCTTGACGCCCATTGCCGCGAGGTCGAAGAGCTTCTCCTCATCCAGGACTA
>CAZXDN010000048.1:19285-22079 GCA_964639235.1 uncultured Methanotrichaceae archaeon | reverse complement strand
ATCCTGGGATAGCATATCCTGGGATAATGCGCTCTGGCTTAAATCCAGCCTGAGATGACAGATGACACCAGACGCCACACGGCAGTCGCCATCGGGAAAGGTTGATATACCTGGTGGATATACGGTGAAAAGCCCAAGGGCGCGTGGCCTAGTCAGGATAAGGCGGCAGCCTCCTAAGCTGTAGATCGGGGGTTCGAATCCCTCCGCGCCCGCTCAAAAGTTCTTTTAATATCTGATTTACATTTGCTTAGAGTTTAATTCTGATCCTGCTATAGCCCTCATCCGCTCAGCATCACAGATTCATCTTCTATCCGCTTAACAATTCATTCTTCCCAGTTCCGTTTTCATCTCAACATAATCGAATTCTCCTTTGAATTCTCCTGGCAATTTGGGTGCCGCGCGTCTGTGGATCTCGCGCGCTTGCAGCTTAGTGCGCTCAATCGCCGCGCATGCTTTCCCTAACCCCTCTTCGGGGGAAAATACCAGAAAATCCGCAAGCTGCAACATCCCTAGATCGTCATATATTTTGAACAAAAATCGACATGCATTAATTGGATTTAAGGTGGATACGCCCCGGCAGGTTGTGCCGGGACAGAAGAATGAAGCGTCTCGACCGTGCGTTATGCCTGCGTGTCAGGCCTGCATGTTATGCCGATCAGGGCACTATCTTGGAGATGGCGAGCTCCAGTATGTCCTCAGCTCCAGCCTTCTTGAGCTGCGGTATCAGCAAGTTCACCTGCGACTTGTCCACGACGCTCTCCACAGCGTAGTAACCCTCAGAGTTGTAGAGCTTGGAGATGGTGGGGTTCTTCATGCTCGGCAGAAGCGAGATGACAGCGCTCATCTTCTCCTCAGGCACGTTCATGTCGAGGAGGACCTTTCCCCTGGCCCTTATGACCGCTGAGAGGAGGGTCTCTACAGCCTGGATCTCCTCGCGCTTGACAGGATCTGCCCAGCTCTTGGGGTTGGCTATGAGCTCAGAGGTGGACTCAAGCATCACGTCTATGATCTTGAGGCCGTTTTTTCGAAGCGTAGATCCAGTCTCAGTCAGGTCCACCACCACGTCGGTGAGTTCAGGCACCTTCGCCTCTGTGGCGCCGTAGGAGTACTGGATCTCAACTGGAACTCCGAGGGCATCGAAGAAGGACTTTGTCAGGTTGGGGTACTCTGTGGCCACGCGACTGCCAGGCTTGACATCTCTGGCGCTCTCTGCTTCGAGCGACTGGGGAACTGCCACAACCACCTTGACCTTTCCCGGACCCTGCTTTCCGTAGTTCAGCTCGCAGACCTTGACCACATCAGACCCGGACTCCCTCACCCAGTCAGTTCCGGAGATACCAAGGTCAAAGTAGCCCTTTGCCACATAGGACGGTATCTCCTGGGGACGAAGTATCTTGACCTTGCAGATCCTGGGATCATTTATCTTGGCGTTGTATTCGCGCTCTGTCCTTCTGACCTCAAGGCCCGCCTGCTCGAAGAGCTTCAGGGTCTGGTCCATCAAGCTGCCCTTGGGAACTGCGATATCTATCATCGGCGAGACTCCGAAGAGTGCTTCGAATGCACGTATTTTTGCCTTTTGCTCAGCCTGTGTACCCCTGCACTGCAGCAGAGAGAGAAGGAGAGACACACCTGAGATGAATGGATACGCACAATATTTATAAATAATATCAGACATAAACTACAGAGAGATGAGGGGGAAATAAAAATAGCATCTGCCATCGTTTTGTCTGACACCCATTTCGGCCTGAACTCATCCACCCTCGCAGATAAAGACAAGGTCGACCTCCTGGCATGGGAGATCCGGGAATACGGCCACGGGTGTGAGAGAGTGGTGCTCCTCGGAGACATCTTCGACTTCTGGAGGGCAAGGCCTGAGAAGGCAATAAGGGATAGCAAGTACTTCTTCTCAAAGCTTATAGAGATGGAGATGAAGGCGAGCTACGTTGTGGGAAACCACGACCACCACCTGACCATAATGTACCAGGAGAGCGAGTTTCTTGAGAGAATTGCCAGAGGCGACGTGTACTCTGTCTACTCTCCAAACCTCAAGTGGTCCAGGACCATAAACGGACTGAGCCTCGACATGCGTTACCCCACGTGCACTGTCAGATGCCTCAACAGAAGCTTTCTTCTGACGCACGGGCACCACCTCGACGGCGTCCAGGCGTTCACTTTGCAGCTGGTGGAGAAGCTGAGAAAACTATCAGGAGAAGAGCTGTCTCCAGCAGACCTGGAGATGATGATGGCCTACGCCTACGAGAGCATATATCGGTCGAGCTACATAGGCGAGATGGCTGAGCTTGAAGAGAAGATCTGGAGGGTCTCATCAAGGTTCAGCAAGGCCAAGGATGAGGCATTGAAGCCTTTCAGGCCTACTCCCATAGAGAGCCATTATGATTCCATACTTAAATTCATCAAAGGCCAGCATGTGGGCAGGGTGGACTGCTTCATCTACGGAGACACACACAAGGCAGGGGCATACAGCAGGGAGGGAGGGCCCCTAGTCGTGAACATAGGAAGCTTCACAGGCGAGAACAGAAGCCACGGGCACAGAGACGTGCACGATACATACCTCGTCTTAAGCGACGACGGCCTGGAGCTCAGGCAGCTTGGGAGGCAAAATCCTCTGATCGCCTCAAATGGAATCTGAATAGAAAAAAGGCTCTCCCCGTTTAGTATGGGCAAAGACGTCCCTGAGCGCATTTGAGCAGAGCACTTAAGACATCACCACAGAGGCACAGAGACATAGAGAACGAAAAGCCAACGGTATTTCAGACGATAAAATTCCTCTGTG
>CAZXDN010000048.1:15436-19185 GCA_964639235.1 uncultured Methanotrichaceae archaeon | reverse complement strand
AGAGACATAGAGAACGAAAAGCCAACGGTATTTCAGACGATAAAATTCCTCTGTGTCTCTGCGGTGAACGCTCTCTAAACCTCACTGAATCTAAAGAGGAGAGTGCATTTTCATTTCTCGATCTCCTCTTTATCCAAGTCCTCTTCATCGAAGTCCTCTTCATCGAGGTCAGACATGGCGAAATCCACGCCTTTGGCCAGCTCATCCATCAGAGGAGAGATCTTTTCGCGCAGGTCGGGCCGGTGATTGATGAGAAGATTTAAAGTCAGCATGGACCCTATTGTCTGGATGTTCGAGTTCATCTCTGAGAACTCCTCTCTTATCGATTCCAGCCCATCTGCAATGTCCATCAGAATCTCTTTGAGATCCTCCATAGAAGAATCCTTAGATTTAGCCATGATAGCTGGTCTACGCCATAATATTAACGCTTTTTCTGCCAAACGCCATAAGAGCTGAAGGTCCTCAGAAACTGAAGTGCTTTATAACTGCAGGCATCATACCCAGGTGCGATCCGATGCATCTTGGACCTCACACAAACGCCCGCACTCAACTCGACCTGAATCGAAAGCTCAGAGGGATAGTCGAGTCCATCCTATCTGGCGAGATCAAAGGCACCCCTGAGCTGGAGGCAGCCAAGAAGGCGGCAGCCTCAAGCCTGGGCCTCGCCTCTCTTCCGAGCAACGCCGACATCCTGGCAACGGCCCTGCCCGACGAGAGAGATAGGCTGAAGATGCTCGTCAGAAAGCCCACCAGGACTCTCTCAGGCGTAGCAGTGATCGCCGCAATGACTTCTCCTGCCAGGTGCCCTCATGGAGTATGCGTTCCCTGCCCTGGCGGCATCTGCTCAGAGGCTGGGTCTCCGCAGAGCTACACAGGCCAGGAGCCGGCTGCGATGAGGGCTGGCCAGCACTCATACGATCCTTACGACCAGGTCTTCTCAAGGCTCTCGCAGCTGGAAGAGATAGGACACTCACTGGACAAGGCAGAGCTGATAATCATGGGCGGCACCATCACCTCCCGGCCATTGGGCTACCAGCACTGGTTCATCAAACGCTGCCTGGAAGCCATGAACGATTATCCAACCAGGAATCTGGCCAGGAATGGTGTAAGGAAATGGTGGTCTTTTGCAGATGTGGCGCATGCAAACAAGACTGCTCAGGTCAGAAACATAGGCACCACATTCGAGACCAGGCCAGACTGGTGCAAGCCCTATCAGATCGAGAGGATGCTGGACCTTGGGGGAACGAAGGTGGAGCTTGGCGTCCAGAGCACCCTTGACAGAGTCCTGAGAGAGATGAGGCGCGGGCACACCGTCCAGGACACTGCCAATGCCAACCGCGCCTTGAGAGAAGCCGGCCTCAAAGTGGGTTTTCATATGATGCCGGGACTTCCAGGATCGTCAGTCGAAGACGACTTCTCAGTCTTCAAAGAGCTGTTTGAGAGCCCCAAATTCAGGCCGGACTACCTCAAGATTTACCCTACCCTGGTCATAAAAGGCACAGAGCTCTACGACCTCTACCTCAAGGGCGATTACACGCCACTGAATGACGAGGAGGCGTCTGATCTCATCTCCAGGATAAAATCCACCTTGCCGAAGTACGTGCGCCTGCAAAGGGTCCAGAGGGACATTCCAGCAAGGTTGATAGAGGCAGGCGTCAGAAAGTCAAACTTAAGACAGCTGGCACTCCAGAAGCTCACAGATCAGGGCGAGAAGTGCCAGTGCATAAGGTGCAGGGAGGCAGGTTTAAAAGGCATATCCCAGGCAGACCTGGAGCTGAAGGACTGCGTCTACCAGGCCTGCGGAGGCGCCGAACACTTCATCTCATTTGAGTCAGGAGAAGACACACTTGTGGGGTTCACGAGGCTGAGGCTTGGGAGCGGAGACACAGCCAGGATCAGGGAGCTTCACATCTACGGGCCAATGGTGCCAATCGGGAGAAAGAACGAGGGCTGGCAGCACCGCGGACTTGGAGCAAAGCTCGTCGATGCAGCAGAAGAGGTCTCCAGGGAAAAAGGATACAGCTCAATTGAGATCACAAGCGGCATAGGAGCCAGAGGGTACTACGAACATCTGGGCTACAGACTGTTAGGCAACTACATGGCCAGATCCCTGGAGTGAGATAGCGCAACTTTTTTTAACGGCAAACGCCGTATCCCATCTGGAGAAGTGATCTCACGTCCCTGTTTAGAGCTCTCATCTGCAGCTGCACAGTTCTGGCATTTGCTCTCATCTGCCTTGCCTGGCAGACAGTGAGCTGCGCATCTGCCGCAACGATCACAGTCTCTGAGGGAGAGAGCATCCAGTCTGCAATAAACCAGGCAGCCCCAGGAGACACCATCGAGGTTGAGAGCGGGAACTACTCAGGGCTCGTCAGCGTCACCAAGCGACTGAGCCTGGTTGGAGTCGACACAGGCAAAGGGCGCCCAGTCTTGGACGCAGGCGGGAGCGGAAGCCCCATCACCCTCTGGGTACCAGGATCGTCAATCCAGGGATTTGAGGTCAGGAACTCAGGCCTCTCTGAGCTGGAGGCAGGCATCAAGGTTTCAGCAGGAAACATAACCGTCAAGGACAACGTCATCAAGAGCTGCAACCTGGGGATCAGGCTCCAGATATCAGATGAGAGCACTGTTGAAGGAAACTCGCTTGAGAACAACCAGAGGGGGATCATCCTCTTCCAGTCCAACCAAAACGAGATCAAGGCAAACAGCCTGGGAAACAACGTCTACGGTGTGTTCATCTGGGACTCTTCTGGAAACCAGGTAGCGAATAACGAGATCTGGACCTGCCAGGAGACAGGGATATACGTGGTCTCCTCCCACGAGAACTGCCTATCCAGAAACAAGCTGGCCAGAAACGGAGTTGGGGTCCTCATCACATCCTCTGAAAACAACATCGTCCTCGACAACGACTTCTACAACAACAGCGAGCAGGGCATACACATCAAAGAGTCTGGAGGAAATGTCCTAAAGAAGAACAGGCTCCAGGCCGACGTCAGCGGGCTGTACGTCGAGGGCAAAGACTACTCAGACTTCAAGAACGACGTGGACTCAAGCAACGAGGTGGGGGGAAAGCCAGTCTGCTACCTTGTCGACGCAAGAGACGCAGTTGTGGACGCATCGTCCAACGCAGGCATGGTGGTCTGCATCCGCTGCCAGAACGTGACCATAGAGGGCCTGACAACTGAAGGAAACGATATAGGAATCTACCTCTACCAGACTGAAGGCGCGACGATCAGGAACAACACCGCCAAGAACAACAAGCAGTATGGAATAGAGCTTGTCGAGTCAGGTGACAACGTCCTCTACTGCAACAGCGCCAGCATGAACAAGGAAGGAATTCACCTGGAAAACTCCACGCTCAACATAGTCAAGGGAAACAACGTCTACAACAACACAGCAGGAATAACGCTCTCAGATGACAGCATATACAACGCGGCCTACCTGAACAACCTCTTCTACAACGGGAACTACAATGCAGTGGACGAAGGCACAAACCTGTGGTATGTGGGCTCTTACGGAAACTTCTACGACGACGCCAACAGCACAGACACAGATGGAGACGGAATCTGCGACAACCCCCACACGATCTCAGGAGGAGACATGGTCGACATGTACCCAAGGTCCAGCCTCGTGGGATTCCCAGAGCAGCTGAAGTCACCTCTAGCCAAGCTCAGGATCAATGACAACGCCACTGAACAATCCACAGGAGCCCAGGAGAAGTCCCAGGCCGAGGACCAGATGAAGTCCCA
>CAZXDN010000048.1:0-15336 GCA_964639235.1 uncultured Methanotrichaceae archaeon | reverse complement strand
AACAATCCACAGGAGCCCAGGAGAAGTCCCAGGCCGAGGACCAGATGAAGTCCCAGGCCGAGGACCAGATGAAGTCCCAAGCTGAAGACCAGCTGGTGACCCAATCAGATGACCAGATGGAGAGCTGTCCTTACGGGCCTGGCACCTGCACTTAAGAGCAGCAAAAAGTCCTGCACTTAAGAGCAGCAAAAAGTCGAAGTTAGTTGTAGTAAGGGACGTTTCTGAACGAGTAGACCATGTTCTTGTAGCGCTTTATTGGCACAACCGTCTTTTTGGCCTTGCCCGACTGGTTGATCTGCCAGTAGGCATCGTAGTCCATGACCCCTTCGGGCTCAGGAGGGGCGATGCTGACGGCTTCAGTCATGTAAGTCATGGGATCGACCTTCGGCTGGCTCTGGTTTATCAGGCTCAGGGCCTCATCAGACCTGCAGGCAAAGAAGCTTCCCCTCCAGACCCTGCCATCTGAAGAGACTGCCTGGAACCTGCCGCTGAGATTTTTCTCCGCCTGGTCACCTTTCAGGCGCAGCACCAGGGCTGGACAGGACGAGAAGGTGGACGTGACCTCGAAGGACTGGCCAGAGCACTCTCCTGAAACTGAGCCATCGCCCCTGCTGCCAATCGAGGAGTTTCCTTCTATCTCAGGGCCGTCCTGGCGAAGAACCAGAGCGCCCGATTCTGCAGACAGGTTTCCAGATGATCCCCAGCTTAAGTTATACACTACCATCCAGGGCCCGGAGAGATCTGCAGTAGAGCCATCTTCGCCTAGAGCCGTGCACCAGGCTGACAGGATCAGGAGAGCTGAAAACAGGAAGGACCTCATCACCTAAAATCCTCCGATGACTCTGGATGCATTGCACAAGGTCCCTGGACGATCATATGCGGTCACATGCACATTCCGTAGTCGGCGCCCTGGGAGAGAGAGGCTCTTGAGCTGTCCAGGTAGGCGTCTGCAGCGCTCTTCGAAGCTGCGGGCGTTGACACTGCGGCCTGAGACTCAGCAGCCTCGTCTGTGGCGTCTGCTGAAGTGTTTGCACTGGCATTGCCTGCTTCATACAACTCTGCATTCTGCCCAGGTGGTGCAACGGGCTCAACATATCCCAGATCCCTGGCCCTGGCAAAGGCTGCGTCTGATTCAGAACTTCTGTTCAGGGACCTCAAAGCATCTCCCTTAAGTTTCCATGCCTGGGCAATGAGATCTCTTGCAGAATCAGGATATAGCCCAAGCGCTTCATCATAGGCGCTGATGGCTTCTTCATATCGTTTCAGTTGAATTAAAGCGAGCCCTTTGGCAGCCCAGAGAGTTGCGTTGTCAGGGCTCATCGCTATAGCCTGGGCGTAGGCGTTATCTGCATCCAGGTAATATCCGTTTTCCTGCATCTTCTGGCCCTTCTCATACCAGGAGTTCGCCAAATCCGACTCCGCTACCGCTGAGACTAAGAGCACAGATAGAGCCACAAGAAGATATGCCGCTCTGATCGCAGATTTCGACCGCTCTTCGATAACCAGCTCTGATATCTTGAATCTCCTCAACCGAACCACACTTAGATCCTCCTGAAACAGATACTGCTGTCAGTACGACGTTTAACGAATTTAAGCCTTATGGTTTATCCAGCATATCGGCAAATCGCGAATGTCTTCAGGCCTAACTCACAGATCAACGCTGTCCTGTGAGTTGAGCGTTGATATTTTCGGACAGACGCTAAATCGGAGATTTAAGTTTTCTTCTCAGACAGCAGCCGTTCCGATATTTCTATGATATTGGTCCTTCCAGACCCCTTCCTGGTCACAAGCCTGCGCTTCTCCAGAGAGATCAGGCTCATAGTGAGCGATGACTTGGGCATGCCTGTCTCATACCTCATCTCCATCTGAGTCATCTTTCCGCAATGCTTTATCAGGAGGTCCATGATTGAGCGCTCTCTGGGCGTAAGGGTGTCAAGGACTGCCATCAACTCGCTGCTGGCCATCAGGCTGCCTGCATCGACGTTCCCCTTCACTGCTTCAGGAGTGGCTGAGTTAAGGAGAGCTTCGTCCGCATCAAATCCCTCCTCAGAGACCTCCACAAACTCGCTGCATGCCGAGCTGATGCGTTTTGAGCTGACACATTCCGAGCTGGACGCCTCTTGCTCGAAAGCCTCTGATCTGGAAGCTTCTGCCAATGGCTTGGCAGTCTCAATAGATCTCGAACCGTCCAGAGACCTCGCTCCAGAATGAGGGTCATCATGACCATCGCCTCCGCATCCTGGCACCGCTCTTCTTCGCACTCGAACCATTGAAGCCAAGATCAATCCTGCGGCCAGTGCAGAGATGGCTCCGGCGACCAGAATGGCGTCCTTTTGATCGTCTGACCAGTATGCCTCATCAGTCAATGCATCGTTTGCCAGAGGCTGCTGATATTCTATGGATATGGAGGGATTCCTGGCATAGTTTGCCTGAGCGTCCACAACCAGAGAGTCGTTGGAGGCAAAGACTGTATAGCTTACGCCTGCAGAGCTGTTGATCCTTCCCAGTCTCAGGTCTCCCGGAAGGTGGAAGACGACTCTGTACTGGTCGTAAAAGCCCGGACACGACAGCATCAACCTCCATATATCTCCCTGCTTGAAGGTCAGGGCGTCAGTCCAGGCATATAGCTGTCGAGTATCGTTCTCATACCTGTACCTCAAGGCGTACTGGGCAACGTCCAGGTGAGAATACTGCGCTGGCCTGAGAAAGATCAAGCTTAAAGGGTCGTCCACATATCCCATTACCAGCGCCTGGCCAGTGTCTTGCAGGTAGATCTCAAGGCTGAGGTTTTTTGCCTCAACTCTGTCCTCGTACTCCTGTCCGGAGGCCGAAGCAACAGATACTAAGATCAAGAGGGCTATCTTCGCCATCATCAGCTTCCTGGACGCGATGGGTGTGCTTTGACCGCTCCTGCAGTTAACGAGGTGGGATATGTGCACCATCAGATACGCCTTCCAAATGTCCACGATGTCGCCTTGCAATATGCTTCTTCAATTCTGCAGTTCAATTGTTTTCTCCAACTCCCGTTTGAAAAAGTGGGGCCGTCATCTGTACCCCAGCTCTCTGGCTCTGGCAAAGGCAGCGTCCGCCTCAGCCTGGCGGCCGGAGGCCTTCAGAGCATCTCCCTTCCCGTGCCAGGCATATGCCTTTATCAGGCCCAGCTCAGGACTCAGCTCGATTGCCTTGTCATAGGCGCTTATGGATTCGTCGTATCTACCAGTTCCATTTAAGGCATCGCCCTTGCCCTTCCAGGCTCCTGCGTTCATGGGGTCCATCTGCAGTGCCGAATCGAAAGTCGACCTGGCTTCGTCATATCTGCCCATTTCTACAAGAACATCGCCTTTGCCGCTCATGATAATGGAGGTGTATGCTGCCATGTCTGCAGGCATAGACTCGATGGACTCGTCGTAGGTTTGAAGGGATTCGTCATATCTGCCAAGCTCAGAGAGGATGCCAGCTTTGGTCAACCGGGCCTCCAGTCCAGTGAAATTCGGGTCGAGCTCGATTGCCATATCGCATGCCTTTAATGCCTCCTCATACATATTTTTGGCATCATCATGCTTGCTCATATCGGCGAGCAGGTTGCCCATGCCGACGAGGGCGAGCGCCTTCCCATCCCAGGCCAGAGCCAGGTTTTCTGCATCGCCTGCAGGGATGAACTCGACGGCTTTGTCGAAAGCTTCCAGAGATTCGTTGAACACTCCAAGGTCGCCATCAGAACCGACGAGATCGCTATTAAACCCCAGGGAAGAGAGAGTATAGCCCTTCATACACCAGGCCAGGCCATACTCAGGATCTGCCTCGATGGACCTGTTCAATGCATAGAGTGCTTCCTCATAGGTCTCAGTGCTCTCCTTGACAGAGAGACCTCCTGCCTTGAGATGCAAAGCTGAGCCCTTAAAGTACCAGGCCTCAGCATACCCTGGGTCCAGCTGCGTGGCCCTGTCGTAAGCACCAATTGCCTCATCGTTCTTGAACTGCCTCGCAAGAATCTGTCCCTCAACGAACCAGGCCCTAGAGTCCTGGGGATTGTCTTTTGTAGCAGCATCAGCCAAGACCAGCGCTTTTTCATATATCTTTGTGGACTCGTTGTAGTTTCCCATCCTGATCAGAGCATCGCCTTTGCCCATCCAGATGCTGGCGTTCTCTGGGTCTATCTCTATGGCCCTGTCAAAAGCCGCGATGGATTCGAAATACGAACCGTTCTCCATCAGCTCTTGGCCCCTCTGGTACAGGATTTCCGCTGAATTCTCCTGAGCCGCAGATGCCATGCAAAGCGCTGATAAAACTGCCAGAGCCAGGGCAGCTTTCGTCCATGACCAGATCTCCGTTGATCTCCTGTTCATTCCCAACTCTCCTTTAATCTCGCTCGATGAAAGAGGCGCAGCTCAAGGTCCTGATAACATCAATTGCCAGGACCCCAATACTGCCCTCGTACAGGGCTTCTTTTGCCTTCTCTTTGAGGCTCCGTCATCAAGCCGCCAGACTAACTCTAGTCGTGAACGATAGATAAATGATGGATTGAACGAACTGTGAACTGAACGCTTTTTCTCGTTTCATATCAGCTCATAATTTCATATCAGCTCACAATCCATAAAGCTCTCCTTTGCCCAGGATCAGATCAGCTGCGCTGTGCCCGCTATGGCTGCCAGGCCAAATCCCACAATGATCGCTCCAGAGACCCAGTTAACCCACTTCAGCCCTCGAAGATCGAGCCTTTCTCGAAGCAGCCCTACGCCAGCACTCAGAATGGACCACCAGATGGCCGAGCCCATGAAGACTCCCAGGACCAGGGCACCAGCTGACCCATAGCCTTCAACTGAGCCGGCTATTCCCAAACCAGCGAAGATCGCTGCAAAAGAGAGTATCGTCATGGGGTTTGCCAGGGTAAGCACAAAAGTCGTTGCATAAGCGCTGCAAAGCCCATTTTTCTGCGGGAGAGCTGCACTGTGCTCAGGCTTTGCAAGAACGGTCCTGGCACCCAGATAGCAGAGAAACAGGCCCCCGATGAGGCGAAGCCATGCCTGCTGCTCTATCAGGGCGCCTGAGATGAAGGTCAGGCCAAGGCCTGCCACACAACCGTAGACGGCATCTGCACTCGCAGCCCCAAGCCCAGAGATGAAGCCAGATAACCGGCCTTCTGAGAGCGTCCTTCGAATGCAAAGAACGCCTATTGGGCCTACAGGAGCTGCAATCGTGAACCCGATGATGAGCCCTATGATCACTGGATTGAAGTCCATTTCCAGCATACTTATGGTTTGGACATGGCTATTTAAGTATGCCCAGCGTGTTTAGATAGTTCAGCCAATTGAACTGTAAAATGCCGCTTCGATAACTGTGAATGGCCGCTTCAACAGCTCAAACTGGAAATGTGATCGCCATATCTGTTCCAGCTGAGGAAGTAAACCTGAATGTCCCCTTGATCTGCCTGGTCAAGTCAGAGACGAGCTTGAGCCCAAGGGTTTGAGTCTTCTGAGGGTCCAGGCCCTGCGGCACTCCAACTCCATCGTCCTTGACATTCAGCAGGACATCGTCTGCCCCCAAGCGTTTGAGCTTTATCTCGATTGTTCCATTCCTGTCTCCTGGGAAGGCGTGCTTCAGGCAGTTTGAGACGAGCTCGTTTACTATCAGGCCGCAGGGAATTGCCCTGTCTATGCTCAGGAGGACGTCGTCCAGATCGAGGTCGAGCTTTATCTTCTGATTGTCGACTCCAAAAGAGCTGAACAAGGATTCGGCCAGACGGCTGACGTACCTGGCGAAGTTCACCTTGGCCAGGTTCTCAGAACTGTAGAGGCTCTCGTGAACCAGTGCCATTGACCTGACCCTGTTGTGGCACTCGCTTAAGACCTCTGCTGCGCCCTCGTCTCTAGCATAATGGGCCTGGATGTTCAGAAGGCTCGCTATTATCTGGAGGTTGTTCTTGACCCTGTGGTGAATTTCTTTGAGCATAACCTCCTTTTCCTGCAGAGAGGCCGCAAGCTTCTCTTCGGCGAGCTTCCTCTCAGTTACGTCGTTTCCGACGCACAGCATCTCAGTGAGACTTCCCTCATCGTCCAAAATTGACTTGTTGGTCCAGGCGATCCAGACGCGCTCGCCGTTCTTGCGTCTGCCCTGGCAAACCACGCTGGAGGAGCCGTCTGAACCACCGGGACCGGACCCCTGGCCTCCAATCAACTCTACAAAGCCCTTACCTGTCGACTCCATCTCAGGAACCATGATGGAAAATCCGTCTGTGCCAATGAGCTCTCCTTCGCTGCAGCCGAAGAACTTCTGGGCAAACTCGTTTACGAAGGTGATCTTGCCAGATGTGCTCATTCTGAGAATGATGCTGTTTGCGCTCTGCACCAGGTGGCGGTACTTCTCCTCGCTCTTTCTGAGAGCTTCCTCCGCCAGCCTGCGCTTCTCCTCAACGCCAATTGCAGAAGTCACAATGCTCAGGAGCTTCTCATCTTCTTCGCATAAGATGCAGTCATCTTTGTAAACCACGCAAAGAGAGCCTATGCGATCCTCTCCCAGAGAGACTGCTCTTCCAATATAGGTCCTCAAACCATAGCGCACGACGTTGGGGTTGGCCTTTGCGTAATCTGTACTCTGAAGGTCCCGGATCACCTCGATCCTTTCTCTCCCCCCGCGTATCAAGTTGTAGCAGAAGCATCCCTTAAAGTCTAAAGGACAGATGAAGCCAGGAGGAGAGTTCCAAGCGCCAACTGGCCTCAGTTTATCTCCATCCAGGCAGTTGTACATTGCATATGTCGCACCCAGCTGCTCGCCACACAGGGCGATCAGAAGGCCTATGTTCTTTTCAGGCTCTGAGCCGAAGCTCAGGAAGCAATCGTTCAGCTTGGAAAGGCGCTCATGGTTCTTCTTCTGATCAGTGATTTCCAGAATGGAAGCTATGCTCTGCTTTGATCCGGGCATCATAGTCATCGTCAACGCAGCATCTCTCACCTTGCCCCATTTGTCCCTGAACCTGAACTCGTAGCTCTTTTCTGCATCGTCTTGGTCATTTCTCCTCAAGCGGTGCTGCTCCAACATCCTCTCAAGATCTTCTTCAATGACGAACTCGGTCCAGCTCTTCTTGCCCGCGATCTCTCCTTTTTTGTATCCTGCGAGCCTTTCGAACTCTGCATTGGCGCAGGATATGGTCGTGTCATCCTCGATAATTGCCATTGCAGTGCCTGTATTCTCGAAGATCGCCCTGTATCTCCCCTCGGATTCTTCCAGGGCGTCTTCTGCCCGCTTGCGCTTGGTGATGTCCTCAACAGTGCCGTCGAAGTGCGTCCCATCCTCGTCTTGCACGAGCCTGACGTTCATGGAGATCCAGAACCTGGTGCCGTCTCTCTTCTGCGCTTCGAGCTCGAACCCTTCCAGAAAGCCCCGCTCAACGATCTGACTTATCACCCTGCCTCGATCTTCGTGGTTGGCATAGAGCTGATGGCCTATATCAGCAACCGAGGTTATCATCTCCACAGGAGAGTTATAACCGAAGAGCCGTGAGAACGCCAGGTTGACGCTGAGAAATCTGCCATCCGGCACGCTCTGATAGAGGCCAAGAATGGAGTTCTCAAAGATCTTATGGTACTTCTCATTGCTCCTCCTCAGATCTTCCTCTGCCTGCTTGCGGTCAGTTATGTCGGTTATTACTGCGCTTAAGCCCGTTATCTCGCTGCCTTTTAGAACAGGCCTGGCAGAGTGGCGGATATGTCTGAGGTCTCCGGACCTGGCCACAATCCTCAGATCAACTTGCCCCGGAGGTTCTCCTGAGGTGAGGCTCTGGAGCAGATGTTCGTAATTCGCCACATCAGCGCCCAGCAAAAACTCGCCAAAATGTCTGCCCACCATCTCTTCAGGGAGGTATCCCATCATGCGCTCTACAGCAGGGCTGATGTAGGTGATGACTCCCTTGGAGTCGGTGGAGCATATGACATCGTTTATGTTCTCCACCAGTTCGCGGTACTTCTCTTTTGAGGCCTTGAGCTCCTCTTCATAGCTGTGGCGCTGTGTGACATCGCGCTCAATGGAGACAAAGTAATCAAGCTCGTCCGCCTCACCAAGCAGGGGAAAAACGTTCAGCTCTGACCAGAACCAGGTCCCATCTCTTCGATAATTGACCTTCTCTATCCACACTGGCTCCTTATTTGAGAATCCCTCGACGATCTTCCTTGCATAGGACGGGTCTGTGCTGGGGCCATCCAAGATCACTGGATGTCTGCCTATCAGCTCCTCTTTTCCATATCCTGTCATCTTCTCGAACGCCTTATTGACGTAATCGATCTCAGGAAGGCTTTTGTTGGAGGGGCTTGGCACCATGACCACCACGCCTTCGCTTGCATTGGACACGACAGACTGAAAGAGGCGAAGCCTCTCTTCAGCCTTCTTCCGCTTTGTTATATCGCTGAGGAAGTTCAGAGTAGCAGGCCTGCCCATCCAGAAGATCTTCACAGGATTTACCTCCACCCACTTGGTCTCACCACTATTGTTGACGATCCTGAAGTCGTATCTCTCAGGTGCAGCCTCGCCTCGAAGCCTTCTGAGGTGACTCTCAACCACCATTCTTCTGTCGTCGGGGTGTATGAACTCTGCAAACGGCCTAGATAGCAGATCTTCTCTGGAGCGGCCTGTGATCTCCAGGAACTTGGGGTTGATGAACTTGATCATCCCGTCTTGGGCCACGACTATGGCCTCGTTGGCGTTTTCTATCAGCTGCCTGTACTTCTCCTCTGACTCTTGAAGAGCTTCTTTGGCATCTTTAAGCTGAGTTATATCGTGAAGCTGCCAGCGCAATCCATCAGGCCTTCCCAGAACATCGTGAGTGGCGTTGGCTGAGACTGAGACTACAACTGCTGCAGCACCCCGTGGCAGGACCTGTACCTCCCAATTGCATATCACAGCTCCATCCTTGAGCTGAGAGAGAGTGGCCTTGAACGCATCCAGATGCTCGAACCCAAGAAAATCTGCAAATTGGCGGCCGAGGACTCTGGGTCCAAGAAGCTCTACAGCTGCGACGTTTGCCTCTTGAATAATCCCTTTGAGATCTGTTACCAGGTAGCCGTCGGGCGCAAGGTTGAACAGCTCCAGATAACGCCTGTGCTCAGCCTCGATGGACTGATAGGCAAACTGAAGGCACTCGTCCTGATGGCAGAACTCCTCCTGAGCGATATCCAGCTCCTCCAGCGCTGTGGAAAGCTCTTCCATAGCTGCATTCAGAGCATCCCTGGGATCCAGGTTGTTCCGTCTGAGCATATCTATTCTCGACTGAAGATCTGCTATCCTGGAATGAAGATCACTTAATTTCATGTCGCCCTTGGCCCCCACTCAAGATAATAGGCGCTAAACTGGATGTCGGCCTCAACAGGAGGCGGTTTAAAGAGATATCTCATCCAAGACGATAATTACTATTTAAGTGCTGGCAAGTCTCAAAGATCGAAATAAGAGCTATGGACGAATTTTTGTACAGCATAAGCCAACCGTTCTCGGCAATTGGCTAAAGTCCAATTCAGGCTATTATGAACAGAATTTTCAGCAGATGGTATTGAAGACGCTGCAAGAGGGATTTGAATGCCGGACTCTGCTAAGGAAGAATGAAGACTGCCGCAAACATTTGCGTTAAACGTTCAACTTAAAACTGGGTAGTCTACCTATATTGAGTTGTTGAGTACAGAAACCATAACTGGACAAAACAACTCACCACAGAGGCACAGAGACGCAGAGAATATACAAAAAGGCTCAGAACAATAATATTAAAATCTCTCTGTGCCTCTGTGTCTCCGTGGTGAATTTTTATAGGCTTATTGAATCAACTCAATTGCGGTAGACTACCTAAAACTGCGTGACCTCAATATAAAAAGGAAGGCAGAGCCAAAGCAAAGTCTCACCGCTTCTGCCAAGGATGCATGTGATCGTGCCACCTGCCTGAAGCTGCTGAACACACGCACAGACACTACTTGCTCTGGCTGCCTCAAAAGACGAACAGGCTTTGCTCTGAACTGATCTCAGCTATCTTCAGCGATAGAGGGGCCTTCGCCCGATACGTTCTGCGCCACGTTTTTCAGGTCTTTGTCCTGGCTGCCGTGGTCGGGAAACTCAAAATTCCCTTCAGCAGTGATGGAAGAGGCAATCGACCCATCCAGCCGGGTCCAATAATCAAGCGACGCCACATCCACTCCAGAGCCGTCGATCAGAGAGACGGACCCGGCTGAATCGTTCAGCTCCAGACCGCTGTTTAGGAAGAGGTCTGTCTCGTTCTCCTGGCCGCCTCCCAGATGGACCCTGACAACTTCTTCGGGCAAGACAGAATGACCTGGCAACAACGCCTTCGACTTATCTGTCTCCAGGCCCCAGTTCAGAAAGTTGACTGTCTCATTCAGGCCATTGTATATCTCGATGAACTCGTCTTCCCTGGGATTGATGGCGGCTATGATCAGGAATGGTGGCCTGGCAGGAGGCAGCGTCTTTGTTACGTTAAAGCTGTACACATCCCAGTTGAGGCTCGACCCCATGAGAAAGCCGCCATGCCTGTTAGAATCGATTGCTTTGCCTTTGAGCTGCAATGCGGCCACAAAGTCGGAGTTGATCTGCTCGACCTCGTCGAAGGACTTAGAGGAGATGTTATACAATCCGACGGAAACCCTGTGAATCTGGCCATTGATAAGCCAGGTTTTTGTGAATAGGATAGTGTTGTTCCCCCTAAGCCTGTTGAACTCTATCTGCGACTGGGATCGGTTTGCAGGAACCAGGGCCATCGCCTTGCCAAAAGACTCTGCAGACTGGTTGTACCTGCCCAAAGCCGCCAGGATGTCGGACTTCCGTATCCAGGCGCCCAGAGCATGGGTAGAGTTGAGCTCTGTCACCTTGCTGTATGCCTCCAGAGCCTCCTCGCTTCTTCCCAGGAGGGCCACGGTCTCAGCTCTCAGCCAGAGTGCCTCCAGGTCTTCCGGGTCCTCCTGGAGCCTCCTGTCCAGAATCTCTGAGGACCTCTGAAGAGACTGGTTGGCTTCCAGACCAAGGCCCATGCCTGCCAGGGACATTCCCTTATAATGCCATGCAGAGGCGTTCTGGGGATCGATCTTCAAAGCCTCATCACAGGCCTGAAGGGATTCCTGATAGGACTCGTTCTCATAAAGGTCCTGTCCTTTTTGAAGCCATTCGCTGGATGGCACCTCCTGCGCTGCAGCACAGAAGCAGAGCACAGCTGCTGCGAGCACTCCGATGCCGAACTTTTCTTTCATCTGTAAACCTCCGCCAGCCTCAGAAAAAAGGAAGTGGCGTTCATCCCTGATACCCCAGTTCTCTAGCCCTGGCAGAGGCCTCTTCTGCCTCAGAGCTGCGGCCAAGGGCTCGAAGTACGATGGCTTTTCCAAGCCAAGCATCGATATAATTCGGGTTCAGCTCTGTGGCTCTGTCATAGGCCTGCAGCGCTTCCTCGTGTCTTCCCAGGCCCATGAGGGCATTGCCCTGGTTGTACATGACATTAGAGTTTCTGGGATTCTTCATGACGACCTCGTCGTAATCCTCAAGAGACTCCTGGTATGCATCTATGGCTTCGTCATGCCTGCCCAGGCTGTCTAAGGCCATTCCTTTTCCGATCAGGGCATACTGCGGCTGATCCGGCATCGTCTCAATTGCGGCATCATATGCCTGGATTGACTCATCCTGCCTGCCCAGGTTCCTGAGGGCATCTCCCTTTCCCCGCCAGGCTCTGGAAAACTCAGGATCAATCTCCAGGGCCCGGTCGTAGTACTCGAGGGCCTCTTCGTATCTGCCCAGGCTTGCGAGAGCATATCCCTCTCCTCTCAGGGCTCCTATGTTCTTAGAATCGACCACCAGAGACCTGTTGTAAGCCTCCAGGGATTCGTCATACCTGCCCAGGCGATCTGCCAGTATGTCGCCCATTACTGCCCAAGCAAATGCGTCATCCGGATTCGCCTTTGAGGAGTTGTTCATGGCCTCAAGAGCCTCTTCATACATTCCCTGGTCGTCGAGAAGCTGACCTTTGAAGCCCCAGGCAGCGGAAAGGTTCAGGTCTGTGGACGTCTTGCATTTAATCACAGCTTCATTTGCCAGCTCAAGCGCCCTTTCGTAAGCCTGGGCACTCTCGTCGTTTCTGCCGAGAATCTCCAGGGCCTTTCCTTTCATCTCCCATTTGCTGCCTGAGAAAAACTCGTCAGGCTCCAGCTCAATAGCTCTATCCCAGGCGGCTATTGCCTCCTCGTACCTGCCCAGGTTGTAGAGAGCATAGCCCTTGCCACCCCAACCGAAGGCATAGGACTGGTTCAGCTCAATGGCTTTATCGAAGGCCCGGAGGGCCTCAGCGTGAGAGTCGTTTCTTTGCAGCTCCTGGCCCCTGTTGAACCAGCCCTCTGCGGTCATCTCCTGAGCAGATGCGCTGCAGGAGAGCATAGCCATCGCTATCAATGCGACAGCAAATGTCGATCTCATTTACAAACCTCCGCCAATATCGCAAAAATTTGTGGAGTTAATCTGCTTATCCCAGCTCTTTTGCCCTGGCATATGCAGCATCAGACTCAGCCTGGCGGCCCAGAGCCTTGAGGGAATCGCCTTTGAACCTCCAGGCGCGGGGATTTTCAGGCTGAAGATCTGTCATCATCTCGCAGGCTGCCAGAGCCTCACTGTAATTCCCAAGGACGCTGTAGTAGATGGCCCTCTCGTTCCAGGCCAGGAAGTTGTCCGGATCTGTCTCAATAGCTTCGTCTATGGCTGCAAGGGCCTCGTCGTGTCTGCCGAGGTTCAAGAGAGCATTTCCCTTGGTGATCAGCGCATCGACCTTCATGGAGCCGTTGAGTTCGATCACCTTGTCGTAGGCGTTGAGAGCCTCTTCGCTCCCGTTCATGCTGGCAGTCAGCTCAGCCTTGTAGAACCATGCAGTGGCGTTCTTCGGATCTTCTTTTATCTCCTGGTCGTAGATCTTCAGAGCATTTTTCAGAGACTGGTTTACTTCATCTTGCCTTCCCAGGCTTGCCAGGGCAACTGCCTGAGCCTGCCAGGCCCTGGCGTCCTTCGGGTTCTCCTCTAGCCTCATCTCGGTTATGTTGAGGACTCTTCTGTAAGCCTCCTGGTCTAAAGCATAAAGGATAAGGGCTTTGCGATCCCAGGCGTCCAGGTTGTCTGGATCGATCCGGATGGCGTTCTCATATGCAGCTAGAGCCTCATGGCCGTCGCTCAGATCCTGGGCAATGGCATCTCCTCTCTCTATCCAGTAACTGGAAGTTTCCTCCCCGAAAGCGCCCTCCTGTGGACCTGCTGAGTCGTTATCATCCGGGAAATCGGCTCCGGAGAAGTTGTAGACCGCCCAGTTGATGCTCGATCCTATGAGATACTCGCTCTGCTCTCCCAGAGTTCTGCCCTGGGGAGTGATGGCTCTGCCCTTGCTTCTCCAGGCTGAAAAGGGATCTGAGTTGGTGTGGGTCTGGACCAGGTCATCGTATTCCTGAAGAGATCTGTTGTATCTCCCGAAGTCCACCCTGACTATCTGGCCGTCGATCATCCACTCATTAAGCGTAATGGTGTGATCCCCTTCAGGATACCAGAAGGAGATGAAGCTAGTTGAGCTGACGTTCATCAGGTCTACTGCCCTGCCAAACGCCTCCTGGGACTGGTTGTAACCTCCTGGTAGTCCGTAGAAGATATCGGACTTCCTCATCCACGCACCAGCAGATCTGGAGGAGTTCAGCTCTATGACCCTGTCATAAGCCTCAAGTGCAGAGTCGCTCCTTCCTAGAAGCTCCAGGTTCTCGGCCTTGAGCCACCAGGCCTCGGCGTCCTCTGGATCGCCCTGAAGGCTCTGATTCAGTAAGTCTACGGATCGCTCAAAGGCTTCTTTAGCCTCCTGATCGATGCCGAGGCTGGCAAGTGCAATTCCCCTGCTCTGCCAGGCCTTTGCGTCTTCTGGATCTCCAGCTATGGCCTCATCTGTCAGATTCAGGACATCTCTGAAGGCATCTAGCGACTCGTTCTTCCTGTCCAGATAGGCCAAGGTCTGGGCTTTGCCAAGCCAGGCATCGATATTCTGAGGGTCGATCTGGATGACTTTATCAAAGGCCTGCAACGCTTCGTCCAGGTTATACCCGGTCCCATTGGCCGTCAAGCTCATGCCTTTTTCGTACCAGCCCTCTGCGGTCATCTCCTGAGCAGATGCGCTGCAGGAGAGCATAGCCATCGCTATCAATGCGACAGCAAATGTCGATCTCATTTACAAACCTCCGTCAATATCACGAGAATTTCAGTAAATCATTCCTGATACCCCAGCTCTTCTGCCCTGGCATAGGCTGCATCCGACTCAGAATTGCGGCCCAGCACCTCTAAAATCATGCCTTTATCGTGCCAGGCATCAGCATGTCCGGGATTGAGCTCGATGGCTCTGTCTAAAGCATCGAGTGCTTCGTCCTTCTTTCCCTGGCTTCCCAGGACGCCTGCCCTACTGTACCAGACCTGGGCCAGCTCCTGAGCGGTGTTAGCTGTCTTGAGGGCCTCCTCGTGCCTGCCCATGATCTCCAGGAGGCTCGCCCTGTTCTCCTGTGCGCCGGGTTCGCCCGGATTTATCGCCAGTGCTCTGTCAATGGCATCGAGGGCCCGGTCATAAATGCCTGCAACCTCAGCCGCAGATCCCAGGTTCAGGCCCTCCTCGTATCTTCCCAAATGGATCAGTGCAACGCCCTTGCCGTGCCAGGCGCTCGCACTCTGAGGGTCCAGCTCCAGAGCCCTGTCGAAAGTCTGAATGGACCGATTGAATAATGTGAGCGGATCTCTGGACGGCCAGGAGACCTCGAAGCTGTAGGCCATGCTGTGGGCAATGCTGTCGAGCGCTCCACCCTTAAACATCCAGGCAGTGGCGTTCTGAGGATCGATCTCGATGGCCTTATCATAAGCCCTTAAAGACTCCTCGAAAACTTCAGGGCCCTCTTTCCCGCTCGATGTTATGGCAATCATATCAAGGGCTGCACCCTTGTATAGCCATGCATCGAAATACTGCGGATTTATCTCAAGAGAATGGTTAAATGCATCAAGCGCCTCTTCAAAAGATTCTTGGTAATATAGCTCGATGCCTTTTTTATACCAAGCCTCTGCAGTGTCCTCCTGTGCCATTGTAGATGCACAGAGTGTAGCTACCGCTAGCAAAGCGATTACAGAGTTTCCTTTCATTTACATACCCCCTTTAACTTCGGAAAATATACAGGAGTCATTCCTGATACCCCAGTTCCTTAGCTTTAGCAAAAGCGGTGTCTGCATCGGAGGTGCGACCTAGCGCCTTTAGAGAAAGCCCCTTATTGTACCAGGCTTTAGCCGATGTTCCTTCATCTATGAAAGAAGGCGAAGAGC
>CAZXDN010000047.1:0-22095 GCA_964639235.1 uncultured Methanotrichaceae archaeon | reverse complement strand
TCTTGAATGAGCCGCCCCTCTGCAGGTTCTCTAATTTCAGGTATACCTGGGCGTGAACCATCTCGCTGAAGGCGTGAGAATAGACAAGAGGAGTGCGAAGCGCCTTTCCTGAGATGACCTCTGCAGCGCGTCGGATCTCATCAATTGAGACTTCCAAAGAGACCATGAGCAGGTATACGCCCCAGAACATTAAACCTTTTTTGATACAGAAAAGGATTATATGCAAAATTTTTGTCTCACCTGCTATGAAGATATCCCTGATCCTGGGCCACCCAGACCAGAGCAGCTTCAACCATGCCATAGCCAGGTCGGCCATGCAGGCCCTGCTGCGAAATGGTCACCAGGTGTTCTGCCACGACCTCTATCAGGAGAGGTTCGATCCGATTCTATACGGGCCAGAAATTCCTGAAGAGGCAAACCTCGACCCGGCAATCGAGATGCACTGCAAAGAGATCGCAGAAGCCGACGGCATAATCATAGTCCACCCCAACTGGTGGGGCCAGCCACCAGCGATCCTGAAGGGCTGGGTCGACAGGGTCATGAGGCCAGGCGTGGCATACAGGTTCCTGGAGGGCGACAGCGGCGAAGGAATTCCAGAAGGCCTCCTCAGGGCCAAAAGGGCGATCGTCTTCAACACCTCGAACACGCCCCATAAGAGGGAGATGGAGGCCTTCGGAGATCCCCTGGAGGCCATCTGGAGATACTGCATCCTGGACCTTTGCGGAATCAGGGACATTCGAAGAAAGATCTTCTCAGTGGTCGTGACCAGCACTCCAGAGGAGAGGGCTGCCTGGCTAAACGAAGTGGAGGAAATGGTTGACGAGTGCTTCCCAGAAACTTCAAGATCCAGCAGACAAGGTGAACTGATAAAGTGAAGAGAGAAGAGGTATGATGAAGTGTCCGCCTGCGGGGTCAGAAAGAGCATGTATTTGACCAAAATGAGACCTGCCGTGCCGGTCCAGCAAAGGGCTGACAAGCAAGACGGGCCAGAGAAATCACCAGAAAAAGAAGAGGCCAAATTCCCAAGAACCTTCAGGGAGACGGTACACTTCTACATGATCGATTTCGAGACTCCTCTTGGCAGGGGAATCGACCTCTTCATCATATTTCTCAACCTTATGGCCTGCGCCATCTTCGTGATAGATACATACCCACTCTCGCCAGGCCTGAGAGGTCTCCTCTGGAACCTGGAGCTATCAGTAGTCGGACTCTTCATAGTCGAGTACCTTCTGAGGTTTTACGGCGCAGAGGACAGGTGGTGCTATGTCAGGGACGTCTACAGCATAATCGACCTGGCAGCCATATTCCCTACACTGATTTTGCTTGCACTGCCTTCAGCCGGAACATTTGTGGACATAAGGTTCGTCCAGACCATCAGGATTTTCTCAGTCTTTAGGATCTTCCGGTTCCTCAGGTTCTTCGCCAGAGACCACATGCTCTTCGGCATCATATCTGAGGAGATGATAAACGTCACAAGGCTAATCCTCACCATACTCATTCTCTTCTTCGTCTCTTCAGGGCTGTTCTATTATGTGGAGAGCCCAGTCAACCCCAAGGTGGAGAACTTCGGCGATGCATTCTACTTCACAGTGGTAGCAGTGTCCACTGTGGGGTTCGGAGACATAGTGCCTGCGTCAGGAGCAGGAAGGCTTGTGGCTGTGGCGATGATCATCACAGGAATCATTCTCATACCTATTCAGGCGAGCAGGATCGTCAGGGAATGGATATCCATGGACATGGCCAAGGCCAGAGTGCCGTGCCCGGAGTGCGGCCTATCCAGACACGACCTGGATGCAAAATACTGCAAGAACTGCGGCCATATTCTGCCCAAGAAAGGCGAAGACGGCTAAGACAATAATCCATGAAAAAGAGATCCATTTAAGTGTGAGAAGGTTGAGATTCAATAGATGCAGACTCCACAGCCCCACATCCCAGAAGGCCGCTTACCACCTGTTCGGCGAACTTACTGTCAGGCGCCTCAACAACGAAGTACGATGCCAGACAGAGATCTTCGTCTGGGTACATGGGCTCAAGAACTATTCCGAGATCTTTTGCTACCTTGGAGATCTCCGAATAACCTGGAGCCATCTGGCCTGGGCGAACACAGCTGCGCAGCCCCAGGGCAGCATCTATCCTGACTTTGACCACTACGTACATCTGACCTCGTTTTATCTGACATACTCCAAATCAGATCTCTCTGAGACGATTAGATCCTCAATTTATTTCACACCTCTGTCAGGACGTCACGACTCTTTTGTCCTCGATCCTCCGGGCGGCAGGAACTGGACTATCTGGTCTACAGAGGCTATGGACTTGAGATATGCCCTGTCCTCGACTTTTTCAGAGAAGAACCTGTAGATCCTCTTGGCCAAATCGTCTGCATTGTACTCTCCGGGCTCAATCTCCACGCCTGGATCGACCCTGGGCCTGACAGCCGATGTGGGCCCGCCGATGAGCATTCCATCAGATATCCCAACTGCGAGCCCCAGAGGAGTGTCGTTGAAGTACTGCCTCTCGCCCCTGATGACGAAACCCCCCTTCTTGAGGAACTCGCCGTGCTCAGGCGTCTTGGAGACCTGGTCGCCCTTGACAGCATAGCAGTCGCCCGCAGCAAGCCCTGCCTTCCATATTGATGAGTAGCTTACAGCAAACTGGGCAGCCTCTTGCACAGTAGACTCCGGCACAGAGTCGCCCTCAGACTTGATCACTGTCAGAGGCGCTCCAGGAGCGTCAGTATGCAGCGCGACATCCCTCTTCTCAAGGTACTTGGCGTAGATCTCCTCGTTGCTGTCTGCGTCCCTTCCTCCTATGACCAGGAACCCGTCTGAGGAATAGAACCACCTGAACCTCTCGTACCACTTGGGCTTTCTCCTCCTGATGGCTCCTGTCCTTGGCTTCCTGGGCTCGGACTTGGAGGCCTTGAGCTTCTCTGTGATCTCCAGGGCCTCTCTGGCGCCTGCCGCCTTCCTGTTCATTTCTTTGGCCCGATCGTAATAGCGCTGGGCATTCTGGGGAACTGTAAGCTCGGCGCTCAGCTCCAGCTCAGATCCATCCAGAGAGAACCTGATCTCGCCTGTGTGGTCTATCGAGAGCATGGCCTGGGCTTGAGAAAGCCCTGAGTTGTGGATCTTCTCCCAGATCTCTGCGTAGGAGTAGCCCTTGGCTCTTGCGCCTGAGATCAGATTCAGCACAGACTCGACCTCGCCGTACCTCTGATAGATCATCTCTCCTTGAGAGACGAAAGTCCTCTCCTTGGCCGCAAACTCCTGGATTGCTCTCAGCTGAAGCTCGATCCTGCGGTCCATCGGGTCTTGCTTTGGAGCCGCCTCCTTCTCGACGAAGAACTCGTCTAAGGCATCGCTAAAAGTGGGAAAAAGCTTCTTTTCGAGCCCCTCGTATACCTGCAAGGGCGCAGGAAGGACGTCTACTGGCTCGCCATCCCGAAAGACTATGTGTGGCTCCATGACCCTGGGAACGAATACCTCATTTAGGGCCTGGTGGACACTGTCGATCTCAGGAGTGTCCAGCTCTGCTGCAGGCTTGTTCTTGGGAACTCCGGCTCTGAGACAGACCTCCTCTCCATAGGTCCCGCCCATGTTCATGCACCTGACTAGAGTCCTGACCAGGTCCTGCTCAGACGTGGCAAACAGCCCTGAGAGATCCTGACGAGAGACCTCCCTGGGGTCGAGCTGGCCCTGGTGGTAGAGGTACTCCTCACCTGCAGCCATCTTCCTTCCGCGGTAGATCATCTTCTTGAGCATGCTGAGGATCTTTCCCTCGCCGTTCAGGAGCACCATGCTGCCCTTGGGGAAGAGCTCTATTACCAGGTGCTCTATGCCGCCTCCGCGCTCTACAGAGATCTCGACCAGGCGGTCCATATCGAACTGCCTTATGTCTGCAATCCTGCCGCCAGATAGGTGGGACCTGAGCATCGTCGGAAACTGGGGAGGGGTCTTGGAGGCCTTTCTCTCTTTCTTGGTCAGGTGCATCCTCTTTCCAGCCTCCATCAGGAGGTCGAGCCTGCCCTCTTGAGGAGACTGGACTGTGAGCCATATGGTGTCTGAAGACTGCTGGTAGGCCTTTCCCACGAATCCGCCCACGAGCCTTTGCTGCAGCTCTGCCACCATTGCAGCCACATCGACGTTGCTCATCGCCTTTTTCATATACCTGGATGAGACAGATCTATCGATAAATAGTTGCGGATGGCTATGGAGAAATTTCTGGCAGACCAGATGCTCCTCAGACTTGGGAGGTGGCTTCGGCTCTCAGGCCACGACGTCTTGAACCCCGGAGATGCAGACGACCCTGAGCTGGCTGCTGTAGCACTGAAAGAGAACAGGACTCTGATCACCAGGGACAGGGGCCTGAAAGACTTGTGCACGAGAATTGGTGCCAGCTGCATCCTGATCAGATCCAACAGGCTGCAGGACCAGCTAGGCGAGCTGGCTTCAGCTGGCGTCGTGCTGGAGGTCAACCCCAGGAGGTGCACCATCTGCAATGGACCTCTTGCTCTGGCCCCGGAGGGTCTTGGTCTAAAATACGTCAGGGAGGTGCCCATCTGGAGGTGTGAGGCCTGTGGAAAGCTCTACTGGGAAGGTTCCCACTGGAGTGGGATAAGAGATAGGCTCTCAGGCCCGAAGAAGGGCTAGAAGACCCTTGCAGGCTCAATTACCTCCAGGACCTTTCTCTCAGACTTCCTGGAGCGGCTCTTGAGGTACTCTGCCAGAGGAGCTGCAGACGACGATATCCACCAGAGGTGAGAGCCGTTCAAGCAGAACTGAGGCTGGTACTGGTATTTTCCTCCTGACTGCGTCTGTGGATCTGCCTCCACCATGTTTGAGGGGACCTCGTCGAGGGTGCTCTCAAGAAGGCACCACTTCCCAGCCTCGTTCTGATATACCACCCAGGCGTGGCCAAATGTGCCATCTGACGCAATCACGTTTCCCAGGACCACGCGCACGCACTGCTCGCTTACTCCTCCTGCGATCATGAGAGAGGCCAGCAGGAATGAGGAGTCCTCGCAGTCCCCCTTCTTGATCATCAAGGTCTCCTCAGGAAAGAACCAGAAGTCCTCCATGCCGCAGGCTGCCTTGTCTCCCACATACTCGATGTTTTCAGCAACGTACTTCCATGCCTTCCAGGCTCGAAGGTCAAATGTGCCAGCCTCCTTAGTCTCAGGAAGCCCGGCCTCCTTGATCGCGCTCTTCATAACCTCGCTGTCAGCAGATGAGATCCACTCTCGTATATCTGTAGGAATATAGATGCTCTGATATCCTAAGACTGCGCGCTTATCCCACATCACAGTATCCCTAATTATGGTATCTCCTGCCCAGTTATATGCAGTAGCCAAATCAACATCCTCCAAACTCTGTATAAAAATAAATCTACCTTTGTGTACTTAAAATTATCGCTAAATCAAAAATATTCGCAAACGATAAATCTCAGCAGGCAAGGTCAGTCGTCAGTTCAAGATGGGGTCATCTATTTTTATGATTGAAGACAAGATTAAATAAAACTTTGAGGATCATCAATGGACGGCCCCTGGCACTCAATCACAGCGGATGACGCTCTTTTAAAGCTCAAATCCAGCAGAGAAGGCCTCACGCCTTCTGAAGCACAAGACAGGCTAAAGGAGACGGGACCAAACCTGATTGCCAGAAGAGGGGGGCCAAGTCTTGCCAGGCTGTTCTTAAGCCAGTTCAAGAACTACATGATACTGATCCTGGGGTTCGCAGCGCTTGTCTCCTACATCTCAGGAGAGACCACCAACGCCTACGTCGTCCTGGGAATAATCCTCTTCATCTCGCTGCTTGGCTTCGCGCAGGAGTACAGGGCCGAGAGGGCTATGGAGGCCTTGAGGGAGATGGTCTCTCCTGAGGCAGACGTCTTCAGGTCAGGCAGGATAAGGCGCATTCCTGCACGCGACCTGGTCCCAGGAGACGTCATATACGTGGAGGCAGGTGCCAGGGTGCCTGCAGACGCCCGCATCATAGAGAGCACTGCGCTTCAGGCCATAGAGGCTGCCCTGACAGGTGAGTCGCTGCCCACAGACAAAAGCTCAGAGCCCCTCGACTCCAAAACCCCTCTGGCTGATAGGAAAAACATGCTCTTCATGGGCACAGCCATCTCCTACGGAAACGGGCGCGCGGCTGTGACTGCCACAGGCAAGGAGACTGAGCTTGGGAGGATATCGAGCCTCATCCAGGAGAGGCCTGAGGATCCACCACTCAAGGCAAAGCTTCAGCAAATGGCAAAGCAGCTGGCGGTGCTGGTGCTCGCAGCTGCAGCAGCGGTCTTCTTCGTCGAGGTGAGCAGGGGCTCTCCAGTTCTATCGACTCTGATAGTGGCCTCAGCTCTGGCAGTAGCAGGGGTGCCTGAATCGCTTCCATTTGTCGTGACCCTCACTCTCGCCTACGGCACCCAGGTCATGGCCAGAAAAAACGCCATAATCAGGAGCCTTCCAGCAGTTGAGACACTGGGGTCGACGACTGCCATATGCACAGACAAGACTGGAACTCTCACCTCAGGCGAGATGACTGTAAGAGAGATTCGAACCTACAGGACTGTGGAGGTGACTGGAGAAGGCTATGAGCCCAAAGGAGACTTCCTCGAAGACAAAAGAAAGGTCGACCCAGAAGAGCACCAGGACCTCATGATGCTCCTGAAGGTCGCAGTACTATCCAACAACGCCGACCTTGAGGAGCAGGGCGGGAGATGGAGGGTGGTCGGGGACCCGACTGAAGGAGCGCTCACAGTTGCCGCAGCGAAGGCAGGGATTCTGGAGCATATCAGAAACGGCCACAGGAGGATAGCAGAGCACCCATTCGACTCAGACAGGAAGAGGATGACCACAGTAGGCGAGACCCCAGAGGGAAAGAGACGGGTGGTGTCGATGAAGGGAGCGCCTGAAGTTGTGATAGAGCGCTGCACGAAGGTCCTGTCCAAGGAAGGTCTGAGGGCGCTGACCGATTCTGACCGGGAGGCGATCCTCCAGCACGCAGAGGAGATGGCCAACAGGGCACTACGTGTGCTGGCAATGGCCTGGAAGGATTTAGACCAGGAAGAGCCTCTTGACAGGGAATCAGCTGAATCTGGCCTGACGTTCATAGGCCTTGTGGGGATGATGGACCCGCCGAGGAAGGAGGCTAAAGAGGCCATCAAGACCTGCATCCAGGCAGGAATCAGGCCCATAATGATCACAGGAGACCACCGCCTCACAGCTGTGGCCATAGGAAAAGAGCTTGGAATTGGCTCAGAGTCTGCAGACGGCTCTGAGATAGACCAGATGGACGACTCAGAGCTTCAGATAAAAGTTGAGCAGATATCGGTCTTTGCCAGGGCCACAGCAGAGCACAAGGTCAGGCTGGTCCAGGCCTTGAAGAAGCAGGGCCATGTAGTCGCCATGACTGGAGACGGGGTAAACGACGCTCCTGCCCTGAAAGCTGCAGACATAGGCGTTGCAATGGGCATCACGGGCACAGAGGTTGCCAAAGAGGCCTCTGACATGGTGATCACAGACGACAACTTCGCGACGATAGTGAGCGCTGTAGAAGAAGGCAGGAGGATCTACGACAACCTGAGGAAAGGATCATCCTACCTGCTCTCCTGCAACTTCGCTGAGCTCATGACCATCTTCACAGGAGTCATGATCGGGCTTCCCATACCTCTTTTGGCCCTGCAGATTCTCTGGATCAACATAATAGCTGAGGAGTTCCCTGCAGTTGGATTAAGCGTTGAGCCGTCGCAGGGGGAGATCATGAAGCGGAGGCCCAGAAGTGCCCGTGAGCCAATACTCTCAAGGGCGCTTCTGATCTACACCATAGGGATATCGGCTGTGATCTTCATCGGGTCTCTTGGGCTCTATATCCTGTACCTTCCAGAGGGCCTTGAGTACGCCAGGACTGTGACTTTCGCCTGTCTTGGAGCATTTACGCTTTACAACGCCTACAGCAGCAGGTCGCTTCACGACTCGATATTCAGGATGGACCCAAGAAAGAACAAGAAGCTAATAGCTGGAATGCTGGCGTCTGTTGTCGCAATTCTCTGTGCCATATACCTGCCGTTCATGCAGTCCATCTTCGAGACAGTTCCCCTGGACAGAGATAGCTGGCTTCTCGTCCTGGTCACATCCTTCTCAGTGGTCATTGCAGCAGAGGCTCTGAAGAGGTTTACCCCAAACCTCAACGGATGAATTCCTGGCTAAATAATCCTGTACAGATAGGCGCCAGATCCTCCCAGGCCCAAGATCGACCTAGAAAAACCCCTGAGATCTGCCACCTCGTCCCAAAGAGGCCTCAGAAGCACATCTGCCCCAACTTCGAGGGCGATCTTGCCAATGGCCAGCTGGAGCTCAAGAGGCGGCCTGATGGAGTAGATCAGGCTAGCCCCCCTGTAGATCTCCATGCGAGGAGAAAAGGCGTCGTCTTTCACAACTGAGATCCTGCCCAGGGATCGCTCCTCAAGGTCTGTGACCACAAGCTCCAGCGATTTCGGATCACCCGACTTGAGGAGGTCAGCCACATCTGTGACGAATCCCATGCCTACCTCTACCACCTTTCCAGAGTAGTTCTCTGAGATGAACTCAGCGATCTCTTTTGCGCCGCAAATGCAAGACATCATTTAAGCCTCAAGGGGAGTCCTCAAGCCCAAAGGATATGAGATAACTGCATCACAAGATCAGATATGAGACAATACATCACAAGATCATATAAGCGATAGATAAGAGCATCCAGGCTGCAGAGGAAAGCTTATCTAGGAAATTCATAGAAGTATCAGCTATAATAGCTCAAGCCACGAGCTAGCCTATTTTCTTCAAGAGGGGTAGGATGGATTCCAGGCAAAGGGAGGCTTCCAGGCCTTCCAATAGGGCGGAGAACTTAGGAGCGCCCAGGATACTGGTCATCGGCTGCGGTGGAGCTGGCAGCAACACAGTTCACAGGCTCTCGGAGATGGGAATCGAGGGAGCACAGACCATAGCTGTGAACACCGACAGCCAGCACCTATCGACCATAAGCGCAGACAAGAGAGTCCTCATAGGAAGCAGGCTCACCAGGGGCCTTGGCGCAGGAGGAAGCCCTGAACTTGGAAGAAAGGCTGCAGAGTCTGCAAAGCACACGCTAGCAGATCTGGTGGACGGGTCTGACCTGGTCTTCGTGACTGCAGGGCTTGGAGGGGGAACCGGCACAGGAGTTGCGCCCACAGTTGCAGCTATGGCCAAGTCCAAGGGAGCAATGGTCGTGGGAATGGTCACAATCCCGTTCCAGCTTGAGAGGGCCAGGAGGCTGGCGGCAGAAAAAGGCATTGAGGCGCTGAGGCCCGTCGTGGACACGCTCATAGTCCTCGACAACGAGAAGCTGCTTGAGTGCGTTCCAAACCTGCCGCTGGCGCACGCCTTCTCTGTCATGGACCTTCTGATAGCCGAGATCATAAAGGGCATAACAGAGGCCGTAACCCAGCCCTCCATCATCAACCTCGACTACGCTGATGTCAAAACGATAATGAGCAGCGGCGGACCGTCCTACATGCTTGTGGGCGAGGGAAAGATCAGGCAGAGCGCCTCAGAGATAGTCAAGTCTGCCATGAAGAACCCATTGCTAGACGTCGACTGCAGAGGCGCCAAAGGATGCCTGATACACATCACAGGAGGCCAGGACATGACCTTAAAGCACGCAGCTGAGATCGCCTCTGCCCTGACCCAGGAGATCGATCCCGGTGCCAATGTGATCTGGGGGGCCAGAGTCGAGAGGGGCCTTGAGGGAAAGGTCAGGCTAATTGCGATAATCACTGGCGTCAAATCATCCCAGGTCCTGAGCCCCATGAGAGAGAGAAGGCCAGAGCCTTTGAAACCCAAGAGGTGATACTATGTTCACAGAGATAGCAGCGTTAATTCTGGGAATATGCCTGGTGGCAGCAACGGTCTACAGCATAAGGCTCTACCTGGAGATTTAAGCAAGGAATTATCTGACCAGGAATTATCTGACCAGGAATTATCCGACCAGGAATTATTTTGGCAATAATTGGCAAAGCATGATCAGAGCAGGAGATGGCCTGCAGATAGACTGCGACCAATTGCCTTTAACCCATTATCATTCAGATCAGCCTCAGATGGTCTCCTTCCATCTCCAGGGCGCCTGATCTTCTGAGCCTTGCCAGTATCTCCTCAAGGGCTCTTGAAGGGACCTTGATCTCTTCAGTCCTCGCCAGGACCTCCTCTTTTGGTGCCCGTCCATCGTTCTCCTGCGAGACCCTCTTGATTATATCCATCACTGAGAGGAGCTGCTCTCTGGTGGGCCGGTCTACAGCCAGAGTTATCTGGTCTGAGTGAAGAGCCTCCAGGGCCTTCTCCTCCTGGGACTGGCTAAGGCCTATGCCGCTCAAGATGAAGCGGGCTTTCTTTCCCAGAACCAGATCAAACTGCTCTGCAAAGTTTTTGACCAGGGAGACGATATCTGAGACCTCATCTGGAAGCTCTGTCTGCCTCGCCTCCAGGTCTCTTATCCTCCTGTCCAGGTCGCCCATGCTCGACCTCAGAGACTCCAGGTCTGAACTGGAGATGTTCACGCATATCGTCCCAGTCTCCCGCCAATCCTCTCTCATCTGAAATTCACCAGAAGATATCAGTCCAAATACCTTAAGTACTTTTGGAGTTTGGGATGACGCGCTGGAACTTCCAGAGCTTATCCAGCCTGGCAGTGGCATCGAAGCCCACCTTGGTCGTTATGCCGTTGACCGATCTTGGATCCAGTGTGCTTCCTCTGACCCCTGGGAAGAGATAGATATCCTCGTCGCCCCTCATCCTGGTGGCCATTGCGTACTCAAGGTCCAGGGGGTTGTAGATATCTATGTCTGTGTCCACCACGAGGACGTGCTTGAGCGATCCGTGGGCTCCAATTGCGGCATCTATGGCCTTCTTGGCATCTTCTTCAGATCCCTTCTCTATCTGGACCACAGCGTGGAAGTAGCAGCACCCGCCCTCGGTCAAGAGGACATCCTTGACCTTTGCCACCTTGGATACAGCCCTAAAAATTAGGGGCTCATAGGGCACTCCCATGAGCATCTTGTGCTCTCCGCCTGCTGGCATCAGTGCGTGGTAGATGAAATCATCTCTATGCATCATCTTGGTCAGGCGGATGACAGGCTCCTCCCGGACGAGGTCGTTTGTGCCAGTTATGTCCACAAAAGGCCCCTCTGATGCGCGCACTGCAGTTATGTAGCCCTCAAGTACGATCTCTGCATGCGGCACCAAGACGCCGTTTTCCAGGCGCACAAGCTCTACTGGTCTCCTTTTAAGCGCGCTTGCATACTGGAACTCCATGTTTGGAGGAACCCTTGTGCTGGCTGCAATCAGGACCTGAGGGTCCACTCCAAGCGCGATGGCCACAGGAAGCTCGTCTCCATGCTCTAAAGCCTGGTTGTACATCTGGTGGGTGTGGCGCCCAGGAACCAGCCGCGCTGCCAGCTTATCTTTTCCTATGACCATGAGCCTGTGGACGCAGGCGTTAGCCTTCTCTCCATATGAAGTGACCACAACGCCAGAAGTTATGTAGGGCCCTCCATCGCCCTGAAAGTGAGTCAGAATGGGGAGCTTAAAGAGGTCAGGAGCAGACACAACCTCCTGGAACTGCGATGATTCTACCTCATTCACCTGGCCCTGATAATCTATGCCGCTCAGGTGCCTGACCATCTCCCTGGCAGGCACACCAAGAGCGCTGGAAAGAAGGGCCCTGGTGCCAAGAATGTTGACGCAGCACCTGTGCCCTGATACGTTGTGAAAGAGGATGGGGCCCTGGCCAAATGACCTGGAGGCCACATCCAGGACTGGAGAGACGGGCTCGAAGACCTCTTTCAAGAGGCCGTCTCTCTTAAGCCCGTCCAGGAAACCTCGAAAGCTCATGCTCGACTCTTAAGCCTGCTGCGCTTAAATCATTTTGTTTTCAGACCAGGAGAACTGCAATTATCCCTGTTAAGAAGACCCCATCGAATGTGCCCGCGCCGCCGATGCTCGCCACCGGTGCCCCCAAATCCCTGATCTTGTTCAGGTTTAAGATGTCTGCGCCAATTAAAGTTCCAAGAGTTCCTCCGACGTAAGCTATGATGAAGATGAAGGGCTCAGGAGTCGAAAAGAGCATAGTGAGAATGCCAGCAGAAAGAGCTGCCACAAGCGGTGGCAGAATTGCGGGAGTCACAATTCCAACACCTCGCACTGGCCTCGCCACCCGGTTGGTGATCAATGCCACAACAGCTGCTGCAGCCAATGCATAAACAGCCGAATCCGGGAAGCTCAAGAGCAAGTAGACGGATACCAGAATAGGCACCACTGCGCCGCCGAAGTTTACAGCCAGGGTGGTGCTGTTCCTGATATTGTCCTCAACAGGTATCCTGTAGGTCACTCCAAAGATCCTGACATAAGATTCTCTGACCACAGGAGTGCTCGATTCGAGGGTGGCCAGTGGAAGGTTGATGCTGCTCCCCAGAAGAGAGACGAGCAGAAGAAGAAGCGCATGCCCCCAGGAGAATCCTATCCTTGTGAAGGCGGTGCTGAGGAACCCTAAAAAGAGGAAGCCTATGCTTATGAAGAGCAAAACGGCCAGGAAAAGCATGAACAGCAGGCCCAGGGGGCTGTACACCAGACGGTTTGCCATGTCATCTTCTGGGAACTTTAGACGTATATCTCTTTGGATCTTTCAAGAGCAAAAAGCTCTGATGCTTCACGCAAGAGCAACATCCTGTGCCAAGCTCAACCTCGCAAAAGGTCGTAATCATCAGATCGCAAAAGTAGATGTATCCAGAGAGCAGATATCATGAGGGATAATTCATGGATCAGCTATCAGCAGGGCACAGGATCATGGTGATGAGCGGAAAAGGGGGAGTAGGCAAGACCACGGTGGCAGTTAACCTTGCCCTGGGACTGGCGCTCTACGGAAGGCAGGTGGGACTTCTGGACGCCGACATTACAGGGCCCAATGTCCCCAAGATGCTGGGTATGGAAGACCAGACTCTGGAGCCCTTAGAGGACAGAAGCATACTACCAGCATTCATGCCCATCGGCCCTGAGAGAGGGATCGAAGTGGTCTCAATGGCCTTCCTGATAGGGCGTGACTATCCTGTTGTGTGGAAAGGCCCTGTGAAGATGCAGATGCTCCGGCAGTTTGTGGAGAAGATCTCCTGGGGTGAGCTGGACTACATGATAATCGACCTGCCCCCAGGAACAAGCGACGAGCCGATAAGCATAGCCCAGGCCTTGAAGCCAGACGGCGTTGTGATAGTGACCACCCCCTATGACCTGGCACTCATGGATGCTGAGAGGGCGGCGTCCATGGCCAGGGCGATGGACGTGCCCATTCTGGGAATAGTTGAGAACATGAGCGGGCTTGTCTGCCCCAGATGCGGCAAAGAGGTGGAGACCTTCAAGTCAGGAGGTGGAGGGCGCGCAGCAGAGAGGCTGGGAGTGCCGCTCCTGGGAAGAATAGAGATCGATAGAGAGATATGCATGGCAGGAGATAAGGGAAGGCCTTTCATCCTGAACTCAGGCACAAGGACTGCTAAGGCGTTTGAGGAGATAGTCTCCAGGATAATAGGCCACTACGAGGGCGAAAATTCCTGGGCTTGAACCAGGAAGTCAAGTGCAGAGACTCATCACAGTCCAGAGGCTTCCACAGTTTCAGGGATTTGAGGCCTTCACTGGCCAAGGTCAAATGTCAGAGCAGGCCCAGATTCTCCTTGTTGATGCTTCTGAAGACCTCTGCCGCGAAGTCCGGGGTGAGGTTGCACTCCTGGCACATGGAAAGTATGCGAAACAGGCCGTCGCGCTTTTCGGGCCCCACATTCTCATTTATGTAGATCCTGGCCACATCGTATCCTCCTTCGCTCAATATTCTGAGCACAGCTTCGAGAAGGTCCTCAGAGGAAGCTTCGCCCTGGACTGCGCCGCCCAGCACATCAGACATATCTTCGTCATTCAAGAGAGCACATCCAAGATAATTTTATCATAACACCATATCTTCTTCATTAGATATAAATGTGCAGGAAGGTTCAGAGTTTAGAAGAAGGGCCGAGACACGCTGGAGTAAAAGGTCCAGAGGAGATCTTCTGGCGCTTGACTGCAGTGAGATAAAGTTCGTCTGCAAAAGAGATTTGTAAGCGTAGATCATCTTCTGGGCCATGAAGGAGAAGTGGCTCATGGCCTGTGCAGGCTCATGGAACGAGATCAAGCCCAGGATCACTACTGCTCTTGAATCTGGATTCGACTGCGTCGTTGTGAGGCGCGAGCTTATAGATAGAGTCAAAGAGCTCGGAAGCATCAAGGTGGCCTGCTTCGGGACAGAAAGGGGTGGCGAAGACATACTGATCATAGGCCGCGGAGGCGAAGGCGACGGCTCCATGCCATTGCCAGAAAAGCTCAGCGAGTCGGTGGACATTGCCCTGGCAAAGACTGTGGACGGCGTAAAAGCGGGATACGTGGTGGTTGCTGGAAAGAAGTACGAGGAGTTCGCTGTAGAGCTTGGGAAGAACCTGGATTACCTGATAGTCACAGGCACCGACTGGAAGGTGATACCTCTGGAGAACATGATCGCAGGCCTTCAGGGAACCGGAGCAAGGATAATAAGCGGCGTCAAAAGCTCAGAAGAAGCAAGGCTTGCTCTGGCCACTCTTGAGCGCGGATCTGATGGAGTTCTCCTGGATTCAAACGACCTCTCGGAGATCAAGCGGGTCTCAGAGGCTGCTGAGCAGTCCTCCAGAAAGAGAATCTCTATGGTCCCTGCTAGAATCACCGAGGTCAAGGCTGTAGGAATGGGAGACAGGGTCTGCGTCGACACCTGCAACCTGATGCGTCCTGGCGAGGGAATGCTCATAGGGTCGCAATCAAGGGCATTCTTCCTTGTACAAAGCGAGTCAGAGGAGAGCCCATATGTCGCAGCCAGGCCCTTCAGGGTGAACGCTGGAGCGGTCCACGCCTACGTCAAGGTGGGTGACAAGACCAGATACCTCTCTGAGCTTAAGTCCGGAGACGAGGTCACAGTGACTGATAGCGATGGAGTTACCAGGTCCACAATAGTCGGAAGATCCAAGATAGAGAAGAGGCCGATGATCCTCATAGAGGCAGAAGCCGATGGAGAGAAGATGAGCACCATACTCCAGAACGCCGAGACCATAAAGCTGGTCGTCCCCGACGGCTCCTCAAAATCGGTCGCAGACATAAAGCCAGGAGACTCTGTGCTGGTACACCTCGAAGATGGAGGAAGGCACTTCGGGATGTCCATAGAAGAGAGCATCATAGAGAAGTGAAGAGAGTAGATGCGATATACCCACCAGGCAAGCGATGAGAAGAGAGGTTTGATAAATTGAGAGCAGAGCCCCGCATCGTGGCTTCAGTTGGAAATGAGGCCAGGCCCAAGGATTTGGAGCTGAATGGAGCAGATATGATCGAGGTGAGGATGGACTTGGGCGGCGGCGATCCTCTCAAGGCACTGGGCTTCTGGCAGTCCTCAGGGTTTCCGCTGATCGCAACCAACAGGATGAGGTCAGAGGGCGGCGCCTTCCAGGGCAGCGAAGAAGAGAGGGCAAAGCTCTTGATAGAGGCCTCAGCCTACGCAGACTTCCTGGACATAGAGCTGAGGGCAGAATCGAGGCGATGGCTGATGGACAAGCTTGACATCCCAGTCATCATCTCCTACCACGACTTTCAAGGAACTCCAGGGCCTGCCGAGCTGAGGGCCCTGGCAAGAGAGATGGCAGATGCAGGAGCCTTCATATCCAAGATAGCAGTGACCCCAAAGAGCCTGAAGGATAACCTCAGCCTTCTGAATTTGCTGCTCGAGACAGAAGCACCTCTATGCGTGATCGCCATGGGAGATATGGGCCGCCACCTGAGGGCTGTGGCTCCAATCTATGGATCTGCGCTAACCTATGGGCATATATCCGGCCAAACTGCACCAGGCCAGATGAGCATATCTGACCTCAGGCGCGCCATAGATCTGCTAAGTCCAAGGCATCCATGAGGGCTTGAGCAAAGTGGAGCAAATCATCTGCCCTGATGCGCCAAAGAAGGCCGTGCTGCCAGGAATTTGTACACTGCAGAGTCGCACTGAAACTGCGCCAAATTGCATCAAGATGGCGTTAGCGCTTAAGAAGCATGCTGTGGTTCGGACATGCTATTGCTGGGTAACTGTTGAAGCCCCTCTTTTATATAGATGGACGTCAATGTGTGAATTCCAAGAGGCGGCGATGCAGAGGCGCCTGCTTTAGCAAATGGCGCTAGATGTGCGATATAAAAGTAGAAATAGCTAAAGCGAAAGCGACATAGGCGCAAAGGTGCTAACAGGATATCGGTTCGCATAAAGCCAGAGCAAGAAGACGGATGGGACCTGATGGGTTGTGAGGAGAGTAAATTATTGGGTGATCTAGAGCAAGAGAGGCTGCTGGGCATACCATTTGATCAATACCAACGATACAGGTTAGTATCTGATATAATTAATAAATTCAGAGATAAGGGCCAATCGTTCAAGATAATTGAAGTTGGAGCGAGCGCCGAAGGAAACCTCAAGCACTTCCTCCCCAAGGACCAGATATATCTCCTAGACAAGGAGCTGCCGCCTGATTATCCAGATACGGAGAACTACACAGTTGCAGACATAACCAAGACCGATCTGGACGGGGCCTACGACTTCGTCATCTCCGTAGACACATATGAGCACATACCAGAGGACAAGAGAGAGAAGTTCGTAGAAGACCTTCTTGAGCACTCAAGCATAGCCACAATAATTGCAGCTCCCTTCGACACCCCTGGAGTCAGAGAGCACGAGGCGATTGCAAACGAGGTGTACAGGCACACTCACGGAAGAGATCACAGGTGGCTCCAGGAGCACATCTCAAACGGGCTGCCGAGTCTCTTTAGAACCGAGAAGATCATAAAGCGTCATGGGCTCAAGTATCAGGTGATACCCAGCGGGTACCTACCTCGCTGGTTTGAGATGATCACGCTCTACCTCCAGACAGAAGGCAGGCCCGATTTGGCAAGAGCCATGAAAGAGCTAAACAGGTTCTACAACAAAAACCTGTACAGGTACGATAACCAGGAGCCAGCATACCGTCAGGTCATAGTAGCTGCCAAGAATGGAGACCTGCCAGACCTGTCAGAACTCTACCAGACCTGCCAGGACCCAGGCGACCTGGAAGATGCACAGAGCTCTTTAAAATACATAATAGATAACATTAGACAGCTAAACGAGACATCCGAGATAGGAACTCCGACAGATCTGCGCCTGGTGCTGGAGAGCAAAGACAAGGCCATAATCGCTCTCCAAGAGCAATTGAGGCAATATGAGATCCAGGCACAGGAGTTCGAGAGCCAGGCCCAGAGGTTTGAAGATCAGGCCCAGAGATTCGACAAGGCTCTGAAGGCAAGCGAAGAGAAAGTATCGGCCTTAAGCGATGAGAAGAAGCTCCTGGAGGGCCAGATTCAGAGATATGAGAGCCAGGCCCAGGTCTTCGAAAAGGAGCTCAAGTCCAGCGAGGACCGCGCCCGCGAGCTGAATTCCCAGCTAGATTTGGCCATCGAGAGGGCGCTTTTAGCAGAGCGCAAAGTCTCTGACATGCAGTGCAGCATACTGTGGCAGCTCACAACCAAGTACCACAGAGGAGTCGTGGACCGCTTTATGCCCCTTGGAACGAGGAGAAGGCGAGCCTATGACTCAGGCCTGAGCGCAGGAAGGTTCCTTGCAAACGATGGCATAGGAAGCATTGCCAGAGATAGAGAAGACAAAAAGAAGATAGATGCCTATAGAGACAGCACAGGGCCTCAGGACCTGCACATTCTGGGTTGCGACGACGAATGCAAAGAGACGATCGACAAGAAGGTCTCAATCATCATCCCGACGAAGAACTCAGGCCCGGGCTTCAGGTTTGCCCTGGAGAAGATCAGAGGCCAAAGGGGCGTGAGAGAAGCAGAGGTGCTGGTGATAGACAGCGGTTCTGGCGACGATACTCTCGCCCTGGCAGAGAAATACGGCGCAAAGGTTCACAGCATCAGGCCTGAAGAGTTCGATCACGGCAAGACGAGGAACCTTGCAGCAGACATGGTCACAGGCGACTTCCTCCTATTCATGGTCCAAGACGCCATTCCCATTGGAGATCTCTGGCTGCACGATATGGCAAAGGCTCTTGAGTCTGACGAAAAAATTGCAGCAGCCACATGCAGGCAGGTGCCCAGAAGCGATGCAGACCTCTTCGCCTGCTTCTCCATGTACAGCCATCAGATGGCAATGGAGTTCAACAGAGACAAAGTGGCTTCTCCCAGACCGGACTTAGACGCACTTTCCCCGATGGAGAGGAGAAGGCTCTCTGGCCTGGAAGACGTTTGCACAATCTTCAGATCGGATGTTTTTAGGAAGCTCAGGTTCAACCCAGGATATGCCGAAGACCTGGACCTGGGCATGAGAATTCTCAAAGACAACCACAAAATAGCCTTCCTCCACTCATGCGGCGTGGTGCACTCCCACAACCGCACCCCCGAATACTTCCTGAAGAGGATCTATGTAGACAACAGGGCTCTCAATAAGATCCTGCCAGAGGCCAATCTCGCTGCAGATAGAAGAGAGATTGGAGAGGTAATTGGAGGCATAATCCATCTCTACTCTTCCATAAAAGCGTCTCTTGCAGCCATGCACGAGATGAACTTCGACGACACTGCATCGATATTCGAGAGCCTGAAGCGCTCGATTGAGGAGAACTCGAAGGGGCAGAAGAGCCCAGTAAGAGAGGCAGCCTCTGTCACTGGGCCGTTGGACGCGATGCTGCAAAAGGTCCAGGAAGTGACAGGGGCAGGAAATCCCATGCTCGACCAGGGCCTGACAGAGAGCTATTTCCAGCTTCTGGAGAGCTTCCAGAAGTACCTGGAGATCTACGGCTCACTGGAAGAGAGAGCTATGGAGTTCACGAGCGCGCTTTACAAGCTGTTCTCAATATCTGCGGGCTTAGAGATTAGCCTCTATTCAGTCAGAAGGCATGGCAATGAAGACGATAGGCTGAAGGCATTGGACTTGCTCCTCTCAGGAGGGATTTGATGAAGATCCTGTTCGCACTGCATCAGTTCTTTCCCAGGCACTACACAGGCACAGAGACATTCGTCCTGAACTTAAGCCGGCAGATGCAGAGAATGGGCCATCAGGTAAAAGTGCTCACCTATGCGACCTTCGAGGGCGACGACCTCAGACCGTACAAAGATATGTTGCTTGGCGAGTACAGCTACCAGGGCGTCCCAGTCATCTCAATAGGGCACAAAGAGCCTCCTGAGGACAGGGACTTCAGGATGTTCGACAGGACCATGGAGAACGCCATAGGTGGAATTCTGGACAGGGAGGCCTTTGACCTGGTCCACGTCTGCCATCCAATGAGAGTGGGATCTGTGGTTAAGGCTGCCAAGAAGAGGAAGATACCCATAGTGCTGACCCTGACAGACTTCTGGCTTCTGTGCCCAAAGGCAGTAGCAATCACACCTAAGAACGAGCTTTGTAACGGCCCGCGGGGGGGCACGAAGTGCGCAAAGAAGTGCTTTGGCGAGGCGAAGAAGCACATCTTGCAGGAGAGGTTCAAGGAGATAGATGAAGTTCTCAAGGGCGCAGACTGCATAGTCTCTCCAACCAAGTTCCTGATGCGAGTGTTCCAGGACAACGGCTACTCAGGAATAAAGGTGATACCATTTGGCCAGGACTACAGCGACGTCAGGCCGTACGACAGAGTCTATGACAAAGACAGCAAGCTCACTCTAGGATTCATGAGCACGCTTCTGCCACATAAAGGAGCACATATATTCATTGAGGCGCTGAACAAGGCAGGAATGAGCAACATATCCGCAAAGATTTACGGAGGAAGCTTCAGCAAAGAGGAGTACTACAACTCCCTGGTCGGGAGCGTCAAGAATCGAGAACAGGTCCAGTTCTTAGGCGAATACGATAAGGAAGATATGCCAGAGATACTGCAAGATCTGGATGCCCTTGTGCTTCCCTCCACCTGGTGGGAGAACTCGCCACTGGTGCTGCTCAAGGCGCTCTCTCACAATGTGCCAGTAATCGCATCCAACCTGGGTGGCATGACTGAGATCGTAAAAGATAAAGAAAACGGCTTCACATTTGAGTCTGGAAGCTCGGATTCCCTGGCAGAGGTGATCAGGAGGATAGGGTCAGATCCAGGCATATTAAACGGCATAAGAGCGGGAATACGCCATCCCCCCAGGATAGAGGAAGAGGCATTTCATTACGAGAGGATTTACAGCGCCTTAATCTCCGGGCCTGCCCAAAAAACTTCACAGGCCAGCTCTGTGAGATGTGTTACCTGAGCTGTAAAGCATTGATGCGGTGTGCAGATGACAAGGTGCCTGATACTTGGGGGAAATGGATTCATAGGATCGCATCTCGCAGAAGGCCTGGTTGCCAGGGGATACGAGGTCACGGTCTTCGACAGCTTTAGGCACGGATATGACAACATATCGGGCATAATAGATGATGTGAGCATCATAAAAGGCGATTTTCAAAAAGAATCTGATCTGGTTGAGGCACTCAAGGGCGCAGACTACGTATTTCACTACATATCTGCAACCAGCCCTGCCACGTCCTTCGAAGATCCAGTCTACGACATAGAATCAAACGTCCTGGCATCGGTCAAGCTCTTCAGGATAGCAGCCAAGATGGGAGCAAAGAAGATGGTCTTTCCCTCATCAGGCGGGACGATATATGGAGAGGCAGAGAGCTTTCCTATAAAAGAGACTGCACCCTTAAGCCCAATTCAGCCCTATGCCATCTCCAAGCTGGCAATCGAAAGGTACCTCTCCTACTTCAACTGCGTCCACAACCTGGATTACCTCGTGGTCAGGTACTCCAACCCGTTTGGGGAGAGGCAGAGCCCATACGGCAAGCAAGGTGCAATACCCATCTTCCTAAAGAAGGTCCAGAGCAGGCAGATGCCTGTGATCTACGGCGACGGCACAATGGTCAGGGACTATATCTACATCAAAGACGCAGTAGATGCCACAATTGCCCTGGTCGAGAAAAAAACTGAAGAGAAGATATTCAATGTTGGAAGCGGAGAGGGCACATCGCTAAACGAGCTTCTTCGTCTCATCTCAGAGGTATCTGGCATAGAGATAAAGCCAGAGTACGCACAAGCTTCAGGGCTCTACATATCCAAGGTCGTGCTGGACATCTCCAGGGTCCATGAGGAGACAGGCTGGATGCCTAAGACCACGATTTCTCAGGGAATTAAGAGAACCTGGGACTGGATCAAGGACATCTAAGGGTTACGTGCGCCCAATCTCCATAGATTTGATGTGCTGCAGGAATAATGCTTAAAAAGAATGGTATGATAGAGCAGAAATAAGCCTTCTCTGCCCCACCAAACGCCTATTTTCTTATCTGAAGGCATTCCTCTGACTTAAGGTGGCGGTATAGTTACTATGGTTATGATATTATCCTGTATCTGAAGTACGTCGTCTGCCACTGCAGTGCCCAGAGTCAATTGTGCCAGAGATCCGCCTGTTGATGGGGGGAAATACCACACATCATTTGTCTGGATCTGAAATGCCGAGTCTCCTCCAATTGCTCCAGCTGCACTGTACTGAGTTACTGTGGGATCTTCGCCAGCAACCAACCACACAAGATTACTCGTCAACTGAGTCACATCATTTCCGATTGCAGCTACAGATTCCGCCTGAGCCACCGCGGCATCGTTTCCGATAGCGATCGCAAAGTTGAACGAGTTCTGTTTAGCAGTGGTATCAGCCACAGCAGACATGCCTATGTACTGAGCGATAGCTGCGTTGTCGCCTTCCGCACCAGCAAAGTTTGCTGCACCCTGAGTGGTGGTAGATCCAGTTGCTCCCTGAGATATAGCCTGTCCAATTGATGGATTATCGCCTTTTACATTGGCGGTATTGGTCGCACGTTGTACGGAGTTCTTATTTGAAGCTGCAGTCTGAGCTACAGACTGGGCAATAGATACATCATCGCCAGAAGCAGAAAGCACAGCAGAAGGCACATTATTTTCTGCCTTCTGATCTGATGTGTCGCCGATAGATGCCTGGACTATGCTCTGGCCCAGTGCCAC
>CAZXDN010000046.1:7480-22493 GCA_964639235.1 uncultured Methanotrichaceae archaeon | reverse complement strand
ACCACGTCACCCATCACGGCACCACGTCACCCATCACGGCATCTGGTAGACCAGAGTGGTTAACATACAAGCGCCCGATTTTTCAGCAGCAACTAACCCAGTAAGCTGGAAGACGCCAGTTAATTTAATAAGCTTTAAGTTAAAGATATTTTTAACAGTTGAGTTGAAAAGGAGGATTTGTGCATGGTCGAGGTCAAGTATGTGGGCGAAGTTTACAGGTGCGATGTCTGTGGAAACGTGGTTGAGGTGAAAGACGTAGGCTATGGGGAGGTATCCTGCTGTGGCAAGCCCATGGAGCTGATCGAGGGATGAGGCTGTATTTTCATTTTCTGCTCATCCCAAGATCCCAACCCAGAAGGCATTGCGCTTAATCTGGCTCTAAAATTCAAAACCATTCAGGCCAAGTTAAAGATCATTCAGGCCAAATCCAAGATCACTCAGGCCAAATTAAAGATCATTCAAGCCAGAAATCACCTGAAACTCGGAAGTATCTCCCTCCTGTAAAAATCCATGAAGCCCTGCTGATCCGGGCCTATCTGGTGCACGCAGACGTGATCATACCCAGCCTCAATTACCTTGTTGATCTTCTCTATGTGCTTTTCCGGATCAGGGCCACAGACCACCTTCTTTGCCACATCCTCTTCGTCCACCATTTCCGCAAGCTGCTCGTAGTGCGCAGGTGTGGGAAGCTCCCTGTTCAGCTCCCCCTTGTTTGCGGATATGGGCCAGATCTCGTATGCAGTCTTTCTCGCCTCGTCTTCGCTCTTCGCATAGCAGACAGAGATCTCAGAGTAGCAGGGCTTTCCCTCACCTCCTGAGGACCTGAAGACCTCGATCACATCTTCGCCCCCGCCTGAGGTTACCAGGCCGTCTGCCATGCTGCCTGCTGATTCAGCTGAGATCTCTCCTTCAGCTGCCATGAATATCGGGGGCAGAGGGTCCGGCAGGGTGTAGATCCTGGCGTTTTCAACTGTGTAGAAGTAGCCGTGGTAGTCCTGCATCCCTCCCTGCCAGAGGAGCCTTATGATCTCGACTGCCTCCTCGAGCATCTCAGTCCTCACAGGAGCAGGAGGCCAGCGGTCTCCCAGGATGTGCTCGTTTAGCTTCTCGCCTGTTCCAACAGCCAGTATGAACCTGCCGGGCATCATGGCGCCAGCTGTGGCTGCAGCCTGGGCAATGATCGCGGGGTGTATCCTGACTGTGGGACAGGTGACTCCAGTCGACAGCCTCAGATTTTCGGTTGACTGGGAGATTGCGCCTATCACCGCCCAGACAAAGGGACTCTGGCCCTCTTTATCGGTCCAGGGATGGTAGTGATCTGAGATCATTGCAAACTGGAAGCCCGCATCTTCAGCCAGACGCGCGTTTCTGACCAGGTCCAAAGGCCCGTGCTCCTCGCTGGAAAGCTTATACCCAATCTCTGCCATAAGATATTCTCCACTGTTGGCTCAAAATTTTTAAACTAATGCCTTCAGAAATTAAAGATGTATATGGCAGCTCTGCCTATGATTAGATTTTGGTTGAAGGGGCCCTGCCAGAATTCCAATGATTTTGGTGCTTACACTAAAGCATTAATCCCTAGTTCTTCTTTCGAACCCTCAGAGAAGCTCCTGCAAAGGGCGCTCCCACAAATATGTTGAAGAAGTAGGTTACGATCCTCCAGATGCCTATCAGCATCCCTAAAACCTTCGAGGGCACGAAGCCTCCGTAGAGGTAGCTCATGGAAAGCTCGACAATTCCGCTGCTTCCGGGAGTTAAAGGAACCAGTGATACCATGACTATGATCAGCTGCGCAGTTATCGAAGGGATCAGGCTTGGCCCCTGCCCCAGGGCCATGAGGATGGCCGAAGGCACCAAAAAGTCGCAGAGCCAGATGGCCGCAGTCATGCCCATCATCGCCGGGATCCGGGTTTTAGTCTCCTTTGCCAGAACGATTGCCGCCTCCCTGAACATCCACACCTCTTTCTCGACAAAGGTCAGGACCCTGTTGTTCCCAATCTTCGACCTGGCAAGATCCATGACCCTCTGTACCCGGTCAGGCCTGCTCAAGACCTCTCTTAAGAAGAGCACGAAAAGGATCATGAAGATGAGGAAGATGCCTCCCACCTCTAACCCGAATCCCACAGAGAAGCCTGAGACCATGAGAAAGATCGCCAGCGCCATGATGAAGAAAACTCCATCGAGAAGCCTCTCTCCGAGGACTATGGCCGTTGCCCTTCCACAGCTAATTCCGCTGTCTGAGAGAATCTTGATCCTCAACGGCTCGCCTCCAGCAGATGAAGGAGTCACAGCCGCCAGGAAGTTGGAGGCAAGAGTCGCCCTCAAAGCCAGTCCAAACCCCACCTCATGCCCTACGAGCGATGTCAAGAACCTCAGCCTGAAAGCCCAGAAGAGCCACGACGCTATGTGTAATGCGAAGGCCAGTGCGACTAACCAGGGATTGGCACTTGATAGAGTGCTCCAGGAGATGGACGCCCCAGTATACTTGAAGATGACTGCAATTGCCCCAAAGCTTATGGCCGTGGCTATGAGCAGATCTCTGATGCTGCAAGACCTCGAACCGTCGGGCAATGCGAGTTCACCTTGAGATTTCAAGAGGAAGCTTTTGAGCAGACCTCATGGTTTAAAGCTACCTGCGATTTAAAGATATAGAAGAGATGGGGGATCAACCTTTTGAATCTCTCGAAAAATGGCAGAGCATCAGGAGATCTCCCTGTATATCGACTCTATCTCGTCGAGCACTCTCGTCCAGGAATACCTCTCCTCCACCGCCCTCCTGCCCCTCTTTCCAAGAGCGATTCTCAGAGGCTCGTCTGAGTGCAGCTCCAAGATGAGATCTGCCATCTCAGAGGGAGCTGAGAACACAAGCCCTCCTTCTCTGGCAACCTCTCCCACCCCAGGCGTGTCATATGCGAGAACAGGTGTCTCACAGGCCATGGCCTCTAAAAGGACTATGCCAAACGCCTCAAGCCTGCTGGCTGAAGGAAGCACAAGCATCTCTGCCCTGGATATCAGGTCTATCAGCTTTCTGCGCTCGATTCTTCCTGTGAACTCAGCATCCAGGCCCATTCGAGATGCCCTCTCCTGGAGATGCTGCCTGTCAGATCCATCCCCCACCACCACCAGCTTTAGCCTTTCCTTCTTCTGGACTTCCCTCATGGCATCCAGAAGGGTGGATAACCCCTTGTAGTCCACAACCCTCCCCACGTAGATTATGTACTCGCCCCTCCTCTCCCCAGGATAGTAGAGAGAGGGATCGATCGCATTTGGAACGATCTCAATCTTATGGAGGTGATCCCTGAGTACCTCAGAGGTCTCTGCGTAGCTCCTAGTTGTTGCAACTATCACCTGAGCTTCCTCAAGCACCGGCTCCACAAGCTTCTTGTTAAACCACTCCAGTGAGCACCTGAAAGGCCAGGGAAGCCCCACTCCGTTGATCCTGGGAGGGACGATCACGTCGTTGTGGTAGGTGACAATGTGAGGCTCTGCATCTTTTAAGAAGAAGGCAAATGTCGGGCTTGGCACATGACTGTGGAAGATATCAGCATCGGCTTGTGGAACCCTCAGTGGCACTGGAAAATAGGTGAAGTTGATGCACGGAACGCGGGTGAACTTCAAGGCGCTTTCTCCACAGGATGAGATAACCTCGACCTCATATCCTCTATTGATCAGGCCGTCACACAGGCCTTTGACATGGAACTCCACGCCTCCGACATGAGGTGGATAGTATGGAGCTATCTGAACGACCTTCATTAATTTCCATTTATTCTGTTCATTCAGCAATTTAACCTTATTGTTCAGCAGCCATGATCAATCTGATCCATGTGCTCAGCAGCCATGATCAATCCAATCTAAATGTTCAGCTCAGCTCTGTCTCAATGATCCAGGCCTGAGACGCCCATGTACATTTGGCATCCGATAAAACTCAAGATCACATAAGCGATCCGGCGGAGATGATAGATTAATATACACCCCGTACCTCCAGGAACCTGATGGACAGGAAGCTTGCTGATCTCAGCGTTGAGGAACTCAAGAAGCTGCCCAGGCTCTCGGAGTGCATCTGCATCGGCAAGGAGAAGATCTACGCCCACTTCAAGAACGCCAAGAAGATGGACTGGTACCTGGCAGAGTACGATCTGATAAACAGGAGGTTCTATGGCTACCAGGCTGGAGGAAACAACGGCATATCCTCTGGCTTATTCGAACTCGACGAACTTCTCAAGTACAGCAAGAAGGGCCCGAAGTGGGAGGTCCTTGTGGACGCCAGCTGGAAGCCCCAGTTTGCGGAGGATATACCCCAGCTCCAGGGCTACATAGGCTTCATGAGGACGCTTCCAGACGGATGAGCTATGCCTTGATGAGAAAATTTTTATCTTATTAGGGCATTACTTAAGCCCATCTCCATTTGAAGCTGTGCCTCATTGGAGAGAAGGGGGCAGAACTTGATCAAGTTGATATTATTTGCTGCAGTTTTGTTCGCTGCAACTTTCTTGATTCTTCCAGCAGCTGCACAGGTCTTGCATGTGCAGCCAGGGCAGAGCATCCAGGCTGCCATAGATTCCGCATCTCCTGGAGATGTCATCGAAGTGCAAAGCGGGCTGTACATAGAGAACCTGATGATCGATAAGGCCATCACTCTGATAGGAGAAGGGACCTGCGACGCCCCGATCATAGATGCTTGGGGCACTGGATCTGCGATGGCCCTCAATGCCGATGGAATACATATAGAGGGATTCGAGATCAGAAACTCCAGCAAAAGCAAGGGCTCAGGCATGAATGTGCTCTCCAGCGACAACATAATCCTGGGCAACAACGTCAGCCACAATATTGTCGGGATAGAGATCAATTACTCCAGCGGCAACACTGTTGAGAACAACACTGCCACAGATAATGGATTTGGCATCTACCTGACCTCTTCTTCGGCCAACACCATCAGAGGAAACCGCATTTACGGCAACGACTTTGGTCTGTACCTCAAAAGCTCCAGCGGAAACACGATCCAGGGAAATACAATCTCTGATAGCTACTATCGCGATCTGAGCGACGACGCAAGCAATCTCTACAACTCCAACAGCATAGATGAGCTTCCGTATGGGAGTTATCAGGCCCAAGGCGCAGTCACTTTGCCTGGAGCCGTGCAGGCCGAGGCCGGCGCCATCTCGCCAGGATATGCCACATCGACCGATGCTGGCACGTACAGCAGAATATACAGCAGCACGTACTACAGGGATGCATACAGCTCAGGCGGATCCTATCCGCACTATCAGCCAGGCGCTGACTATGAGACCCTGCAGCCATCAGAAGCACCATCAGAGACCACGGTGGTGAGTTCCCAACAGGGCATAAACATCATCGATCACTCCATGGCCAGAGGGATACTGCCTTCTGGAGAGGCTTCTGGCAGGACCAGCGCATTTTCTGCTCAAGACGCCTATGCCTACTCCTGGGTGAAGTTCGGCCCAGTCTACGAGGAGCACAGCATCGGCTGGAAGTGGTACTCCCCAGACGGATCTCTGTATACCACATCAGAAGGCGGGATACCGGATCCTCGCTCACAGGGATTGGATCACTGGTATTCTCCAAAATACTGGAGCAAGCTTACAATCAGTGGAGATCCTGCGCAGGGGATGCCAGGCCTCTGGAGGGTGGAGTTCTGCCTGGACGGAAGGCCGATGCTCTCAGAGCAGTTCACGATTGGATGAACACATATGCGATTGGGCAAAAGAGCCTCTGGCATAATGGATGGAGAATACCAAATCCAACCTAGCGCCATTATGCCAGAGCCTGATGAATACAGGCTGTAGAATAGCCACCTCAACTGTCTAAAGATTCAAAATTTTTAAATATGTTGTAAACATAAATCAGTTACTACGGGCCAATATAAGCCCTTTACATTCAGTAAATCTTGACATTGGGAGAGGCTATTGTTATAAAGAGGGGTGTTGCAGGTGGCCAGACATAAAGGAAGCAATGTCAAATCTGAGGAGAAGCTGCAGGGGACCCTCGCAAAGGGAAAGACGGGCGAAGTCGAGAGGGCTTACCTGGACAGAGGCATAGATTACGGTGAAGACGATGAGTGGATGGTAAAGTATGAGGTGAATGAGAAAGGCATAGGCAGAATACTCCTGCCTCCAACTTTATCAATCATTCTGCAATCAGACAGAGTATCGATAATTCCCTCAGGAGGTGGACTATTCATAAGGTCTGTCAACGACTGATACATCTATTACCTCCAAAGGAGTGCTGCCCTTCCATACGGTAAGGGCGCAATCCTTACCTTTCAGACCTTAGATCCAGCTTCCGAGACTCTAGCAGTTATATGAAGATGACTTTATAAAGCCCGCCTATTCTTACGCTAAGGAAGAGAGTCAGACAAAAGCGCGCCACAATCGCGATGCCTGCTGCAATAGACTGCACGACCTGAGGCAGACACCTCAATTGGTAGTATCGGGGCAGGCTCGCTACAGCCTTATTTTAAGATGTGGAGAGAATAGCCTTAACGCATAGTTTTATTCACATTACAAATAAAAATAATAAGACCGAAAGATTTATAATCTAAAGAGTGTTAATATAATTACAGCTCCGCCGACGTCCTACCTCCTTGGAGCCCATTTTTTATTTTTTATCTAGCCAGAAGCAGCAGCATCAGAATATTTTATAGTGGCTTATAGATATGTCTCTTAATTATATTTTGTATCCGCCTGCGCAAAGACGGCCTAACGCCATCTGCCCGGCAAACGATGCGGATGTTGCGCATAGATCCAGAACTGATCTGCCCAAAGGGCATCAATCAGGAACAGTCGAGTCAAGATATATTTTAAAGGTAATGGCGGTTGCCGTCAACTGTATAAAAAATTCCAAATTTTTAAATAGTTTATGTGCTTAGACGAACTCCAGCGACTCCCAACTTGGATGGCGATCTTTCGAGATGCCCATGAATGGAGAAGGGATGTAACTGTAGTACAGAGGTGTTACAGATGAAAGCCAAACATAAGGTCAGCAAAGGGAAATCCCAGGAGACGGCAGGCTTGGACTCAGAGGGCAGCATCGAAGAGATGCTCCATGAGCTTGGGATGGAGCTCAATGCCCGCGAGGAGTGGCTCCTGAACTTCGAGGTGAACGAGAGAGGAATAGGCCATATCCTCCTTCCACCAACTCTCTCCGCCCTCCTCCAATCCAACAGGATATGCATAGTGCCATCCGCAGGCGGCCTGTATATACGGTCCGTCAATGACTTCTGATATCAAGAGGGCCAGTCCAGCTGCCTCAATGAGGGCTTTATTTGAAGCGCCTCTCAAGGCATCGATACATCGCCTTTTTTTCCGACGACGACGCAGCTGACAGGGACGTCTTTTCCAGACGCCTTTACTGCAGCGTTCACCAGGCGCACCAGGCCTGTGCAGCAAGGCACCTCCATGTGCAAGACAGTTATATCCACAATGTCATTTGACTGCAGGATCTCTGCAAGCTTGTCCACGAAGGGCTTTACCTCATCGAGCTTCGGGCAGCCTGTGAGGAGAGCTCTTCCCCGGATGAAGTCATGCTGAATGTTTGGGCAGGCAAAGCCGGTGCAGTCTGCTGCCACCAGAAGCCTCGATCCTCTGAGGAATGGAGCTTTTGGAGAGACGAGCCTCATCTGGATGGGCCAGCTGGAGAGCTGAGACGATTGCCTCTCAAAAGAGGCACGAGAAGGCTCCAGAGAGATGGACGCCTGGCAGGAGCTGGCTGTAGAGCGCCCTTTTGCTGCGGCTTCATCGAAGTCCTGGGCCTCGCGGCGCTCGATAGTCAGTGCTTCTGCAGGGCACTCCTTCAGACAGGCGCCCAGACCATCGCAGTACTTATCGCTTATTACTCTGGCTTTTCCATCCTTCAGCTCTATAGCTCCTTCAGCACAGGCAGTGATGCAGCTGCCACAGCCGGTGCAGAGATCTGGATCGATCTTTATGACGTCTCGCACAGCCATTGAAATCGCCTTCAATCACCTTTTACCTTCATGAGCTTAACTCCTTGCATGGATTCGATGCCTTTTGGATAAATGGCGGCCCAAAATCCATGCGGCTCAAGCGACGGGTTAAAGCGCTCTATGATCTAAACTGCCATTTGGTGTTAGATTGGACGAGAGCTCTATGCCTGAATTTCGCTCCTGGTTCAAGGCTTACGTCAAGCGATTTTATTCTACAGACTATGGCCTTCAGAGGAACATTTCTCTAAAAGAAGAGCACACGTTCAGGGTTTGCGATAACATCGCCTCCATAGCGAGATCGATTGGGGCAGGTGACCGCGAACTGCGGCTGGCAGAGACAATCGCCCTATTCCACGACCTGGGAAGGTTCGAGCAGCTGAGCAGGTATGGTACATTTGACGACAAGGCCTCTGAGAATCACGCCATCCTCAGCCTCAAGGCTCTGGATGAAGGAAGAGTGCTCATCCGCCTTGACGACTCGGATAAGAGATTGATCTGCAGGGCGATAGAGACGCACAACTGGCGCCACCTCCCAGAAGACGAGCCGCCTGAGAGCCTCCTCTTCTCAAAGCTGATAAGGGATGCAGATAAGCTCGACATACTTGGAATAACTGTATCCTACCTGAAGGTGAGGAATGAGAACCCAAACCCGGCAATCGAGCTTGACCTGCCAGATCTGCAGGGATGCTCTCAAAAGCTGATAGATGACGTACTGAGATGCAACCAGGCTGACATCGCCGAGGTTAAAAGCTATAACGACATGAAGCTCTTCTACCTGACCTGGATCTTCGACATCAACTTCGATTTCACGCTCAAAAGCATAGTCCAGAGGGGCTATATCGATGAGATTGTGACGAGCCTGCCCAGGACCGATGAGGTTCGCATTGCCCAAAGCCACATAAACCGCTATATTGCAAAGAGGTTAACCTAGCGCGCCTCTGCAGGCAATGATTGTGGGCTGAAGTCCATAGTGTAGGATATTGTTAAATTTATATTACATATGATTGATAGATCTTCCTAAGAGGCCCTACAAAGAGGAGTGCGCTTCCCGGCGTTGATGCGTTCTTAAATATTATTTCTGGCCACAACTTTGAAATATCATCTGAGAAATTAAGGACAGGGTGTTAGGGTATCAGGAGAGAAGGTTTCGCCTGGCCTTAGGAGCAGATTGGAAGTACCTTTACCCTTGAATGTAAAGCGTCTCCAGTCTCTGCGAGGGGCGAACTTTTGGCATCCTCTGCAGTGTCAACCAGGCTAAAGGAGGAAAGTGTGGAATGAAGCGAAAGCTAATCGTTCTAGCGATAATCGCCATGGCCCTCGTGGGAATGGCAGGTGCGGCCAACTACATGTACGAGAAATCGTCCATAAAAGGGGTCGGCTACAGGAATCTGGAGATAGTCATCCAGACTCAGGATGGGCAAAACGGCAACAAGCTGGTCCAGAAGATATCTGGAACCGGCAACGTGATCACCTCCAACATCGAGGTAGAGGCCGAGAGGCAGCTGGGAGTTGGAGACTGTGCATATCCAACGGGCAGCATACCCATGGACTACATAAACTACACATCTGATCAGGAGATGGAGTACATGCCTGTGAGCTATCAGACAGGCACATACGATCAGAAGTGGATAGACAAGCTGTGCGTCCAGAACTACAGAATAGGCGCTGTGATGACAGAGATGTACACTCACGCAGAGCACCTGCAGAAGACCAGCGAGATCAAGACACGGACCTACGGCGATGAGCTGCCAAATGCCTGCTGCACTGGAGTCCTTGAGGCAAACGTAAACGCCAATGTGATCGGCGTCGCCCACATAGGATGGCTATCGAGGGACCCGAACGTCAACTCCAAGGGTCGCCACACCGAATGGGGCAGATCCGTTGAGGATTTAACTGGAGTATTCTCGATCGAGAAGTTCATCCAGCTCTGGGGCAACAGCACCTGCGGCTCAATCAGCACAGATTGGCTGCCATGCGTATAATGGCGCAGGGAAAATAAACGGGACTGGGCAGGAGAAGGCAAACTCTCTTGCCACTCTTTTTGAAGGATGGTTTTAGATATTAAAATGTGCCTTCAGTGAAGTTTGTAGAACGCTCACCACAGAGTCACAGAGTGATTTTTATATTACCCCCTGAAATACTCATAGCTTATCGTTCTCTGCGTCTCTGTGACTCTGTGGTGAAGTCGTAAGCGCTCTACTCAAATGCGCTCAGGGACATCTTTGCCCACACTAGCAGTGAGGAGCCAAAAATAAGCTATGTCCGCCCCAGGTCGGGCTGGGGCAGAGCCTCTGCAGTTGAGCTCAGCTCAGCTCCCTGCAGCTCAGGTTCAGAAGACCGTATGTACAGCAGCGTCCTGTAAGCTGCGAGCAAAAAACCGTACAGCGCGGGGCCCAGCAGCACGCCTACAATCCCGATCACAAATATAGGCGCTGTATATGCGAGCACTGTTATGATCGGGTGGATCTGGGCGCTTCTCATGGCAAGCTTTGGACGTATCACGTTCTCAGGCAGGATCATGAGCACAATGGTGCCGAAGACCAGGAGTATTGCCGCCCTTGCATAATCCTGTATCAAGGCATAATAGATCGCCATAGGCACATATACAGCAACAGGGCCAACTAATGGAATTGCTGTAAAGACTGCAATTATGCCGCCCCAGAGCACTGGATACGAGATTCCCATAAGGAAAAAGCCAACCGCTGCCAGAGAGCCGCTGAGAAGAGACGTGGTGAAGTAGACTGTAAAAAGGGTGCTGTAAACGGCGTTCAGCTCGAAGAGAAACCTTTTAATGATCTCTTTCTCAGGCGCCAGGTCCAGAGCGCTGTTCACAAACGACTTGCCGTCTACGAGCAGGTAGTATGTGAAGAAGATCGCCACCAGGAACTGGGCGAAGCGTATTGGTAACTCAGCTATCAGGCTGGATATGGCAGCGCTGATCACTGGAAGCGCCCTGTATATCGCAGCAGCTAGGAACGTCCTGATCCCTTCAAGCATGTTGTCCGTAGGAAGGCGAAGCTTGAGGTAACCTAGAAGTCCGCTTGCCATAGATGGCGGAAGGTACTGGTTTGCTATGGAGCTTATTTTGTTAAAAGCAGCCTCATTAGAGCCTTCGAGAGCATCAGATATCTGGGCTATATGCAGCTGAGAGAGATCATTGGAGCTCAGGAGGTGGGAGATCTCGACAGAGAGCACTCCAATCACGCTGAACAGAAGGTAGACGAAGGCTATGAAGACCACAATTATCGAGAGAAACGATGACAGGCTCTTTTTGCCTGTGAACTTCAGGAAGAGCGCATATAGCGGATTTAAAAGGTAGACAAGAAATATGCTGAGCAGGATAGTTGTCAGGAACTCTTTAGTCATGTAGACGGTCACTACAATCGCCAGTAGGACGATCGCTCCAGCAATGGCGTAGAATCGGCGGCTTGGGTTCATTGGGCTGATGCTCCTTGAAATGAGTAAACCCTTCCCATTAATATACATTTTTATCAGAAGAGCACGATATTCAAAAATAGGGGAGCCACAGCAGAGAGCTAACCATAGATCATTGGGACGAGATGCCGGTTAAGGATACACGTCTCCGCTCATCTCCACGCGGTTCTCGGCCCGGCCATCGCCATATCCCGCTGCGACCTTGCTCCCGGTATTGACGCGTCGATAGTTCAGCTGAGCGGGTGCAGAATCGATCTCCAGGCCAGATGCGTACCTGAGCTGCACGAAGACGCTGTCCATACCTATATCGCCTGTATCTATGCTGTCTGTACCTATGCTGCCTGCGCTTCTGCTGCCAGAAAAAGCGATCACGATACTCGCTGGAGGTTTAAAGCCAATTGGAGCGCCCCAATTTAGATCGCCAGCAGATCCCTCCACTGTTACCACATCCGTCTTCCAGGCAGAGCTGCCCTTGAAGGCGTGCTTGATCAAAGCTGCATCTTCTGGAACGCCGGATTTGACCGCATGTTCAAACGCATGCGAGTGAGCTGACAAATGAGAATTTTCAGCTGGATGCAAAGCAGGATACGCAACCGGATACGTCATATGGGGCGTGTTCAGGCCATATATTGCCAGAAAAGGCCTGCCAACAGAGCTGTTCTGAGGCTCTTTTGCCACCAGGTCGAACTGCCAGCCCTCCAAATCCTCATAAGCATGTTTGACCTCAGTCCCGGAGGCATCACCTCCAGAGACATCGGTTCCGTACTCCACATAGCCGATGTGGGGCATTCCAGAGGAATCAAGATCCAGAGATAGGTAAGGCCCCAGCTTCCCGGATGCCAGCTTCTCAGAGATCCACGCGCCGCCGCTCTTACAGGCGTAACACAGCGCAAATTCAGAAGACTCCGGGCCGCCTATCCTTTTGAGGTAAGCTATGTGGGGAATCCCAGAATCGTCCAGCTTCAGAGCTGAGAAGAGGCCAATGCTTCCAGAATCGTCCACAACCTCTGACCTCCAGCCAGTGCTCTTCTCAGTGCTTTTGCCAGTGCTGTTTTTGCAGCAGTAAATGAGACTTCCATAGTCCAGGCTAGTGCAGCTGAAGTGGGGCATAGAGTTGGCGTCCACAGCAAGAGAGACTGGGCCCACCTCATTGCCAGCAGCGACATCCTCAGAGCGCCAGAAGTGTCGGTCCTGGAAGACATATTCCAGGGTTAGGCCATGAGATGCGTCTTCGACGAAGTACATGATGTGAGGCTGCCCTGCCGGGTCCAGGTCAAGCGCAGGAGATCCCAGGATCTGGCCTGAGCCGTCCAGGGTTCTGACTCGCCAGCCAGAGCGTCCTTTGTATGCGTATTTGAGTTCTGTGGCATTGCCGTTCTGGCTGCAGTATGCCAGGTGTGGGTTGCCAGATCCATCAAGATCAAAGGATATGAAGCTGGCATTCTCAGAGCCATCTACTGTCTCGTTCATCCAAGAGACCTCTGCGTGGACCAGGCCGGCAGAGGCAAAGAAGGCCACACCGCAGAAGGTCAGCAATGCCAAACCCGCAATTATCGTCCTTGTCATTCCTGTTATCACCGTTGTTCCAGAGAAGGAATATGCCAATTGCACATCCTACAATTGCACATCCTACAATACCTCAGCCTGCATATGCTGGTCGAGATACCCAATAGGGCTTTGCCCCCATACTATATAATATTTTTTACTTAGTAATCTGATTGAGAGTGCGCCACCAAAAATCCCATACGCAATCTTGGGCCCCAAGTGAGGACGACGATCAGACAAACATAAAAATGATGGTAGAGGTAAATTAACACAGAATTAAAAAGAAATGCAAAAAAAGAGATTTCTTGGGAGAAGATCTGCCAGATCATGCAATCCTGGCGCCTGCTCCCGGTCCCCACAGAGCGTTGTATATCGCCTCGATCTTCACCACTACGGCTGCGCTCGCAGGAAGCTTGTCGTTTACTCCCTTAACCCATGCCCTCATCTCATCGTAGACCTGACCATCCCTGTGGACCTCCGCCCTTCCTTTGATCTGGAAAGACCTCTGGGCCTCAGGGTCGAAGCAGAGCAGTGAGATCTTGGGGTTTTCTGCCAGGTTTGTAGCGGTCTTGTTGAAGAAGTTGTCCACGATCATCAGAGTCTCGTCGTCTATTATCTTCAAAAGCCCCACGAACACCACATTTGGCGTGCCTGAAGCACTTGCAGTGGATATGGGAATTGGCTTTTGCTTTTCCAGAGTTTGCCTGACCTCAGGCGGCATTTTTGCCATAAACCATCACCTATCGATATCACCTGTCAGTAGATCAAATTAAGCGACAGTAACTCACATTAATAGATAGTAACTCACATCAATAAACAGTAGCTCGCATCCATAGAGATCGCAAAAAATAGAGCCGAATTGGCTCACAATCCAGCCCTCTGCACTATCACATCTGCGACCTGCTTTGCGCTCTTGAAGGGAAAGTCCTCTGCCTTGAGAACTTTGCCTGCATCTCCTGCTGTCAGCTCCACATCTCCGGCCTTGCATCTTGTCGCAGCGCCATCCGGCATTGCTGCCAGCAGCTCTTCAGGCGTGCTTATGGGAAACTTGGCGCCCTTTAGAGCCCCTTCTATCTGAGAATGGATCTCATCTTTTACGCTCATGTTGCTTCACCAAGCTATAATCGTTGGGTTATGGATATATATGTGCGCGTCAGGGAAATGTACAAAGGTCGCTCAAGTGTACGAAAATAACCTTTAGATATAAACTGGAAACCTTTTTTAAGCTGAAGCAAGATCTCTCATCATGGAAGATGAGGAGATCAAGCACCAGTTTCGCGAGATCATATCTGAGCTTTCAGAGATGCGCTCAGACCTGAAGAGGTTCGTGGAGAGGTCAAACCAAGACCACCTTGAGTCGGCGATTGCTGAATCGAGAAACAGCTTCTGCAACGCAATTTCAAGACAAGCGGCAAGAGATGCACAAGGGGGATTGGAGAGGAAGATGACGAGAGACTGCAGCATGAGAGAGGCATGCAAGTCGCTCTTCGCAGACCTGCTGCAGAAGAACATGGACCTCGCAAGAGAAACAGAGGTGCCAGAAGAGAAGCTGGCAGAGTGCAGATCCAAGCTAAAGGAGATGAAGAAAAGGGCGCCGTATGAGTGGTGTGATGCCTGCTTCTCAGAGGCCTCCAAGCTGCTCGACAGGCAGGTGGACCTCATCAGCTCGCTTAAGGTTTACAGAGATAACAAAAGCAGTGCAGAAGAGATCTCAGAGATGCCAGAAGAGCCGGCGGTAAAAGAGATACTTGAGCCGGTGAGCAATAAGCAGAGGCTGCAGATCCTGAAGGCGCTCTGCTGCCAGACAATGACATTTTCAGAGATGTCGAACCTCACAGGGCTCAGAGGCGGAAATCTCCTGTTCCATCTGCAAAAGCTCTCTGACTGCGGCATGATCCTCCAGCGCCATGAGAGGGGAGACTACATGATAACGCAGAAAGGATATGCAGTGCTGAAAGGAATAGCTGCGCTGTGCTCAGCTTTGGACCAAGACCATCTGCAGACGAAGGAGATCTAGCCTGGCAGGGCTTATTGGAGCCAATGACGTTTTAAGATAGAGGCGAATGATGA
>CAZXDN010000046.1:2429-7380 GCA_964639235.1 uncultured Methanotrichaceae archaeon | reverse complement strand
CGAACGATAAATCGAGACAGAGGACTAATGGACAGATATTTCGCTACGAGGACCTTTTTCAGGCTATTCAACCAGGCCATAATGGTGCCGATATTCAAGATGGGCCTGGGCAGATTTGTGACAAATCCAATAACAGGCCAGATAATGGTCCTTAAGATGACTGGCAGAAAGACCGGAAAGGCGAGATATACGCCCCTGAACTTCACAGAGATCGACGGGGAGATATACTGCTTCCAGGGAAGGCACCTGAAAGGCAAATGGTATCTTAACGTTAAGTCCAACCCGGATGTTGAGGTCCTGCTGCCTGACAGAAGATTCTCAGGGCGCGCTGAAGAGGTAACCGATCCGCATGAGAGGGCTATGGTAATACGTGAGGTCCTGAGGAATAGCGGACTTGGAGGATTCGTATATGGATTTGATCCTTCTGCTGCAGCGGATCCAGTCGTCCAGGAGAAGACGGAGGGTATTCCAGTTATCAGAATTGTGCCAAAAAGCCCAGGACCTGAACTATAAACGACGAACTGAAGACAATTTGCTTGGCTGAACGATTCAAGCAGGGCAAATACTTTATATAGATATTGATTTAGCGATCAGATCATATGGCCGGACTCCAATGGCATGCCAAGACGACTTTAAGGATCTTGAAGCCCCTAGCTTTGGCCGTAATCATATTTGCGCTAATTATCACATGCGCCCCAGTTCAAAGCTCAGCCGCCAAGAACACATCTGCGTCAAGCATAACCATAGGGCCTGTGGCTCCAGGAAACGTCACAGAGCTGAGGTCAGATATGCCTGAGAACTGGGAATCTGTGAACGAGGAAGTCAGGTCTATCGTGCTGGCCGACAGCAATATCAGAGGAGATATATACGGCATGGATGCGGCAGGCGATGCAGAGGAGAGCATCTCAGATGACGTCACATATGTATACGGATCTTCCAGCTCCAGCTGGAGGTACGATGTCTACAGCCTGCAGTACCCCATCATCTCTGGAAGCATATCAAAGGTCACAATATACATCCGCTGCAAGGCCACAGATAAAGGAAAGAATGCCAGGACCGCTTTGCAGATAGGAAATAAATCGTTCTTCGGAGAGAAGGTACACCTGAACTCCAGCTATGAGAACTTCTCCACAGATTACGAGTCAAATCCTGCCACAGGAGACGCCTGGACCTGGACCGACATAGCCAATGCCTGCTGGGGAGTGGCGCTGAACGATTCTTCGGCCAGATGCTCCAGAGTCTGGGCAGTAGTTGAGTACACTCACGTGCCGGGCACTCTTGAGATTCGCGCCAACGCCATATCCAGAATCCAATACATGCTCTTCGATAGAGACACCCTCCAGGTCGATGCCACATTGATGAGGAACTCATCTAACAAATATGCAATGGTGATGGGCAGGGGAGACGGGATAACGATAAGGGGCACAGGAGAGATCAACGGCAACAGGGCAGAGACAAAGGTCATCTCAGATCCACTGATATACATAAAAGGAAATGGCACCACTATAGAGGGCATATCCGTTGCAGGCAACCGCCAGACCGGGATAATGCTGGCCTACCCATCCAACTGCACAGTTCGAAATATCACTGTAAAGGACTGCTGCTCTTCCCACGACTCTTCGGCACTCGGCGTAGGCATACTCCTCTACGGACCTGGAGACTGCAATCACATCACAGGCTGCGCAATAGAGAACTCAGGGCTTCACGGGATACAGATATTCCAGACCGACACAACGGAGATTGCCAACAACTACATCGATGGAGTCTTCGGATTCTTCGGCATAAGCATCTACGGCCATGAAGATGACACAGCAGACGGCGCTCTGATCAGCTGGAACACCATAAAGAATACCAGGCGCGAAGGCATCAACATCGATAACGGAGAAGATCTGGCTATAGATCACAATTACATCGAGAACGTGATTGACGACTATGGCCTTTGCATCTACAGATCCATGTGGGGCATAGCAGAGTTCAACACAATAGACAGCTCTTTTAAAGACGGCATAGCGCTTGAAGGATCGAGCAACTTCATTGTAAGGTACAACACCATAGCCAACTGCGCATCAGGGGGATACCATCATGCAGCAATACTGGTACAGAGCTCTGGTTGCAGCGACTCCAAGAACAACCTGGTGGAGGGCAACTACATCTACGACGACTCGGCGATGCCCAATTCAGGCAACTCCATAAAGGAAGTCCAGGTGGCAGGTCACATAGCAGACGAGAACGCCTTCAGAAACAACATAGCCTTTGGAAAGGGAGTGCCAAACATCTTGCTCACTGGGCCAAATAGCTTCTACGTCGAGAACGAGACTGACGAAGTGAGGACATCAGCGAACGACAGCCTCTGATCAGTGCAGTGTTCAAGCACAGATAGAAAATAAAGAGCATTTGTCGAAAACTATATGAGAAATAGTCGAACTTAGGGATATAATGATCAGCGAGATATCCCCAAAAGACGAGATGTTCACAGGCGACCACGAGCATTACTTTTCTGTGGGAAGATCAGCAGTACAATGCATAAGACTGGGTTTGCAGGCAGCCAGAAAGTCTGGTGTAAGGAAGATACTGGACCTGCCATGCGGTCACGGACGGGTCCTTCGCGCTTTGAGAGATGAGTTTCCTGATGCAGAGATTACCGCCTGCGATCTCAACCGCGATGGTGTAGAGTTCTGCCATAGGGTCTTTGGGGCTGTGCCTGCGTATTCAAGCCATGAGGTCAGCGAGATTCCCCTCACAAGGTACGACCTCATCTGGTGCGGCTCTCTCCTGACTCACATGCCAGCGCAGTCCTGGTACGAGTTCCTGGAGCTGTTCAGGGACCATCTGGAGCCAGGCGGGACCCTGATCTACACCACTCATGGAAGGTGGCCTGCAGAGAGGATGAGGTCAGGCGAGTGTCTCTATGGCATCTCCAGAGCAGATAAGATGCTGAAAGGCTATAGGAAAGAGGGATTTGGATTTGTCCAGTACGATTGGGCTAAGGAAAAGCGTCTGAGCTACGGGATAAGCCTGACAGAGCCCTGGAGGGCAGTTAAAATCCTGGAAGACATCCCCGAGTTGCACCTCATCTGCTACCAGGAGAGGGGATGGGACAACCACCAGGACGTAATTGCAGCAACAAAAGAATGAGAGACACAGCTCGTGTCCAGAAACAGCTGTGAAAAGGAGGGAGGCAAAAGCCTGGATGGTTAGGTGGGAACGAAACAATTTCGACTTTTGCCAAGCACCGTTTCGACATTCAACGGATATATATCTTTCGGTTAGGACGACGGATGACGTAATTGCCTGGAGCTGCGGGTCAGCATCGATGTCGCAGTTATGGGCATCTACGGCAGATGTTCAAGATGCACCTACATGCGTCTGACGGACAAACCCGGCACGCTCCCACGTAGTTCGCCTATTGACGAACTTCAGAGAGATCCATCATCCATCTTGAGACTGCATTGACGCATATATTAGTCAATACATATCTCAATTAATTATCCTAATTTGGCCATTCATTTGAGAAGATTGCCTAGAAGGCACGCATAAATTCCCAAAATGCCTCTAGCTCTATCCTGAAGGTGTGATGTTTCTGTGATACAGGCCTACATAATCGTCAGCAAGGCAAATATGAGGTCCATATAACCCCAGATCTTTAATACAATAGCATACACCAGAGAGTCCAGCGCAGAGTGAGGATACATTAAAGGGATCTATAAAAGTCCTATTAGGCTCGACTCTGCACATCAGGCATTAGGCAATCAAGGATATCCCAAATAGGCGATGAACTTAGAGCGACTCGTTAAATCAGAGCACTATGAGAGAGCCTATTAAAGGATACACCAATAGAAGGCATATAGCCGTCGAGTCCTGGAATTCTTAAGTCGAAGGCATTATGGCCAGAGCGCTCAAGGTCTGAATTAAATAAAAAGAAGAGCATCTTCGCCCATCTAAGCCGTCTGTGCTCAGACCGAATTGAAGATGCTCTCTGTGGTGCTCCATGGGTATTCAGATCCAACGGTGCAAACGACGCCTCCTGCTGCGTCGCTTTCATGAGGGCTGTGAGCCGCGATGTACATGGGATTGTCGTTGACCTGGTCCACAGCGACCATGTCCTTTCGTGGAGTCGGTGGCGTAAGGTTCGCTCTTGAGTCTGGCGCCCCAGGCATCATGTAAGATTGCTCAATTCAGTGTAGTGTTCAAGCCCAGTAGCTGTGTATTTATTGAGATTGGCGCGTCAAGCGACATTTGAGCACGCTCATCTGATGGACCTATGAAAGCACTCGTCTTTGGGTTTAGTCTAAACCTGTATCATTTAGATCTGTGTCGCTTACATTGTGTTCTAAATGCATATTTCGTCTGAGAGGTTTCAGCGCTGTCCTTGCTCGATAGCGCTCCTTTGGACTTTGGAAGCAGATTTGTGGGCGCAAATATCACAGCGGCAGATCTGTGGGTGCAGCTGTATGTTGACCTGTGGACTTTCGCTTGCGGCACAGCCCCAAACCCCGCCAGGACAAGAAATGGGAGGATTTCTGTGTCCTGGCCACGCCTTGGGCTTTCCCTGTGTTGGGTCTGCTCGCAGGACAGCACGAGGGATTAAATATCAGAGCTGTCCTACAGGACTCTATCTCCTGAACGATTAATAAATGTAAAACCGAACGAACTCATGGCCCAACTGATGCCTGAAAATTTGGGAGACATTTCCTGCAATTAAACGTTCTGTCATTCAAGAAAACTGGTTAAAACGTTCAGTTCTTCCATTTTTTCCATATTTTTCCTTGACCAGCAGTTTGATTCCCTCTGGCCTTGAGACGCATATGAATTAAAAACTCAAGAGTGTCTGTATCGGATCTATTCCAGAGGGGCTATCTACACCAGCCAATAAGGCCTGCAAGATAGAGAGATTCCTCTGCCGATAGAGGGCTGTGAAGGCATAGGCCTGCTTATAGGCTTGCTTATAGGC
>CAZXDN010000046.1:0-2329 GCA_964639235.1 uncultured Methanotrichaceae archaeon | reverse complement strand
TGCTTATAGGCCTGCTTGTCGCTGTGTGAGGGCAAAAATGATCGATGACCTTATGGATGTAGAGCCTTTCAGAAGGTGGGCAATTTTATTTATTCAGCAGTTAAAGAACGCCTCCAGCCATGCACGACCATCATAAAAGATCACGAAAGAGATCACGAGATGCGCTATCTAAGGGATCAGCCGAGATCGATGAGCGTAGAGGCAGGGAAGTTGCCAGGATCCTCTGCGATGAATTTTCCAAAGCCGGGCTCTTCGGTAGAAGAGAGATGCCAGAAGACATCATGCCAGAGGGAATCAGAAGAGGCTCTTCAGATCACATATTATTCATCACCATGGGAATCTCGATAGACTACCGCAGGAGCGCTCCTGCTCTTTGGAAGAGCGCAAAGGCTAGCTTCGAAGACGAGGAGACGAGATACCTCTTCGATCCAGGGGAGGTTAGGCGAACCTGCGTGGAGAAGCTGGAGAAGGACATGCGAAAGCACAGCCTCTCTGCAAAGCCTGTGAAAGACCCCCTGATCTGGAAGGCTGTGGCCACATCTTTTGCAGAGAAATGGGGCGGAGACCCCAGAAGCTTCTTGAAGGCCTGCGACTGGGACGCAGTCGAGATCTTGAGGTCTCTTAAGGCAGGATCTCACATGGATCTCGAATCAGGTAGAGAAGCCTCTGACTTCCCTTATCTGCGCGGGGAGAAGATTGGCCCTCTGTGGCTGAGGATGCTCAAAGACACGTGCCTGGTATCGGAGATCAGAGGTCTGGATAAGGCGCCTATCCCAGTGGATGTTCACGTCGCCAGGGCCACGATCAACACTGGGGTGATCAGAGGAAGCTTCGAGGGCAGGATGGAAGAGCTTTACCCAAAGATCAGACAGGGGTGGTTCAGGTGCGTCGAGGGCCTGGAGACTGGCGGCAGGCCCATGATGGCGCAGGATGTGGACAATCCTCTTTGGCATCTGTCCAAGCACGGCTGCACCAGAAGGGACAAAGCCACTGGGAGGTGCAAGATGGCAGGCGCGTGTCCCGTCAGAGAGCTTTGCTCTGCAAGAGAGGCTGCGCTGGTTCGAGGCGGGGTGGCCAGTCTGAATGCCGCCAGAGCCGCAGCCTCAGACCCAGGCGAGATCTAAACGCTGTCTGGCTGCTAAATGCGGCTGCAGCATGATTTGGGCTTTCCAGCTCTATGCACACGGAGATGATCGAGGTTCAGATGCCTGACGCTAGATTTCACGGGCCTCGATCCCGTTAACGGTTCCATTAAGCTCGAACTCTCTTAGCTCTCTGTATATTCGGTAATCCAGGTATGAATCGATGGATACGGATATCCCCAATACAAATACAGATGCTGCTATTAACGAAGATACTATAAAACTCTCTCCTTCAATTTCGCCAATGACAACGAAAGGACCCACGAATGCCATTACCAGCCAGACAAGCATGCGAGATGCTGCTCCATCAAGCACGCTTTTTGCGCAGCCGAGATGAGAACATCCGCTGCCAAGCTCTGGCTTCCCGCTCGTGTGCAATCCGCAAAGAGTTCTGTATTCGCACAGGAGATATCCTCCACCATGACTCTCTATCTGCCAGGTGCTATACTCCTTCACCTCGCCGGTCTCAAGCTGCAATCGCAGTGGCATAAAATCCCCCAGAATGCAAGTTTGCATCCCGCGATAATAACTGGACTCTATTGGTTAATTATAATTGTGGGAGAAGCTTGGGCTAAAGGGCCTGTGCGCTTTAAGGAGTCGAGTCTGCGCTGGTTCGAGGCGAGACTGCCAGTTTGCAGATAGATGGGTTATTCCTCAAGCGCTATATCAGATGCCAGCAAAATGTTCATTGCCGAATCGCTTGCAATATTATCCTCTGGTGAGTAAAGTATGAGGGGATCAATGTGCTTGTCTAATTCAGTGCAGATTGTGGCCATCCTTTGCATGAGCATCATCTGCACACCTGCAATGTTGGCGATCTCAGGGTCCTGTGCATCAGACGGCCCTGCTGGTCTGGCCAACACCACAAGCTCAACAAATGCCAGCAACTTGAGCGCACTGGACTATCCAGATAAGCCCCTGGCAGTGGACGACAGCAATATCGACTCGCTAATCAAGCGCTACCCGCGCCTGGTCATAGACTGCTGGGAGCCCGACTGCCGGCCCTGCGAGCTCATCTCGCCCACGATCGACCAGATGGCATCGGACTTCAAGGGCAAGGTCGTCTTTGGGAAGCTGAACATCTGGTACAACTTCGGCACAAGGAAAAAGTACAACGTCTTCCACTATCCCATGCTCCTCATGTTCAAGGATGGGGTGCTGGTGGAGAAGCACCAGGGGAACTATCC
>CAZXDN010000045.1:0-23347 GCA_964639235.1 uncultured Methanotrichaceae archaeon | reverse complement strand
AAGGAGACGTGCTCAATACTATGGGGCTCCAGGAGCTTATCAGGACGCTGAGCAGTCGATAAAGTGCTTAATGCCAAATATACGGGAAGCTCGGTTTGGAAAATCTCAGATCTTCAAAGATGGTTTAAGAATGTTTATTTATCCTATCTTCACAACATTAGATCTTATTCGCACAGCATTATCAAAGGCGATGAGAAAATCTAAGGCAGATAGAGAATTTAAGGCAGAGACAATTTGAGGCAAGGGCAATTTAAGGTGAGGAGTGTTCCCGAAAAATGACCGCAGAAAGACATGTACATCACGGCAGGTCCAGCAGAGGAGTCCTCGACCCTGCCAGGATACTCACAGCTGCCGGGGTAAAGCCCGGAGACGTCTTCCTGGACGCAGGCTGTGGAGACGGCTATCTCTCGATTGCTGCATCCCGGATAGTTAGCAGCTCAGGCAAGGTCTACGCAGCGGACATTGACGAGCATTCGATCTCCAGCCTCAAGAGGGAGATTGAAGAGATGGGTCTGGGAAACATAGAGGCTATGGTTGCAGATGTGACCAAGAGCATTCCCCTGGCTGAGGCTGTGGCTGATGTGGTCCTGATGGCAAACGTCCTCCACGGGTTTGTGGCTAACGGCGAGACAGACGGAGTCATGAAGGAGATCGCCAGGGTCACGAAGCCAGGCGGAAAGCTTGCAGTGGTTGAATTCAAGAAGGAGGATGCGCCTGTAGGTCCGTCTTTAAGGATCAAGCTCTCTTCCGATGACGTCGAGGAGATCGCATCCAGGTTCGGGTTCGCAGACCCAAGCATATCAGAGGCGGGAGAGCACCACTACCAGATAATGCTTGTTAAAGGGTGATCATTATCATGCGATGCTGACCAAAAGGCGATATGAGGTACGGGATTCCAGTATAAGCAAGGCTGGAGCTGATAAGTAAAGATAACCAGGAGAAGAGAGGATCATGTGAGAGCTGAAAGCCTTATTAATCCCGAAATTCAAGCCACCAGCATGAGATTGAACAACCAGTCCAAAGTGGGACTGACCACAGTCGCCTGTCTCCTGATTCAGGGCTACATCTTCACATATGTGCTTGAGGTGGAGCCCCATTTCATCTTTACGATAGCCCCTCTCATCCTCTACATTGCGTACATCTACGCCAGAGGCAAACGAGTCTGGATGTACGACAGGCCTCTGTACTGGATGGCAGGCGTAATCGTCCTGACGCTCATCGACCTGGCACCTTTCGTGCTGCAGTCAGGGCGCCTGCCCATCTGATACAGTACTGTCACAAAAATTTATAACCATCCTTAGCCTAGGTCTTGTCCATGCGTTTCAAAGATAGGGAAGAGGCCGGCAGGAAGCTGGCAGAGGCCCTGGAAAAGTACAGGGGAACAGACGTGGTGGTATACGCCCTTCCCAGAGGCGGGGTCGTTCTGGGATACGAGATAGCCAGGGCCCTGAACGCCCCACTGGACCTGGTAATATCCAGGAAGATAGGGTATCCGGGAAACGAGGAGTGCGCAGTCTGCGCAGTGGCCGAAGATGGGCACATGATCTGCGACAGGGCAGGGGCATCGCGGCTCGATCCTGACTGGCTCCAGTCCCAGGCGCTAAAAGAACGCCATGAAGCTCGCAGGCGAAGAGAGGTCTACCTCAAAGGCCGAGAGCCGCTTCCAGCAGAGGGAAAGACTGCAATCATAGTCGACGATGGAGTGGCAACAGGGCTCACATTAATCCTGGCAATAGAGGAGCTGAAACACAGGAACCCGAAGAAGATTGTAGTCGCAATACCAGTAGCACCTGCAGACACTGCTGAGAAGATCAGGTATGAAGTAGACGATCTGGTGGCAGTCGAGATCCCTGAGTTTTACTTGGGGGCTGTTGGCGCCTACTACGATAAGTTTCCCCAGCTCACAGATGAAGAGGTCGTAATTCTGATGGAGAGAGCTAAGGCCTGATGCCAATAACGCCTTATACCCCTCTCCTAGATTCACAAAAAAGGAATAGCTTTTATTTCGATATTTTGCTCATCAAATAAACAAATGGCTCCTCGCTGTTTTGTGTGGGTGGATTGGACGTCTTGAGTCTAATTGCCAATTTCTCTCAGTGGCATAATCCTCATAGTCTACATCTTGCAAACCATATATCGCTATCAATTGCCTCTTATCAAACTCATGGCAGGCCAATGAGCCGCCAAGAACCGAGATCGGTATCTTGAAGTTACCCACAGGAAATAGCGAAGAGCCATTTAACTCAATTGCGGTAGACTACCCAATCACCCGCTCTAACCATAAATCTATGCCCTCCACCTGTGCTGCCTCAAAATAATGCTGCTCTTTGCCTACTCCTCTACAGTGCCTCCAATTGCCTTCCAGGCTGACATGCCTCCCAGGACCACAGCCAGGTCGCTCCAGCCGTGGCGCTCCAGGTAGCTTGCCACAATCATGGATCGCATGCCGCTTCCGCAGAAGATGTAGATCTTCTTGTCCTTGGGAATCTCGTCCAGGCGTGAAGGCACCTGGGTCACATGGATGTGGTGCTCGCCAGGGACCTTTCCACCACTTGCCACCTCATCATCGCTTCTGGCGTCCAGTATCCATAATGGCTCACCTGAATCCATGAGCTGCTTCATCCTCTGGACTGTGACAGTCTCTATCGTCGAGCTCTCCAAACCTGCCATATGCCAGCTGAGCATCGATCCTGAGAGGACGCCTGTAAGGCTATCGAATCCCAATCGGGTGAGATATCTGACCACCTGGTCCAGATCGCCAGCTTCGCTCACCACAATTATTGGCCTGTCATATGTCAGGAACCAGCCTGCAAAGCTCGGAACTCCTTCCTTCCATATGAACTGTGAGCCCGGCACGTGGCCTGAGCTAAATCCCAGCTCCATCCTGGTGTCGAGGACGAGCGCATCTCTGGCCCTGGAGGCAAACTCCTTTGGAGGGAGTGCAGGAGGCGTGGGAAGCCTTGGCAGAGGTGCGCCGATGAGGTTTCGCTCCTCCATCTGTTTGAAATAAGGCGGGTGATCAGGCTGGCTTCTGAGCAGGTTGTCCACGAACTCCTCTCTGGTCTTAAACTGGAGCCTTGGATTGTGCTCTTTCTCCAGGCCTATTGTGGTCCAGACTCTCTCTGCTATGGATTCCCCACATACCGATCCAGAGCCGTGTGCAGGACAGACCAGAACCTCGTCGCCCAGTGTCAAAATCTTGCCAAACAGGCTGTCATACAGAAGCCCTGCCATCTCAGGAGCTTTTTCTTGGCCCAGCAGGTCTATTCTCCCAACCTCGCCTGCGAAGAGCGTGTCTCCAGTGAAGATCGCCCAGGGGATGCCTGTGGGGTCTTTGAGCAGGTAGTTCATCATCCCAGGCGTGTGACCAGGGGCATGGATCGCCTGGAACTCGAGCCTGCCTGCTTTCCAGGTCTGGCCGTCTCTTGCTTCCTGGCCGTACCTGTAATCCCACTGGCTGTCAGCGTGCCAGATCTTTGCACCTGTGCGCGCTGAAAGCTCGACTGATCCCACGAGATAGTCCTCGTTTCTGTGAGTCTCCAGCACATGGGCAATCCTCATGCCTTCTTTCTGGGCCAGGTCTGTGTAGACCTCGCAATCTCTCCTGGGATCGATAACTACGGCATCTGTTTTGTCGCCGACGATGTACGAGTAGTGTGCCAAACCCTTGGACTCTATCCTCTCGAAAAGCATGCATCCACCTCTTCTTCTGGACCCGCGCCCTTAAAAAGGTTCAATGCTCCTATCAGTATCGGTTGGGGCCCGATACAGTTGAGTTCTCCGGGTGGGCAGACCATTCGGTAAACGAGCCCTCGTAAATCTTCACTTTGTCGTGGCCCCTGTACCACTTGAAGTAGAGGAACTCGTTGGTGGCTTCGCGCCCGGTGCCACAGTATATCAGAAGCGTCTTGTCAGGGGTGACGTTGAACTTGCCAACTATCTCCTCAAGCTCCTCATCGCTCTTCATGAGCCTGCTGTTCTCCTTGGTCATGAGCGTCCTCCAGGGAAGGCTGAAGGCTCCTGGAACGTGGCCAGGCTTGGGCCAGAGGCCGCCATCGGAGTAGACATCGGCGGGACGTGCATCGAAGACTATCACGTCATCTCTGTCCTTCATCTGTTTAAATTCATCATAGGTTACGAAGTAGTCTCTGCACACCTCTGCCTTGAAGTCAGACTCCTCGCACTCAGGGTACTCTTTGGTAAGTGTGTGGCCCTCGTCCTTCCATTTCTCAATCCCGCCATCGAGGATGTAGATCTTGTTGTGGCCAAACCTTGCGAGGGAATATGCCATCATGGTCTGCTCAAGGCCGTCTCCAAGGCCTTTGGTACATTTGCTGTAGCGTCCGGCGCTCGAATAGACAACTGTCGGCACATCAGCCTCTATTCCAGCTATTTGCAGGACCGGCTCTATGGCTTCAGGCGGGACGTACATCGCAGGCAGGCCCTTCCACGCAGACCTGAGGAGCCCCTCGTTCATGTACACAGCGCCAGGTATGTGGCCCATGATGTAGTCGTGAACGTTGGGCTGAACGTCGAGAAGAAGCATCTCGTCGTTTAAATGGTCTGCCAGCCACTCTGTAGAGACCCACTTCACCTTTCCCTCGCCTTGAGGATACGGATATGTCTTGTCCATAAAATCAACCTCCCTAAATTGGACAGCCTGCAAAAGCCCCCACAATGTGCTCTCTCAGGCTGCTATCTCTCTGGAATCCGTCAACAGGCACGCAATATCTGGCTTTATTTTCTCGCTTATTATTTATCAACCTAACCGACGACCAGAAGTCCAGGTCTGACTGCAGACAAATATTGTAGCCTGTTTATCGCGCCCTTGGTCTGATCCAGGGTTTGGCCTTCTCCCAGGGCGCGATCTCTCCTTCGATTACATCGAATATGGGATGGCATTCAACCACAGCTATCTCCAGGAGCTTTTTCTGCCGCGCTGGGTCCCTCAAGGCCAGCTTTTCTGCAAGCAAGTTCAGCTCATAGTCGAGCTGGCCGCGTGTCACCTCGATCTCGTGCTTTTCGGGCTTTTCTGCAGCTGAGCAGATCTTGCACCTGTCGAAGCTGTAGTTCCTCTTTTCGGCCTCATCGCACACGGCTTCAAGGTAGGATGCAATCGTCGCCTTTGGATCTGACGATTTCTTGAACCTGTCGAGCTGAGGGTGATGTTTATACCCAACAGTCTCTCCCCTCAGGACCTTCTGGGCCAGGAGTGACTCTCGCCACAGGGCAACCAGTCCTCGCATGTCGAGGTACTTGGGGTGCAAGGACCACAGCCTCAGCGATTGAGCCTCCAGATGGAGAAGTTGAGGCAGGCAGCGAATGTGACCCAGATCAGGTATGGGACCAGCAACAGGCCTGAGACTCTGGAGATCTTCCAGAATTTTTTCGTCGTGGCCAAAACCGCCACCCAGAGCAGGGCTATGACTCCAAGGCCGGCAAAGGTCGATCTTAGGCCGAAGAAGGCTGCAGACCAGAGGGCGTTGATGAAGAGCTGGATCTTGTAAAGCGCAAGCGCCGTCCAGGCTCTGGGTTTTTGTCCTCTCCTCCTCCAGACGAGAAATGCCGCAGTGCCCATCAGAGTGTAGAGGATTATCCAGACCGCTGAGATAATCGATCCAGGCGGCGCAAGAGCTGGCTTTTTAAGCTCCCTGTACCAGGTGTTCACTGATTTGAATGTGAAGACTGCGCCTATTATTCCCGCTGCCTGAGCTATGAGAATGCTCACGATCAGCTGAACGATCTCTTTGAGAAATATGGTCCCATGCCTCCTGCACAAGCTGGAAATTTATCCAGTTAAGATCTATATCTGCATCTGTCTGCAGAAATGTACCCCTGCTTAGAATTTATCTCTTTCTGGACTGGCAGCATCGAGTTCTGTCCTTTTTCATCTTATCAGGCATGTTTTCCTATCATGCAGTGCTTCTGCCGCGACACAAGAAGAATTATTATAGTTAAATTATTTTTTGTTGCGAAGGAAGACAATGAATGCAACACTTGTGGGACACCTTCTTCTCAGTTTGTCATCGCAAAGAATAGATTCCACAGCGATTCCATATTTTTATCCCATGATTACCCGCACATCCAGAACCGTTAGAGATAAGGCCAAAGCAATGGCTGACCTGGTCAAGCCTGAGCTGCCCATAGCCACTGGCATCTGCGTCCTGGCCGGCTAGATAATAGTATATGAAGTCCTTCCAGCTGTCTTTACCGGGCTTCTGGGATTTCTAGCTGGCTTTTTTGTCTCAGGCGCGGCCATGATCTCTGACGATTATTTCGACCTTGAGGTCGACAGGATCAATCATCCTCAGAGGCCTCTGCCATCCGGTCGAGTATCAGTATCAGAACTGGCGGTCCTGACTGGCCTGTTCTCTGCCTCAGGCTTCATAGCTTCTGCACTTTTGGGCATGTTTCTCTGGCTCTTTCTGTGGTCATATGGGTTATTGGCTTGCTTTATAACTGGAAATTCAAGGAGTCGGGACTTCCAGGAAATATGATGGTTGCTCCTTCTGTCGCCTGGACTTTTATCTTCGGCGGGGCAATCGTGGGAGGATTGGAAAACGGCATGATCTGGGTTTTCGGCGCACTGGCCTTCGTCTTCGATCTTGGGGAGGAGATAGCCGGTGAAGGACGATCGATAATTCGCCAGCTTTACCTCATGGTGACCTTCTTCGTTGTTGCATTCCTCGTCATCAAAGCGATGCTGTAAAGCCTGCGCCAGAGAGATATATCTCTCGACCCAGTTCAAGTCATGCGCTTTGGAATTGTAGTCTCTGACGAGGGCGACTGGACTGCACAGTCGATCTACAGGGCGTTTTTAGAGAGAAACGCAAACCCCACTTTCATCAGCTTCTCGAGGCTATCTGCCTGGGCAGGCGAAGGCGCATGCCTCAGAAGCGGCGGCCTGAACCTGGCAGACCTCGATGGAATAGTTGTTAGGGACATGGGCAGGTCTGGGCCTCAGGGAGTTGCATTCAGGTTCGAGGCCCTGAGAGCTTTAGAGAACCTCGGAATTTCAGTTGTGAACTCCACAGATGCAATTGCCAGGGCTGCAAACAAGTTCGCAACCTCCGTGGCTTTGCAAATGGGAGGAGTGCCCACGCCCAGGACGCTCGTCACCACAAGCCTGGAAGACGCATCAGAGGCCATTGACCATTACGGCAGGATGGTCTACAAGCCGCTCTTCGGCTACAAGGGAAAGGGAATCAGGCTGCTTTCTTCCGGCGATGAGGAAGCACTCTCTCTGCTTCTGGAGCAGCAGGGTGCAGTATACCTCCAGGAGTTCGTTGAGTTGCAGAATCCCAGAGACATAAGGGCTTTCGTTGTGGGAGACCGGGTCGCGGGCGCAATATACAGGCAGGCCCCTTCCGGTGCCTGGATCAGCAACCTGGCCAGAGGCGGCAGCCCAGCTTCATGTGAGGTTACTGAAGAAATCCGCGACCTGGCAGTCAGAGCCTGCAGGTGCGTCGGCGCCACATACAGCGGAGTGGACCTCCTTGAAACTCCCCAGGGCCTCAAAGTGATAGAGGTCAACGGAACCCCTTCGGGAAGAGGCATATTTGAGGCGCTTGGAATTGATGTAGGAGGCATGATCGCAGACAGCATCCTCTAGCTATCACAATGGTTATCTACATTGCAAATCACCCCCAAGCTATGTTCACGATACTCACAGGTGCTCAGTTCGGAGATGAAGGCAAGGGAAAAGTCATCGACATCCTGGCTGAGAACTACGATATAGTGGTGCGCTTCCAGGGCGGCGACAACGCAGGCCATACAGTAGTTGTCGGAGACAAGACCTACAAGCTCCACCTCGTTCCAAGCGGCGCCATCTTTGGTGCTCGCCTCCTCATAGGCCCTGGTGTGGTCTTGAATCCGCGCGTTCTCTGGAGCGAGATCCAGGCTCTGGAGTCCGAGGGAATAGAAGTGGACATAGGCATCGATGCCAAGACCAGCATTATCATGCCCTACCACATAGAGCTTGACGGCCTCAGGGAGAAGGCACGGACTGAGAAGATCGGGACCACCAACCGCGGAATAGGCTTTGCCTACATAGATAAGTTCGCCAGAGAAGAGGTCCAGATGCAGGACCTGGCAGATCCAGCCATGCTGGAGGCGAAGCTAAATGAGATAGGCCCTGCTAAGGAGAAGGCCATAGCGGATATGGGCGGAGATCCAACTGTTGTCAGATACGGACCTTACATAGATGAGTATCTGGAGATAGGAAAGAACCTGGCTGAGAGGATCACAGACGTCTCCTGGGAGATCAACACAGCACTCGATGAGGATAAGAGCGTCCTTGCAGAGGGCGCACAGGGTGCGTTCCTGGATGTGATACACGGCACTCAGAAGTTCGTCACCTCCAGCTTCACAACTGCAGGAAGCGCCTGCGCGAACCTGGGCGTAGGTCCTGTGATGGTCGACAACGTTGTGGGAGTGGTCAAAGCCTACATAACCAGAGTTGGCGAAGGCCCCATGCCAACTGAGCTTAAAGACGAGATGGGCGAGAGAATGCGCGAAAAGGGCGGAGAGTATGGAACCACAACTGGCAGGGCCAGAAGGTGCGGCTGGTTCGATGCAGTTCTCGCCTTAAAGTCAGTTTACCTGAACGGTTACACAGAGATTGCCCTAACAAAGCTGGATGTGCTAACAGGAATAGATCCAATCAAGATCTGCGTGGAGTACGACCTGGATGGAGAGAGGATAGGCTACCCGCCTGAGGGAACGAAGGAGTTCGCCAGGTGCAAACCCATTTACGAGGATATGCCCGGCTGGACAGAGGACATAACCAAAGCCGAGGTCTACGATGACCTGCCTCTGAACGCCAGGAACTATGTAGAGCATCTGGAATCGCTCATGGGAGTGGAGATCACAGGCGTCTCAGTAGGCCCTGGCAGGGATCAGACAATATACAGAGACACAAAGGCGTGAAATCGCTGCGGCTTTAGGCCACAGCACGCTGGCAAAAGCCAGTGCTCCTTTTATTTTCCAAGCTGCAGTGCTGGATACGATCTCGTCTTGGAGATGAGATTCAAGTTAGCGATGGTCCTCAGATAGCAATGATCTTCTGATAGCGATGATCTTCATACCCAGCATTTTACCCGGCATTTATCCTCGCTTTGAACGCGCAAAGGTTAAATCCTCATAAATTATTAGTGAATGAGGGGATATCTCATGGATAAGAGACACAGTGTGCACAATCCTGGTCTGATGGCGGAGGCCGAGGGGATAGTCAAGCCGCAGTATCCAACAGCGGTCCAGGTCATGAACATAGGCACTGCTACTGCAGGCCTGGCATCGAGAGCTGAAGACATAGATCGCTGGAAGTTCGTTTTCACGGACATCGATGGGCTTTCAACCATAACTCTAGATTACATCCAGGGCAGGTTTGGAAAATCGGTCAGAGTTGTAAAGCCCTGGACTGAGACCGAGATCCAGGAGCTTCCTCGCCATATGGACCTGACAAAGGCCATCGATCTCATGAGAGGTTCGGGATACGACGGCCAGTTCGAATCTGTGACTTTGAGCGCTCCTAAAGTCGAGGTAGAAGAGCCGTCATACATATTCAAGATGGGAAGAGATCTGATCTTCGTGAATGCCAACAATGGCAAGGTCTCCAGAGGATTCGAGAAGGCTTAATCGAAAAACGTCAGATAGTAGATCTGCAATGCTTTTATCGAAAATTTTTTAATCGACATTATAAAGATTTGCCAGGCCTTAAGCTGCCCTATATCTGACTTGCCAGGGTCCATCTCATTTGCTGGAAACCCATCTCTTGAATAAAGCTGCGAAAGTGTTAAATACATTATAAAATGTCAGAGACTTTAAAGGACCCGCTATGGCTGATAGAGCTTCCAAAAGCAACCTCGACCTCATGGCCGAAGCAGAGAAGGCCGTCAAAAAGCAGTACCCTATGGCAGTGCAGGTTGAGAACTACGGCATACCATCTAGTGGCTCTGCAAGCGATAGCTCCGAGGTGGACCATTGGAGGTTCGTTTTCACAGATATCGATGGGATCTCCACCATTACCATGGACTACTTTGACGGAGCCTTCGGCGCTCCTGCAAGAGCGATAGAGCCCTGGACCGAGACTGAGATAAAGGATCTTCCCAGGAGGCTCAGCCTCGACGACACCATAGCCATTCTCAAAAAGGCTGGCTATACTGAGCCGTTCAAGTCGGTGACCTTCAGGGCGCCCATGATATTTCCCCAGCAGAGCCAGGCAGCGTATGTCTTCACTCTCAGCACCCAGATAGTCTTCGTCGATGCAGTCACAGGCGAGATACTGAGAGTGGTGGACCAGGCCTGAGATTTCCATCAAGGCAAACAATATGCTCAGGCGAGTCTCGGTCTTCAGAAGCTTATCCTCGGCGCCTGGTCTTCCCTGGCGTTATCTGCTATGGTCCAGAAGTAGGCCTCGCCGTTCTGGACTCTGAAGATTGCGAGGTTCGGGTCATCCGGGCCGGTGATCATTCGCTTGATGTATGGCTGATCCTCCAAGAGCTTCTTTCTGGTCTCGGCCTCTTCTACAAATGCTGCCTCTCCTGTGGCCCTCATCATGACTCCGCTCTGTGTTGCGTAGAAGCAGACCTCGACCTTGGGGTTGGCCTTAAGCTGTCTGTAGACCTCTTTTGGCTTGGTGGTAAAGAAGTAGAATCCCTTGTCTCCGGCATACCACATCGTGAACGCTCTAACCCTTGGCTGATCGCCTTCAGCTGTAGCCAGATAGCACAGCGGATTTATGTTCGCAAACTCGTAAATATCTTTCAATTCCATTTGGCATCCACTCCAAATCAGAGGAACCCGTTTCATAGATGCTCGCTTCAAACAGTGGCATCTCTTCAATTTCAGCCTGATAAACAGAGGCATCCTGCAGATAAATAACTTGCCCAATTTATTTCATCTAATTCGAGCGAACGAAAGGGATTATAATGATCATTGCAGATTGCCGTGCTGAGGTTGGCGATGATCAATATCCTGGAGCTTGACGAGAGCATGCTGTACGTGGAGAACGAGAGATGGCAATGCGATCTGGGACCTGGAGATGCTGTAAAGCTGGGACTGGTCTTCGAGGCTGTAGACCTTGTGGAGATGGGGCATGTGAAGAGCAACGGCGCTTATTCTGTGGTCATCGATTCCTATCTGATGCCTCAGCCGGAGTTCCTGGATGAGGAGATCGTAAATCAGGCGGCCGATGAGGGCGCAGAGACCAGGGAGGAGATAATTCGAGAGGTGTACCTCTACTACGGCGGGGTTCCTGTGAACATCGACCTTGTCCAGCCGGCGAAGGCCTCTTGCGGATTCTCGAGCTTTGTTGCCGACAGCAGCCTCAAAGCGGTTGACTGCGACTTAGATGGTGCTGAAGTGCGCCACTTCAAGGACGTGGAAGAGGCCCTCAGGTTCGCCAGGGACTTCTATGCCATATATGCAAACGGCCTCTTCGCCTTCATAGAGAGAGTCCTCGACAATCCCCTCAGGACCGGGGAGACCGGCTGGGACAGGATCAGGCTCATGACCGGACGAGACGGTCATGAGAGCAGAGGTCTGTCCAGGAATTCTGGTTAGAGCGTGCTCAAGCTTAAAAGTGTGCTCAAGCTTAAAAATGTGCTCAAGCTAAAGTGCCCTGTTTATTCCGCTGGCTTTGGCTCGATTGCAACGAGCTGGATCTCGAATGTCAATGTCCTCTCTGACAGCGGGTGGTTTGCATCCAGGGTGACGATATCATCGATGACGTCTGTGACCTGGACTGGTATCGCCCTGCCGTCTGACTCACAGATCTGCAGCATCATGCCTATCTCCGGCTTGATGTCTTCTGGGAAGTCCTTCAGGTTCATCTCTATCACCCTCTCATCCTTATAATGGCCGTATGCTTTCTCAGGCGGTATCTGAACCACTTTTGTCTCGCCAGGCGCCATGCCTATTACCGCTTCCTCAAACCCTGGGATCATCTGCCCAGCGCCTATGGTGAACTTCAGCGGTTCAGCTCCAATTGAAGAGTCGAACGCAACTCCATCTTCAAGCTTACCCGTGTAGTGGACGACTGCAACGTCGCCCACCTTCGCCCTCTCTCCTTCTCCTGCCATGGACAACACCTATGCCGCTTTTGCTCGGCAAATTAGATAAAAACATATGAGACCTACAACTATTTATCAAGTTCTATTGGCGAATTATCCTCATTAGCACGAACATCAGTCTGGGCAACTGCATGGGATAACAGCCTGAGGCAACTGGGCGATAGTATGAGATAAATGAGATAATGGCATAGGCAGCAGTCCAGGGGTGAGGGACAAGCAAGAGTTTGAAAGATAGGCAAGGTTTGAAGGATTAGTGAGGGTTTGAAAGATTAGTGAAGGTTTGAACGATTAGTAAAGGTTTGAAGTATTAGTGAAGGTTTGATGATATCTGGCAGATGCAGTGATGCATAACGGATGGATGCGAGGGAGCAGCAGATATCGCAAAAAAGATAATATCCTAGCAGAGCATAAGATGAATCGCCGTTGATAGTTTAACTGGATTATTAAGGTGCAAAAGAGCTATGAGAAAGTGGAAGTCGGATCTGGGGCTGGAGGCGAGGATGGTTCTCACCATGTTCATCCTCGGCGCGGTCTACCTGGCGTTTCTGGCGGCTTTGGTCTACTACGGAGCTGACCAGCTTACAACGCTGATATTCATAGGCGGGATGATGCTTGTGCAGTATTTCTTCTCAGACAAGCTGGTCTTGCTCTCAACCGGGGCAAGAGAGGTCTCTGAGAGCGAGGCGCCTGAGCTTCACGAGATCGTGACCAGGCTATGCGCCATAGCCAATTTGCCAAAGCCCAAGGTGGCGATAGTTACAACCAGCGCCCCAAATGCCTTTGCAACAGGCAGAAGCCAGGGAAAATCGGTCGTAGCAGTGACTACAGGCCTCATGCAGCAGCTGAACAGAAGCGAGCTTGAGGCAGTCCTTGCCCACGAGCTCTCTCACGTAAAGAACAGGGACGCTGCAGTGATGACCATCGCCAGCTTCCTCTCCACAATTGCATTCTTCATAGTTCGATACCTGCTCTATTTCGGAGGAGGGCGACGCGATAGAGATTCCGCAGGAAGCATAGTCGTGGTCTGGCTTGTGTCATTAGTGGTGTGGATAGTCAGCTTCATACTGATCAGGGCTCTCTCAAGGTACAGGGAGTTTGCAGCAGATCGCGGATCTGCAGTGATCACCGGCCATCCGTCCAACCTGGCATCTGCTCTGATGAAGATATCCAACATCAGGGTGCCCACCCAGGATCTGAGGAAGGTGGAGGCCTCAAACGCCCTCAACATAGTTCCAGCCCTTGCAGGACAATCGATAATGAACCTCTTCTCAACCCATCCGTCGACTGAAGCGCGCATAGCAGCTCTGCAGAAGATGGAGCAGGAGATGGAATCCTGATGGGATTTCTGGACTCCATCCTGGGCAAGAGCAACCTTCCAGAGTCAAAGACTGAGAAGCTCTTTGCCATATCCACTGCAGCAGTGACTATGGACGCCAACCTGGGGCTGAAATCCGACGGCGCTGCGGCGATATGCTTCAAGCCAATGGAGTCGTCTGCTTACGATTCTACCAGAAAAGAGATAGAGGACCTGCTCAAGATCAGCACCAAGGAGACAGGAAGCCAGTACAGCGTCCAGAAGGACGAGTACAACTACCTCTGGGTTGTGCTCAAGGACATTGACTTCGACGACCTGGTGACCAACATTCAGATGGTAAGCCAGACCTTAACTGACGAAGGATTTGGAACTCAGCTCCTGTGTGCTGTTTTCCGGTTCAAGGGGACCTCAACAGTATACTGGATATACAACTTCAAGCAGGGGTCGTACTACCCATTTGTGCCCATCGGCGGCCAGAAGAGGGATAATGCCCTTGAATTCAGGCTGAGATCTGTGATGGACAGAGAGATGCCAGTGGAGAAGGACACTGAGAGGTGGTACCCGCTCTGGGGCATGCCAATATAATTTATTGGTCAAAATATTATTGCCGCCTCTGTTATATGGTCATTCGACCACTGCAGAGGCGAAGTTGAACAAGTTGCTGACAGCTCTTTTATCATTGGCTCCCTGGAAATAGTCTCTCTTAAGGTCATCGCCAGTCACATTACGGACCTGGGAAAACCATGTGCCACCAGGAACGCCTCGACAGATCCCTCTTTGATTCCAAACTTAAGCGGCTCTCCCAATTGCACCAGCTGGTTGTGGATATTCTTTTCCCGCCTCCAGCTCGCAGCTTCCGTCAACTACGGACTGCGAATAGTAATCGAAGATAATGGCGCTTCCCCTGTCTGAGTTTTTCGCAATGAAGGACAGGACCTCGCCCACAGTCTCAGGCGCGAGGAACATGAGGAGTCCCTCCATGACGAAAATTTCCGTTTTCACCATCCAAACTTATCGTTTCATTTAACTCACCATTCCCTCTAACTCAACACGTCTTCCAATTCATCACTTCTTCCAACGAGCTTTTGTCATCGCTCACACAAGCGCTGCCCATGCAGCTTATTCGACCACAGCATGCGCAAACAAAAGCAGGTCGCAAACCGTTCTGCTCTTGTTTATGCCGTGAAAGCAGGCGTTCCTGTAATCCCGGCCTGTGACGTTGATGACCTGTGAAAATCCCCTCTTTGTGAGAAAATCCTCTATCATCTTCTCATCGATGCCGAACTGTAAAGGCTCACCTGTCTGCGCCAGACCATCGTGGATATTTCTTCCCAATTCCAGGTCGGTGCTCCTGTCAACTACGGATTGTAGAAAGTAATCGAAAAGGATAGCGCTGCCTTTGCCGGAGTTTTTCGCTATGAAAGAGAGGATGCCATCCACGGCCGAGGGCGGCAGATAGTACAAAAGCCCCTCCATGACAAAAAGGGTCTTTTTGGACCTGTCATATCCTGCCCCTGGCATCTTCAGGCCGATATCTTCTTTTGCAAAATCGAGCGAAACGTAGGTGATATGATCAGGAAGAGCACTGAATATGCCTTCTACCTTTTCTATTTTTATATTCTGGGCGGCAGGGTGGTCCACCTCGAAGACCTTTATCCTCTTCAGACCTTCAATCCTGTACGCACGAGAATCGTATCCTGCTCCAAGGATGACCAGCTGCTCAAGTCCTTTGCCAAGAAAGCTCTTTATGAAATCGTCGAAATAACTGCATCTAGCGGCGATTGAACTGCTGAGCCCTGGGACAAGCCTTTCGCTCAGCTCTCGCATTGCCCTGATCCTCTCCGGGTTACTGGAGTACCATTCCAATATCTTTTGATTGGCGAACTGGGCTGCATAAGGGTCGTAGCAGATCCGATCTTCTTCAGATCTCTGAGACTCGAAGTACCTGTTTAGCAGGGCGCCCACTGCCATTTTGCTGCCTGAACCCATCATCTCGTTAAGTTCCTTGGATTCCTCATCCGAGAATTCAAAGCTTGATGTCTTTTTCATGAATGATCTTCTCCTGTATTTTCCGCTTCAAACACTTACTTTCCAATATATTTTCTTGTTAAGCAGCAATTTCATCATCCTGAATTATTCGACCATCGCATGGGCAAAAGAAAGAAAGCTGCACACATCCCTGTCCTTGTTAGCCCCGTGGAAATAGGCATTCCTGTAGTCCTGGCTGGTCACATTGCAAATTTGAGAAAAGCCTCTCTTTTCCAGGAAGGTCTCGACCGTCCCATCCTCGATTCCAAACTTCAGCGACTCTCCAATCTGTGCCAGATAATCGTGGACAGTTCTCTCCAGGTCGTGACTTGAGCTTCCATCAACTACGGATTGCGGATAGTAGTCGAAGATTATGCTGCTTTCTCTGCCGGAGTTCTTTGAGATGAAGGACCGCACCCTGTCTACAGTTTCAGGCAGGAGGTACATGAGGAGCCCTTCCATGATGAAAAGGGTCTTTAGCGATCTGTCATATCCATTCTCTAGAAGCTTTCTGCCCAAGTCTTCTGTCGCCAGATCAACAGGGACGTAAACTACGTGGTCCGGAAGCGAACCAAAGATCTCTTTGACCTTATCGATCTTCATTGCCTGAGTGGCAGGATGATCCGCCTCGAACACCTTGATGCAGCCGTTGCCATTCAGCCCTTCGATACGATGGGCTCTGGTATCATAGCCTGCTCCCAGTATGACCAGCTGCTCCAGCCCTCTGTCGAGAGAAGCCTTCACAAAATCGTCAAAATATCTGACCCTCGCCCGGACTGAGTTGCTCATTGCCTGAAGAAGAATCCCGATGTCTCCCAGGCTTTCGAGCATCGCCTTTGCCCTCTCTGGATGCTTGCTCAACTCCAATACCTCAGGAGATATGAAGTGGACTGCATAGGGATCATAGCAGATCCTTTCACCTTCTGGCTTTTGCGATTCATCGAACCGATGGCCTGCAACTATTGCCGCTGTTTTGCTGCCTGGAAGAGTTTTTTCCAGCAGGTTATCCGTCATCTCACGTATCTTTGTTGCATCGGTTCCTTTTTGCGGATTTGTCTGTCCTTGCATCTCGATCATCCATTGGCAACTGTGCATTAACGTATTTAGATTTTCCTTTTATATGAGTTTATCAGGGTAATTTCTCCTATAATTGTAACTTTCATTACAGGATAATTTCAGAGATTTTGCAAAATACGTTTCTGTAATAATACATGCCTCAGATATGGGGCCTGAAACACGCTTATGATAGATTTGAAAATTGCAAGTTCAGGAAAACTTAAATTTGAGAAAATTTCACAGATAGATTCATGGCAGAAAGCAGTCCCTCTGTACAGGACCTCAGCGCCATCGACGCTTTATCGCATGTATTCAACATCGTGCTGTCTCAGAAACCCCAGACTGCACTCGGCGCAGCAGCTTACTATATAAATTACATCAAATATTTCCCAACTAACTTTGAGAAGATCCTCAAGGTGGTTAAGGGAGATCTCCCCAAGTTCAGCGCAAGCCGCCTGAGGCTGGGCCGCAGGCAGCTGCTGATCGACGGGCTGATCGCCCAGATGCTCCCCATGATAGACTACGAGACTCCGATATTCAAGAGGGAGTTCGGAAGGGAGCTGCTAATTCCAATAGATCCAAAAGCAGTATGGGACTTTCACAAAGACAGGCTGGACAAGACGTACATAAATGGCCCTGGGATGGCCAAAGATCTGGACGATTATTTCAACAACCTTTCAGATATGTACATCAGGAACTTCAGCCCCGTAAATCTGTACAAAAAGCTGGATCAGTGTCTGGAAGAGTGCAATATGCCGCTTAACTACAGTTCACCCTGGATCCTTTACAGCCTGCTCTCAGGCTCCAACAAAGGCACCAGCGTCCGTGCCATGATGGGCGGCGGCGCAAGGGCATTTGATGCTTTTCACAGGGGCTACTACGAGGGCATTCTGAAGAAGGGAGCAACCATCGATATACTCCTTGGCAGAAGGGAACAACGGCAGTTGAGCTATATCGGCTATCTGAAGGAAAAATATGAAGATAGCCTGCACATCAGGTACACCCCAATAGAGAGCTATGGAACAAATAGAGTTGCGATACTTGACGATATCTTTGCCCTGGACGCAAGGAAGATGCTGCCCTCGACCAAAAGTGAGCCCTCATACATAGGAACCCTCTACTTCGACGATGATTGCCTCTCCAGCATCAAAGGCAACTTCGAAGACATGTGGGCCATGAGCCACGAGATCAGCCTGAGAGATACGAGAGACGTCAAGCCTGCCTGGTGGAATCCGATAAAGACCAGATATCCTCTCAGATGGTAGGCATTTGTTGCAGGCATCTCTTCGCTATTGTCCCGACCTTCTCCTCACCAGGCCCATCAGCAGCACTGGAAACGCTGTGAAGATCTTGGGCATTGCCACGACCACTATGAGGGCCCACTACACCGAAGTTGCCAGTGATCACGAACGATGAGAACTTCATGCTCTCAGCACTCATGACGTGATCGGCCCTGATGAGGCGATGGCTGTGACTGTGCGGCAGAAGGCGACCTTGAGCATATCCTTCATCTGAGATTCTCTTGCTCTCAGTTAAGAAAGTTCTGACATGAAACAGGAGTGCACCAATCATCTTCAAAGACTCCATCTGCCTGGAATAAGATCGTCCTATGGCAGATCTTGAAGAGCCAGATCAAAAATGTAAAGATATCAATCCTGGATCTGGCCCATTGATGCTGGACTGGCTTGTCTGATTCTGGCCTTCGACGAAAAAGCTCAGCTGACAAGCCAGGGAAGGCTCATGGGAACCCACTTGCCGTTCTTACCGACCTTGATTGTGGAGCTGTTCTCTGCATACTTGAGATTTCTCTCCACTGCGCCTGAGAAGTCGAGGCCCATCTGGGCTGTGGAGTTAGTGCTGTTGCCCAATATAACATAAGTCGTAGCATTTGAGGTCGAGACATTTGTGATTTTCTGGCTTGATGCTGGCGCTGTGGCGTTTACCCCTGTGCCCAGAGATGCCTCCTCCCCAATGTACCTGAAGATCGGCGATTTTATGATCTCTATCGCAGTCTGGTTGGTCGGCTTGAAGCTGGGGCTGTAGAACCCGCTTTCAGGCAGGCCAGTCGATGTGTCACGATCCAGCCAGGTGTTGCTGCTGGCGAGGCCTGCCAGGATAAAAGTGATAATTATTGGGATTATGTATTTTTTCGTGGATATCACCTGTGGGCAGCCACTCCCCCTCTGGATTTAAACCTATCTCCGGTCTGTGCCTCTGCAATCTAGAAATCGATCACGGCGTCTGCCATGTCCCGCCTCTGAATACCCTGATTGAGGATTGATTCCTTGCAAACTCAACGGTCCTCGTCCAGTTGGGGCGATAGTCCCACCATCTCTCGCCTGCAGCAGATCTGGGATTGTAAACCAGGTATGAATATGTTGAAACTGTGTAGGGGTATGTCGGAACTGCATATGCATATGTGGGAATGTCGTAGGAGTATGCGGGAGCCGAATATGCATATGTGGTGACTACTGGGAAGCTAATGGTAGAAGGAGTTACCCAGGGATAGTATTTCCATGCAGCCACTGGGCCGGGGCTTAGCCAATCATCTGGAACGCCTATGTAATGGAAGTCCTGTCCCAGGGCCAGAGGCGACAACGATAGCAGGACAATGAGGACAAATGAAGAGGCGTGGAGGATGCGCCAAAGTTCAGTCATGCCAACTCACCAAATCATAAGTCCGGCTTAAATAATTTAAAGTTATCGAAGCCCTCAAGCCTATTTCTTAGAGATCTTCATCACACAGCCGTCTTCTGTGCTCTCAGATTCGAGGCTCAAGCCCAAATCCTGAAACACCTTCTTCCAGTGGCTCTCTATGCAGGTCTTGCAGTGCTCTTTGGCGATGAGAGACGCACCCACCTTAGAGAAGGCCTTTGCGCCCTCCAGCAGGCCGCACCTGGTCCTCTTGATCTCCACAAAGCCCTCTCCTTCTTCGATGGTGATCTTGCTTCCGAAGAGGTTGACGTCATTTGTGGCTATGGCTGTAGCCACATCCAATGGAGTATCCAGGCCTATCTTCTTGAATGTGGCTGCCACCTGTCGCGCTCCCAGGTCCTGGAACTCGCGCAGCCCTTTCTTTCCAAGCTTTCTTGCGACATATCCGCTTGAGCCGTAGAAGCTGCCCATCCACATAGCCACTACCCTCTGCTGAATCTGATCTAGAGGTATCTCTGGCACATCAGTCATGAGATCGGCTCTGCTCCGGTATCGATATAACACTTCCGCGTCGCCTGAAGATGATACTTCTGCGCTAGCCAGTGGCCTGGCAATCACAAGAGATGCGTTAATTGCTTATAAAGAGATACGCTAATTGCTTATGAGGCATATCATGTTCGAGCGCTGTGAAGGCGATCTGAACTCGCCATGTCCAAAAAAATCTTGAATCAAGCGCACTTCATCCACAAAAACTATAAATAGTTAGCTGCCAATTATATATCTTGTCGGTCTCGTGACCGGGGAGTGATTTGTATGGCGGATCTACTTAACATTGCAATATTGTTCTTTATATTGGCGCTGGTTGCGTGGATACTGGGCGCCCGCGGAGTAGCTGGCCTCTCAATGGACATTGCAAAATGGTTGGTAATAGCGTTCATTATCCTTGCCATAATAGCACTGATACTCTGAAGGCGCTGATGTTTCAGAGGTCTGATCCCAGGCTGTAGCCATGTGCAGTTCCTCTGTATCATCTGTGCCTGTCAGCATATTTTTATTATTTTTGATTTTATGAATGTGGTCCATTTTGATGGCCGATGATATTTTGATCCTCAAATTCGTCTGTTTAATTTTCGACATCTTCAGCTTTTGTTTAATCAGATCTCAGAAGTCTGGCGTTCAAGGCCACTATTATGGTGCTGAGGCTCATGAGGACAGCTCCTGCTGCTGGGCTTAAGAGCAGGCCAGATCCGTAGAGCACTCCTGCTGCAAGAGGTATAGCAAAGACGTTATAGCCTGCAGCCCATACGAGGTTCTGCAGCATCTTGGAGTAGGTCCGCCTGGAAAGCGAGATCACATTTGCCACGTCTCTTGGGTCTGACCTGACCAGGACTATGTCCGCAGTCTCTATGGCCACGTCAGTTCCAGCTCCAATGGCGATTCCAACATCAGCAGACGCGAGAGCTGGAGCGTCGTTTACCCCGTCTCCGACCATGGCCACTACATAGCTTCTCTGCACCTCTTGCACTGTGGTTGCTTTTTCCTTGGGCAAGACCTCTGCGAAGAACTCATCTAAGCCAAGGTCTTTCGCCACAGCCTGGGCCACAAATTTGTTATCGCCTGTGAGCATCATGCACCTTATCCCCATGGACTTGAGTGATTGGATTGCGGCCTTGGACTCCTCTCTCACGACGTCAGCTAAGGCAAGCGCTCCTATAGGCTTGCTGTCTTCCAGAACTACGACCAATGTCTTTCCCTGGCGCTTCAGCTCCTCTAGCCTGCCGCCATTGGCTTCAGGAAGGCCTATTCCCTTCTCCAGCAGGTAGCCTGGGCTCACAATCTTCAGATCTCTTCCATCTACGAAACCCTCAATTCCCTCTCCTGGGATCAGCCTGAATCGATCGACTTTGTATGGATTCAGGCCCATCTGCCTCGACATGTCCGCGACAGCTTTAGCTATCGGATGCTCTGCCCTGGATTCCAGAGACGAGGCGAGAGCCAGAATCTCCTCTCTTCCAGCTCCTGAGAGCGAGATCACGTCGGTGACCCCAAACGTTCCCAGCGTCAGGGTCCCGGTCTTGTCGAAGATCACCGCCTGTATCCCTCTGGCCCTCTCGAATGCCTGTCGATCCCTTATCAAAAGGCCAGATCTGGCTGCAATGGACGTCGAGACTGCCACCACCAGAGGAATGGCGAGCCCCAGCGCATGGGGACAGGCTATGACCATAACAGTCACAGCGCGCTCTATGGCAAATGCAAAGCTCTCTTTTTGCAGGAGCCAGGCAGCGAGCGTCAAGCTTCCAGCGACGAGAGCCACAACTGTAAGCAGAAACGCAGCTCTGTCAGCCAGGTCCTGGGTCCTGGACTTGCTCTCCTGTGCATTTCTCACCAGATCTATGACCTGATTCAGATAGGTGTCAGAACCCGTCTTCTCCACAGTAACGGTTACGGAGCCATCTCCATTTATGGAGCCGCCTATCACTTTATCTCCAGGCTTTTTGGCCACAGGCCTGGACTCGCCTGTGAGCATGGCCTCGTTGACATCGGTTGTGCCTTCGACAACCGTGCCGTCCACAGGCACCTTCTCCCCAGGCTTAATCAGCACCATATCTCCTGGCTTTAGCTCCTCTATACCGATCTCCCTGATTTCTGACCCAGAGATCAGGTGGGCCTGGGAGGGCATTATCCTCACCAGCTCCTCTAAGGCCCTGGACGCGCCCATGACAGACCTCATCTCCAGGAAGTGGCCCAGGAGCATGATGTCTATGAGCGTTGCGATCTCCCAGAAGAATGCCATCCCAGGAAGGCCGAAAGTCACTGCAGCGCTGTAGAAGTAAGCGACGCTTATTGCCACAGCCACGAGCGTCATCATCCCTGGGTTTCTATCCCTGATCTCCTGGGCAAATCCCTTCAGGAACGGATAGCCGCCGTAGATGTAGATCAAAGTGGATAAGGCAAATAGAATGTAATTGGACCCCGGAACTTCCAGGTTGAAGCTGAAGAACTCCTGTATCGCCGGGGACAGGGCCAGCACTGGCACTGTCAGGACCAGAGACCAGATCAGCCGTCTCTTGAAGTCGTCGAGCATGCCCTGATGGCCTTGATGGCCCCGATTTTCATGCCCAGGGTGAGCGACCTTTACATCTGCCACCTTATGAGCTTCAGACATGGAGTGCATGTCGTGCATGGGCTCGTGACCTTTTGCCTCTGATACGCTGCCATCTGAAACATTGTTATCTGAAACATTGTTATCTGAAACATTGTTATCTGAAACATTGTTATCTGAAACATCGCCATCTTTAGCACTCATATGCACGCCCACCTCGTAAAATCCACCTATGTTCCTATCCAGAGCGCCTTTTCCTGATGCCATCTTTCCATTCCAGGGAAGACCCTCAAGGCTCTCTGAAATCATGAGATCACCCCGCAATTATGAGGGCTACCTGCAACTATGAGGGCTCTCTACAACTACGAGATCATGTCATAAGCCATGATAGAGATGATTTTTTCAATCTAAGCCATGTGTCGCTCATGGCATAAACTTTTTTAGATTGGCGGAGGATAATTATTTCATCTGAGAGCAAAGATGACATTTAGGAGCAGATCTTGTGTCCCAGAGCGAACTTCAGGCATACCGGGAAAAGAGGGATTTTCAGGTCACACCTGAGCCTTCTGGCGATGAGACTTCCCAGGAAGACGCGATCTTCGTCGTCCAGAAGCACTCTGCAAGAAGCCTGCACTACGACTTCAGGCTCCAGGTTGGAGGTGTGCTGAAGTCTTGGGCGGTTCCAAAAGGCCCTTCTTCAAATCCTGCTGACAAGAGGCTTGCGATGCCGACAGAAGATCACCCACTGGAGTATGCGGGGTTTGAGGGCGTGATACCTGAGGGCCAATATGGCGCAGGCCCTGTGATGGTCTGGGATAAAGGGACATATCGCAACATCACAGAAGACGACGGCAAGGCTGTGCCGATAGAAAAGGCCCTTGAGAATGGACACGCCGCCTTCTGGCTCGACGGAGAGAAGCTCAAAGGCGGCTATGCCCTAACTCTGGTCTCAAAGGGCAAAAGGCCGCGGTGGATTCTGGTCAAGATGAGGGATGACAGGGCTGATGAATCGGAAGACCTTCTGGACATTGAGCCCAGATCAGTTCTCAGCGGAAGGACGATGGAAGAAATAGATTCTAGATCCACATGAAGGGCGCCGAAGTCGAGATAGACGGCAAT
>CAZXDN010000044.1:22181-23486 GCA_964639235.1 uncultured Methanotrichaceae archaeon | reverse complement strand
GAGCACGATGAAAACTGCTGTCATGAGCACGGCGAAAACTGCAATCATAGGCGTTATGAAAAGGATGAAATATAGCCGGGGCAAGATCTGAAACTGCTATGAAGAAAGATACCAGACTTATCCTGGCGCTGGATGTGCTCACCAGGGACAGGGCGCTGCAGCTTGTAGAGTCTGTGGGAAAAAATTTCGACGCCATTAAGGTGGGGTACCCCCTGATACTGGCTGCAGGCCTGAGCATTGTAAGCGAGATCTCATCCAGGGCTCAAGTGATTGCCGACCTGAAAGTTGCAGATATACCCAGCACAGATAAGCTGATCTGCGACCAGGTTCTTTCAGCCGGAGCTTCAGGGATAATAGTCCACGCTTTTACTGGAAGCGATTCGCTAAAAGCCTGCATCAGCTCAGCCGAGAAGTTCAAAGCTGACCTCTTCGTGGTGACCGAGATGAGCCATCCAGGCGCAGAGGAGTTCATGGCGCCGCTGGCTGAGAAGATGGCGAGGCTTGCAGTCGAATCCGGCGCCTCAGGAGTCGTTGCTCCCGCCACCAGGCCAGAGAGAATAAAGCTCATCAGGTCGATTGTAGGCGACAAAACGATCATATCTCCAGGCGTGGGCGCACAGGGAGGATCTGCCAGAGAGGCCCTGGCAAGCGGCGCGGACTACCTGATCGTGGGCAGATCGGTGATAGATTCCAAGGACCCTGCTGCGGTGCTAGAGGGCATTTTTCTGGAGATAGTCAAGTAGTTACAGCTAACTGCAATATCGCTAGGTGCTGGTTTGTCGGGAAAATTTTAAATAAGCCAAGCTAAAAACCTCAGGTAAAAAATAATAGACCTGGAGGGATTATGGACTGGCATGAACTTGCGCAGCCCGATCGTAGGGCGCCCGATAGCCTGAGCATATTGCTGGCTGAGGACAACATCATCAACCAGAAGGTCACACTGCTAATGCTCAGGAAAATGGGCTACAAGGCTGACGTCGCGATCAACGGCCTTGAGGCGCTCAAGTCTCTGGAAGAGAAGCCATACGACGTGATCCTGATGGACATACAGATGCCTGAGATGGACGGAATTGAGGCTTCCAGGTTTATACGCAAGAGCTTTCCTGCAGAGAGACAGCCAAGGATAATCGCCATCACTGCATATGCTCTCGATGGTGATAAAGAGCGATGCCTGGAAGCGGGAATGGATGGCTACCTTGCAAAGCCTGTGAATATTGACACATTGAGAGATGCTCTATGCGGGCGAAGAGACTAGGCGCACCTCTCCTCGCACAGGCAAGGCAATAGCCAATATCCAAAGCAGCA
>CAZXDN010000044.1:0-22081 GCA_964639235.1 uncultured Methanotrichaceae archaeon | reverse complement strand
CAAAGCAGCAGTCAGAGCCAAAGCAGCAGCCATAAGAGCGCCTCTAAAAAATAGATCATCATTGAAAGCAGCGCCAATTGACAATCGAAAGTTTTTAAACATTTGATGACCAACTTCGCAGCATGATAGTCGCGGAGTTTGCAATAGTCCCGATGGGAGAAGGCACAAGCGTCAGCAGCTACATAAAGGCAGTAGAGGACATGCTTCGCAGGTCTGGAGTGAAGGTTGTGCCTGGTGCTATGTCCACAACCATAGAGACACAGACCATGAGAGAGACATTCGACCTCATTGAAAAAGCCAACAAAATCCTGGCAGAGATGGGCGTTATGAGGATGATCACCATGGTCAGGGTAGATTACCGCCTGGATAAAGAGAACTCTATAGACGCCAAAGTTAACGCCGTAAAGTGAGTGCTTGCAAAATAGGGTCCGATCTTCGCAAAACCGTCCCTAATATCTAAATTTTTGATTGGTTTTTGTGTCGTAAGGTCTTAATAGTATTCTAGTTACTCCTCCTCAGGACTCCGTGGATAAAGATAGGATGTAGTGCAGAGCTGGTAAGCGATATCTTCCAGGAGATCGGCGCTAGTTATCCGCGGGTGGTTCACGCTAGACGACAATTCATCGCTTGGTGAAAGGATGGATGAATTTGAAAGCCTGGTTCGTCTCAAGAGGTAGATGATGGAAAGCCAGAACCTGTCCTCCAGAGTTGCAGAGCTGTGCAGGCTCATAGAGAAGACACAGCAGGGCCAATTGTCTGAAATAGGATCAGATGTGTTGAAGGACGCTCTGGAGGAGCTGGAGGTAAGCCTGGAGGAGCTATCTGCAGCTGAAGAGGAGCTCTACCAGCAAAATGAAGATCTGATCGAGGCTCATGGCCTCATCGAGATGGAGCGCAAGCGCTACCTCGACCTCTTTGACTTCGCGCCTGACGGCTACCTGGTGACTGATTCTGAGGGCACTGTGAGAGAGGCCAATCAGACAGCTTTGAGAATGCTCAACGCTGACCCAGTGGGCTTGATTGGCGAGCCCATAGCATCGTTCATCTCTGAAGAGGCTCTAGAGGCGCTTCATCGCACTTTAGGCAGCCTGAACTGGGAAGATAATGCTCTTGAGTTCGAGGCGAGCATTCAGCCCTTATATGGCAGCAGCTTTCCTGCTGTCCTGACCATCAATGCCCTTAAGGATTCCAAAAAGCGTGCATCAGGCCTGCGCTGGATGATCCACGACATAACAGAGAGAAAAACTGCTGAGATGGAGAAGGAGCGGCATCTAAAGGAGATAGAAGAGTCTAACGAGGCGCTGAGGCTTGTCAACGACCTGGCAGGAGGTTTCCTCAGGGGCGAGTCGCTGCAAGAGAGCCTCAAGTCCATCCTCTCCACTGCCAAGAAGCTGATACCTGCAAGCACAGGTGCTATCTTTATTTACAATAGCCAAAATGTCCTCAAGGCTCAGGTCAACGATTTTCCAGAGCTGGAGCTGAAATCAGAGCACGGACTCGAATGCATGTTCGAGCACGGTTTGAGCGCCTCAGACGTCGGCAATTCAGGCGACAGTTCACCGTATAGAGACAGTACACCGGATAGAAACAGTGCTCCAGACAGAGCCGATCCACATCCACGTTTCTCATGTCACTGTATTGCAGACAGGCGCACCAAGCGCACTGCAATAGCCAACGACAAAACGCAGTTGATCTTTCCAGAAGGCAGGATGCCGCTGGATAATTGCCTGAGACAGATGATAGATGTCAGAGATGGCTGGGCCTGCATTATTCTGGCAAACAGGCCCGGCGGATTTGGAGATGACGATTCCAGAAAGATAGGAGTTCTGGCAGACCTCGCTAGCATGATCATAGACAGGTCCAGGCTAGACGAGAGAGAGCGCAAAGCCAGAAGAGATGCAGAGAGGAGGGCAGCAGAGCTGGATGCTACCTTTGCGTCACTGGTGGAGCCCGTGATCATATACAGCTCTGATCACATAGCGGTAAATGCCAATCCCGCAGCAGCGGCCAGCTTTGGCTTTGACCCAACAGGGATGATCCAGGAGGATATTGTGGAGAAGCTCGATTCAAAGCAGGCTTTCGGCGGAAGATCAAACATCAACGGGCTCGCCTCAGCCAGGGCGATGAAAGGGGAGACGATCTCTGGAGAGCGCTACATCTTCACCAACTCAAAAGGCGAGAGGAGGACCACTCTCATCTCTGCAGCTCCCATAGAGATAGGCGGATCGATCCAGGGAGCTGTCGCCTCATGGTACGATATAACAGATCACGAGTCTCTCATGGCTGAGCTCGACCTGGCCAGGTCAAGGCTCCAGACGATCATAGAAAATGCCCCCATAGGCATAGTGGTTGCTGACAAGGATGCCCGGATTGTCCTCGCCAACCCTGAGGCAAAGAGGCTGTACTCCAGGCCTGTGCCGCTTAAAAAAGATTTCGAGAGTCATTCCAGCCTACAGCTTTGCCACCAGGACGGCAGCCCTTACAGCCCAAGAGACATGCCACTGACCCGCTCCGCGCTCGACGGCGAGGTCTTGACAAACGTGGACATGATCATCACCTGGCCAGACGGCCAGAACAGAGACCTCCTCGCAAGCTCAGCTCCCATAAAAGACAGCAGAGGCGAGATAGTCGGGGCAGTTGGAGCCTTCAGGGACATAACTCCCATAAAGAATGCTGAGAGGGAGCGCCTTAGGTTGATGCAGAAGCTCGACGAAGAGAGGTCGCTCCTCCAGGAGATCATAGCACAGATGCCTTCAGGGCTTGTGGTCGCCGAGGCTCCCTCAGGCAAGGTCATAATGTACAACGACCAGGTCAAGAAGATCCTATGTGGCGAGTGCTCGCCTTCTGAGGGCTTTGATCAGTACAGCTTCTTCAAGGGATATCATCCGGATGGGACTCCTTATGCTCTCGACGACTGGCCTCTGGCCAGGTCTATCCTCAACGGAGAGACCGTCTCAGGCCAGGAGGGAGACATCATCAGGTATGACGGAAGCAGGTGCATTTTTTCTGCAAGCTCGTCTCCGATCTTCGGCAGAGATGGAAAAGTGGCAGCCGCAGTTGCAATCTTCAACGACATAACAGACCGCAAGCTCATGGAGGAGTCTCTTAGAAGGTCCAAAGACGAGATGGAGCTGATGGTCAGGAAGAGGACAGAAGAGCTGATTAAAGCTAACGAAGAGCTGGAGATAATTAACGAAGAGCTGAAAGTCGAGGTAGAAGAAAACGAGCGCTCCCAAAAAGAGCTTCTGGCAGCCAAAGAGGCCGCCGAGTCTGCCACAAGGGCGAAGTCGGAGTTCCTCGCCAATATGTCTCACGAGATTAGAACTCCCATGAACGCAGTGATAGGGATGGCTGGCCTGCTGCTTTACGAGAAGCTGACGCCAGAGCAGCAGGAGTGCGTCGAGACCATCAGGAACAGCGGAGATGCTCTCCTGGCCGTAATAAACGACATCCTGGACCTCTCCAAGATCGAGGGCGAGAAGATGGAGCTGGAGAGTCAGCCCTTTGATCTTATGGACTGTGTTGAGGAATCGCTCGATCTGGTGGCGACAAGCGCATCGAGCAAGGGGCTGAACTTGGCTTACATGATAGACAGCCAGATGCCGATGTGCTTCGTGGGGGACCCAACCAGAATCAGGCAGGTCCTGGTCAATCTTCTCAACAACGCTGTCAAGTTCACAGATGAGGGCGAGGTCCTGGTCACCATAAGCTCTTCAAGGCTTGGCGAGGCGCGCGACCTCCATGAGCTTCGCTTCTCTGTAGAGGACACCGGGATTGGAATACCGGAAGACAGAATGGACAGGCTCTTCCAGTCGTTCTCCCAGGTAGATGCCTCCATGACTCGAAAGTACGGGGGAACGGGACTTGGGCTCGCCATAAGCCGGCATCTGGTCACTCTCATGGGCGGAAGGATCTGGGCAGAGAGCGAGCCTGGAAGGGGAAGTGCGTTTCACTTCACAGTGATCGTCAGGACGGGCTCTTCTGAGCCAAAGCCATTCCAGTGCCTGGATCAGCCAAGGCTCACAGGCAGAAGGATTCTTGTTGCAGGCGACAACAGCACCAACAGGAAGATACTTGGCCAGCAGCTCAGGCTCTGGTCTGTGGTTCCTGTGCTGGCCACATCTCCAGATGATGCAGTGGAGGCGATCTTAAGGGACAAGTCGCTTGATCTGGCAATTCTGGACCTGCCGGAGGTGGAGGGCTTTGCCCTGGCAGAGAAGGTCAGGAAAATGAGGAAAGACCTGCCACTGGTCATGCTCACATCTCTCTCCCAGGCAGAGCTAAGGCGCCGGGAGAGCGTTAAGTCCACAACCTTTATGCCGAAGCCAATCAAGCCCGGACAGCTCTACTCAGCTCTCATCTCCGCGTTCTCCAAAGAAGCGGATAGAACGCTCAGCAGCCCTGCTTCTGATAGTGCCGAGGAGAAAAAGATCAGAGTGCTTCTGGCAGAAGACAACCCGGTCAACCAGAAGGTCACAATGAAGATGCTGAAGAAGCTGGGGTACAGGGCAGATGTGGCTGCAAACGGCCTGGAGGTGCTGCAGGCTCTGGAAAGGCAGCGCTATGACGTCATCTTGATGGATGTGCAGATGCCTGAGATGAACGGGCTTGAGGCCTGCCGCCAGTTACGCAGGCGCCTGCCCAGCGAAGAGCAGCCTCATATCATAGCTATAACTGCTTATGCGCTTGTAGGGGACAGGGACCTCTGTATCGATGCTGGCATGGATGGATATATAAGTAAACCTGTGAAGCTGGAGGAGCTGAAAAGCGTCCTCATGTGCTGCGGGGGACTTCCCAGGAGCAGCCGATGACCTTCATGTGTTGAAATCAGTTTCTAAAGGCCACGGATGCTTTTCTCTGGTTAGAGTTGATGTTTTGGCACCCAGTTTCAGGTGAGGACATAGGGCACAGGGCAGTGGATACTGTGCCGGCACTGACGCTTGCATCTTCACAGTTTCGAGCAAAAGAAAGAAAAGCCATGAGGAAAATAGCTGCGGAATAACTTCGAACAGTTTAAAGCATGAGGAGATAGGGGAATATGAGTGATGTGGCAGAGAGTTTCTGTGATACGATAGATAGATCCGTTCTGGCAGGCCTGAGGGAGCTCCAGGAGGAGGGAGACCCCGACATAGTGACTGAGCTTGCCGACCTGTTCTTTGCCAACGCGCCTGCCAAGATAGAGTCGATCAAGGAGGGCATTGCTAAAGGCGATGCCAAGGCAGTGCACATTGCAGCACACAGCCTGAAGTCCAGCAGCTCTTATCTCGGAGCCACCAGGCTGTCTGCCCTGGCAAAAGAGCTTGAGAATATGGGAAGGCAAGGAAAGCTCGATGGAGGGTCCGAGATCACAGCCGAGATCGAGGAAGAGTACGGAAAAGTCAAGGCTTGCCTGGACTTAGAAATTGCGGGAAGCGAATAGAAGACGCCCAGATGCAAATGCTGCGAAAGCAAAATGTAAAGCAGCAAGCTGAAAGCATATGGCGAGAATAAAATGAAAAGCTAGTGAACTGCGCTCTTCACTTCGTCCACAATTTTATCTATGAAGCTCTTGTCAGCCTTCTCAGGAAGCCTGGACTCCCCGAACTCAGCCGCAAGCGACTCCAGCAGCTCTTTTTGCTTCGAGGTTAAGGAAGACGGCGTCTTGATGTTCACCTTGACGTGCAGGTCGCCCGTTCCCGCTCCATGAAGCCTTGGCATCCCTTTTCCTCTTATCCTGAAGACCGATCCTGTCTGCGTGCCTGCAGGGATCTTGACCTTAGCTTTTCCATTAAGCGTCGGAACTGTCAGCTCGGTCCCCAAAGTTGCCTGGGTGATGCTTATTGGAGTTTCCAAAAGCAGGTCTGCGTCAGCCCTGACAAAGGTCGGGTGAGGCCTCACGTTTACGAAGACGTACAGGTCTCCTGGTGGTGCGCCTGGGGATCCTGCATCTCCCTCGCCTCTGAGCCTCAGGTGCTGGCCGGTCTCAACTCCTGGTGGTATCTTGACGTTGATCTTCCTGAAGCGGTTGACTTTGCCGCTTCCGCCGCAGGCGTCGCATGGGTCTGTGATTATCTGGCCGCGGCCCCTGCACTGGGGACAGGCAGACGAAGAGATCATCTGGCCCAGTGGCGTGCTGTGGGCTCTCGTCACCTGGCCTGTGCCTCCGCAGGTTGAGCAGACCTGGGGACTCGTGCCTGGCCTGGCGCCTGTGCCTGAGCAGCTGGAGCAAGACTCTGTCCTGGGAACATCTATCGTCTTTTCCATGCCTGTGGCTGCCTGCTCCAGTGTCATGTCAAGATCATAACGCAGGTCTCTTCCGCGCTCAGGACCACTGCGGCGCCTGCCTCCACCGCCGAAGATGGAGTCGAAGATGGTGTCACCCAGGCCGCCTCCGCCGCCGCCTCCAAAGCCAAATCCCCTCAGGAGGTCCTCGAAGTCCACGCCCCTGAATAGATCTTCCTGGGAGTAGCGACCGTCGATGCCGGAGTGGCCGAACTGGTCGTACTGCCTTCGCTTATCCGGATCTGATAAGACTGCGTAGGCCTCCGAGATCTCCTTGAACCTCTCCTCGGCGTCAGGCGCATCAGACCTGTCTGGATGGTACTTCATTGCGAGCTTTCGATAGGCGCTCTTGATATCCTTGTCTTCGGCGCCTTTCTGAACACCCAGGATCTCGTAGTAGTCCTTCTTATCCGGCATGCAGATCGCTACTTCCTTTCTCTATTCTTCTATTTCCGTTCTTCTCTATTTCTTATCGTTTACTACTTCGTAGTCTGCGTCCACATAGTCCTGGGGACCGCTCGATGCCGAGCCAGTCGGCCCTGCCTGGCCCTGGGACTGCGAGGCCTGCTGCTGCTGGGATGCGCGCTGGTACATGGCAGAGGAGAGTTCGTAGACTGCGTTTTGTAAAACTTCTGTCTTTGACTTGATCAGGGAGATGTCGCTTCCAGCCAGAGCTTCCTTTAACTCCGCAGAGGCCTTCTGTATCTTCTCCTTCTGATCTGCTGTGGCCACGTCTGCTGCGTCTTTTAGCATCTTCTCAGAGGTGTACACGAGAGTGTCGGCCTGGTTCCTGGCCTCGATCTCCTCTCTCCTCTTCGCATCGTCTGCTGCATAGCGCTCGGCCTCTTTGACCTTGGCATCAATGTCGTCTTTGCTGAGCTTGTGCGGAGCTGTGATGGTTATGGTCTGCTCCTTCTTGGTTGCCAGGTCTTTTGCAGATACGTGTATTATCCCATTAGCATCTATGTCGAATGTGACCTCGATCTGGGGTATGCCACGCGGCGAAGGCGGAATTCCCACCAGGGCAAATCTTCCAAGAGATATGTTGTCCCTGGCCATTGGCCTCTCGCCTTGCAGGACGTTTACCTCAACTGATGTCTGGTTGTCTGCGGCTGTTGTGAACACCTGGCTCTTCTTTGTTGGAATCGTGGTGTTCCTCTCTATGAGCTTGGTTGAGACTCCGCCAAGTGTCTCGATTCCGAGGCTTAATGGGGTTACATCGAGCAAGAGAAGGTCCTTGACCTCTCCTCCGAGGACTCCTGCCTGGACTGCTGCGCCCATTGCCACGCACTCCATCGGGTCCACGCCGCGCTCTATCTCCTTGCCCATGAAAGACTTGACGAACTCCTGGACGATAGGCATGCGAGTGGGTCCGCCCACCAGGATGATCTTGTTCACGCCTGACTTTTCGAGCTTCGAGTCCTTCAGGGCCTGGGTCATCGGGCCTCTGCACCTCTCGAGGACATCTCTGATCAGATCTTCGAGCTTTGCCCTGGTGATGGTCATCGTCAGGTGCTTTGGACCTGAGGCGTCGGCTGTGATGTATGGCAGGTTCAGGTTGGTCTGCAGAACTGATGAGAGCTCGATCTTTGCCACCTCGACTGCCTCACGCAGCCTCTGCATGGCCATTGAGTCCTTCCTGAGGTCTACTCCGGACTCCTGTCTGAACTTTTCCAAGACGTACTCCATCAGCTTCTCGTCCATGTCTCTGCCGCCAAGCTGAGTGTCGCCAGACGTCGAGCGAACCTCGAATACGCCTTCTCCTATCTCCATTATGGTGACGTCGAGGGTGCCTCCTCCAAGGTCGAAGACCATGAGGATCTGATCGCCCTCTTTGTCAAGGCCGTATGCCAAAGCTGCAGCTGTAGGCTCGTTGATGATCCTGACCACGTCTAAGCCCGCAATCGTGCCTGCGTCCTTGGTTGCCTGCCTCTGGTTGTCGTTGAAGTATGCGGGGACAGTTACCACTGCCTTCTCGACTTTCTCTCCAAGGTAGGTCTCTGCATCCTGTCTGATCTTTCTTAGAATCTGGGCAGAAACTTCTTCAGGCGTGTACTCTTTTCCGTAGACCCTGACCTTGTAGTCTGTGCCCATCTTGCGCTTGATGCCTGTAATTGTTCCCTCTGGGTTTGTGACCGCCTGCCTCCTGGCGGGCTCGCCAACCAGGACCTGGCCATCCTTGGTGAAGGCGACGTAGGAGGGAAAAGCCTTGCCGCCGATGCTGGTGCCCTCTGCGCTTGGAACAATTGTGGGCCTTCCGCCGATTAGCACTGCCGCTGCAGAGTTGCTAGTTCCCAGATCTATGCCAATAATCTTAGCCACTCGATCATCTCCTGGAATTTTGGATTACTGTATAAATATTTAACATTTATTGCTCTTTACAACTGCAACCTTTGAGAAGCGAATCACTCTTGAGCCCAGCATGTATCCTCTCTGTATCTCCTGGGCCACAGTCCCCTCATCCATATCGTCTGAGAGCACCTGCATCAGAGCCTCGTGCCTGTAGGGATCGAACTTCTGGCCGCAGGACTCTATGGGCATCAGCCCCTCGCTCTTCAGGATGTCGAGGAGCTGCTGGTACAGGACCTTCGAGCCCTCGTCGTGCTTCGACGCCTGCTCCAGGCTGTCCAGGACGCAGAGGAGCTTGCTCATGAGCTTCTCTGAGGCATACTTGATCTGCTCTTGCTTCTCTCTGGCTGCAATCTTCAGTGCGTTGTCCAGCTCTGCCCTGCACCTCATGAGCTGGTCAAGCCGCTCATCTGCAAGGCGAGTAGCCTCTTCAAGCTGCTTTTGGAGTTCTGAGCTGTCTTTTGGCTTTTCTTCCTCGCCTTTCTGGTCAGGCTGGCCCTTTTTTGCCTCGTCTTCTGCCATTAGCCACTCCATCGAGCTGTGAGTATGTGAATCTTCTAATATGTTTTAAATCCTCTTAAAGGTTAGGGAGGAGCAGGCTTCATGCCTGCTTAAAATGGCCGTCTTGTGTAGTCGTGTGGGCTCTGTCCGGGCTTTGGAGTGAGCTCTCCTCTCTTGGCTGCTATCACATCGTCTACACGCAGAACCATGGTTGCAGCTTCAGTTGCAGATTTGATCGCCTGGGTCTTGACCTTGAGGGGCTCCACAACTCCTTTTGCAAGCATGTCAGAGGGCTCGCCAGTCGAGATGTCCACTCCGAAGTTCTTCATGCCCTGGCCGTGCTTGGACCTGACTGCCACAAGAACGTCAACAGGGTCGAAACCTGCGTTTTCTGCGAGAGTCGAGGGAATGGATTCCACTGCGTTAGCATATGCCATTACCGCCAGCTGGTCGCGCCCTGAGAGGCTGGATGCATACTGCCGAACTCTCTCAGATACCTCGATCTCTGGGGCTCCGCCTCCTGGAACGATCTTCCCGGACTTGAGGACGTCGAGAACCACGTGCAATGCGTCGTTCATGGCCCTCTCGATCTCGTCTAAGAACTGCTCTGATACGCCGTGAAGGATTATGGACACTGCCTTGGCCTTTGCGCAGTCCTCTACGAAGATCATGTGGTCGTCTCCGACCTTCCTCTCTTCAACCAGCCTGCAGTGGCCGAGGTCCTGCTCGGTGATCTGCATCGGGTCTGCTATGACCTTTCCCCCCGTAGCAAGAGAGAGCATCTTCAGGTCCTCGTCCTTGACCCTCCTGGCCGCTAAGATGCCGTGCTTTGAGAGGAATCTGGAGGCTGTAAGCCCAATTCCCTTCTGACAGAAGACCACGTTTGCGCCAACGGCCACAAGTGCCTCTACCTGCTTTTGGAGCACAAGCTCCTCGCCCTGCTTGAAGGACTGAAGCTCGTCTGCCTTGGAGATCGTGATCTTGGCGTCAGTTCCCAGCTTCTTGAGCTCAAGGGTGCCTTCGAGGAGAACTATGCGGGCGTTCTCGACCTTCTTTGGCATTCCAGGGTCCAGGCGCTCCTTCTCAACGACTACGCCGTAGTTTATTGTGGAGTCTTCTAGCCTTCCTCCTGGGATCTTGACCACCTTTACAGTGTCCTCGACATCTATCTTGCCGCTCTCAGAGACGGCTATGGCAGCATCGATCGAGATCTCGGACAGCTTCTTCATGAAGAGCTCGATTCCCTTTCCTGTCATTGCTGTCTGTGCGATCTTGAGGAGGATGTCCCTGTCGTCCTTGGAGACGTCCACTGCCAGGTTTTCCAGAACTTCCTCAGCCTTGGCCTGAGCCTGCTTGTATCCTGCCACGATCACAGTTGGGTGCACGCCTGCATCTATCAGGTCTTCAGCCCTCTTGAGAAGCTCGCCTGCAATGACCACTGCAGTTGTGGTGCCGTCGCCTATCTCGTCGTCCTGGGCCTTGGCCACCTCAACTATCATCTTGGCCACAGGGTGCTCTATGTCCATCTCCCTAAGGATGGTGGCTCCATCGTTGGTGATCGTCGCATCGCCTGTGCCGTCTATGAGCATCTTATCCATGCCCTTGGGACCAAGAGTGCTCTTCACTGAATCAGCCACGGCTCTTGCAGCCATGATGTTCTTCTTCTGCGCATCCTTCCCGGTCTCGCGCTTGCTTCCTTCTTTAAGTATAATTACTGGAGTGCCGGTCAAACCAGCCAAAGCAAATCCTCCCCGACATTTTTTGTTAATAGCAGTTTAAAGTTCTATATAAATGCTTCGGATGGATGCCAGGAACTGAGTCGGGCTGCTTGACCGGGGAGCCGGATCGTGTATAGATTAACGGGAAGATCTATATAGGGATTGGATAAAAGCAGGGTCGATGAGCTGCAGACTGAAATCGATATCTATGTTGCTCCTCTCTGCTTCGTTACTAGCACTCCTCAGCGTGGCGGCTGCCGGGGCAGGCAGCTCGACCGATGCAGTGGTCATAACCGGGTCAACCACAGTCCTGCCTGCGATAGAGCGGTGTGCAGAGGCCTTCAACTCCGCTCAGGACGAGATCGAGGTCCAGGTGAGCGGAGGAGGCACAGGGCGCGGTGTCCAGGACGCAGCCTCAGGCCTGGCAGACATAGGCATGGCGTCCAGAGATGTCAGTCCGGACGAGATACAGAAGTTCGGGGACAAGTTCCAGGGCCACCTGATTGGCTACGACGCAATATGCATAGTTGTGAGCGATGATGTCTATGCGGGCGGGGTACATGGACTTTCGTCTGAGGACATGTCCAGGATCTACAGAAACGAGGTCAACAACTGGAAGCCTCTTGGTGGACAAGACCGCGAGATACTGTGCGTCAGCAGAATGGCGGGTTCCGGCACCAGGGACACCTTCAGCGAGGTCATACTGGGAAGCGCCAGGGCCATGGATGACGGGGTGGACGTCTATGCACAGGAGAACGCTGAGGTCAAGACCATCATCCGGCAGAGCAGGGGTGCCATAGGCTACCTGTCTTTGCAGTATGCTCAATCTGGGGTGAAAATAGTAGCCTTAGATGGAGTTATGCCCAACATTGAGAACCTCGAAAACAGAAGCTACAAGCTTGCAAGGCCTCTTCTTCTCTACACCTGGGGGCCTGCTAAGGGCAAAGACGCTAAGTTCTTAGACTTCGTCCTCGGACCTGAGGGCCAGAAGATCATAGAAGATGAGGGCTTCGTCGCTGTGCAGCCACATTCACAGCCCCAAGCTGCACAGCCACAGGGTGGTAATTCGTGAGCTACAAGATTGAATCCAAGGACCTGAACCTCTGGTATGGCGAGAAGCACGCCTTGAAAGACATAAACCTGGGGATTTTTGAGAAGAAGATAACCGCGCTGATCGGGCCATCGGGTTGCGGAAAGTCCACTTTCATACGCTGCTTGAACCGCATGAACGACCTGGTGACCAATGTCAGGGTCGAGGGCGAAGTTCTATATGAGGAGAGCAACATCTACGGGAAAAATGTAGATGTGGTGGAGATAAGGAAGCGGATAGGCATGGTCTTCCAGAAGCCGAACCCCTTTCCGATGTCGATTTACGACAATATCGCATACGGCCCAAGAATTCACGGCTCCAAGAATATAGATCAGGTGGTGGAGAGGTCGCTTAAAGACGCCGCTCTCTGGGAAGAGGTGAGCGACAGGCTCGACAAGCCGGCAATGGGCCTGTCGGGCGGCCAGCAGCAGAGGCTCTGCATTGCGAGGACCCTGGCAATGAGGCCTGACGTCATCTTGTTCGACGAGCCCTGCAGCGCCCTGGACCCCATATCCACATCCAAGATCGAGAGCCTCATGGACGAGCTGAAGAGGGATTACACCCAGGTAATCGTGACTCACAACATGCAGCAGGCTGCCAGAGTCTCAGATTACACGGCGTATTTCCTTCTAGGAGAGCTCATAGAGTGCGGGGAGACCAAGAAGATCTTCGAGAAGCCTGAAATGAAGAGCACAGAAGATTACATAACTGGAAGGTTTGGTTGAGTTCATTTGGAGGGGAGTGGGGAGATGAACCCGTATAGAGAGAGTTATCACAAAAAGCTGGACCAGCTAAACGTCAACACCGAAGAGCTGGCAAGCCTGGTCAACGATGCAGTAGTACACTCGGTCGAAGCTCTCAGGACCTATGATGTGGAGCTGGCAAAAGATGTCCTCAACAGGGACCAGATAGCCGATGACCTGGGCCAGAAGATTGAGTCGAACTGCATGGAGCTGCTGGCGCTGCAACAGCCAATGGCCAAAGACCTGAGGATGATCATAGGCATACTGAAGATTGGGATAGACCTGGAAAGGATTGGAGACCTGGCAGTAGATATAGCCAGGGTGACCATTCAATCGAAAGATAAGCCGCACATAACCAAGCTGGAGTACATACCCCGCATGGCCGAGATCGGCAGCAAGATGCTGACAGAGGCTGCTGAAGCGCTGAACAACTCAGATTCGGATATGGCGCGACAGGTGACCAAGTGGGATTATGACATAGACAGCCTGTACGACAAGTGCAGGGATAAGCTCATGAAGATAGTGGTGGCCAACCCTGAGCTGATAGACGATGCGACTCCTCTTTTCCTGGTAAACAGGCACCTTGAGAGGATAGGCGATCACATCTGCAACATCTGCGAGAGCATAGTTTATATGGTTGAGGCTAAGAGAGAACACCTGAACTAGGTATTTTTGAAGGTATATGGACACTAGAAAAGTACAGAGGACTGGGAAGTCGACCTTCATAGTCTCCCTTCCAAAGAGCTGGGCGACGAAGAACGGGATACAGGCGGGTTCGATCATATACATAACCCAGAGCGACAACGGCTCACTCGTCCTCTCCACGGACAGGTCTGAACGGGACCTGAAGGCCAGGCTGGACATAGGAGACAAGACAGGCGAGCCCCTGGTACGAGACATCATCGGCTGCTACCTTGCGGGCTACCGCACCATAGATGTCACATCTAGCCACATGTCGCCCTCACAGAAGAAAGATCTGCACCAGATCGTTCAGAAGCTCATAGGTCCGGAGATCCTTGAAGAGACTGTGAGCAAGGTGGTCATACAGGACCTTTTGAGCTCTGAAGAGCTTCAGTCAGAGCGGGCCCTGAGGAGGATCAAGACTGTGGTCAAGTCCATGATCCAGGACTCGATTGTGGCCCTGGCCACCAACAACAAGGACCTGGCCGAAGACGTGATGGAGAGGGACGACGACATAGACAGGCTCAACCTGCTCATATCCCGCCAGTTCACAGAGATCCTGCGCTCCGGGTCCATAAAGCAGGAGGCGCTCGACCCCGTAACTGCATTCAACTACATGCAGGCAGCGTCGAACCTCGAGAGGATTGCAGACCACGCTGCAAGGATAGCGGAGATTGTGGGCATGTGCAATTACGTTCCTGCAGAGAAGCTTGTAGAGGAGCTGAGAAGCTTCGAGCCCATCTTCGGAGGGCTGATAGATGACTCCATCTCGTATCTCCTGCAGCAGAACTCGGAGAAGGCCAACGAGATCATAAATAAGACGCGGGATGCCCAGAAGCTTGCAGAGATGATCGCCAACATATCTAACAGCTCCGGCTCGAACGACAAAGATGAGGTGATGGTCAGGCTGGTCGTGGCAGCAAGCATAGAGCGTATGCTGGACTATATAAAGAACATAGGCGAGCTGACCATAAACCTGAGCCAGACAAGCTCAGATCTCTTGAGCTAGTGGCCTGATCGAGAGCCCAAGGAGCTGCTGCTAACCCAATGCAGACCGATCAAAACAGCTCTTCACCTCTCCTGCCCAGGGCATATGGCCTTTTGTCCGAGAGAAGGCTGGCTAGGCTGATCTCTTTTCAGAAAAAGGTGGCGTCGAAGGTAGTTTTAGAGGACCATTTTACAGAGGATATTCTGGCAGGGGTGGATCAGGCCTTCTTCAGCTCTTCTGGAAGAGAGCACATAATCTCCGGCGCAGTCGCCCTCAGCTCATCTATGCAAGTTCTGGGCACAGCCAGCCACCAGTCCCAGGCAAAGTTTCCTTACATCCCAGGCCTGCTCTCGTTTCGTGAAGGCCCTGCTGCAATCAGGGCAGTGGCCAGCCTGAGCCCAAGGCCCGGCCTACTGTTCGTGGATGGCTGTGGCATAAACCACCCTCTGAGGGCAGGGCTTGCTTCCTACATAGGCATAGCTCTGGATATTCCAACTGTGGGCATAACCAAGGGCGTTTTATGCGGAGATTTTGAGCTGCCTGAGCTGGAAGGCTCTGCAGTGCCCCTGACCTTTGAGGAAAAGCAGGTGGGTTACGTGCTCAAGTCCTGCAAAGGGTGCAGGCCCATAGTCGTTGGCCCAGGCCACAAGGTCTCGCTTGAGTCGTCACTTTGCCTGGCCAGGAAGTACATCAGAGGTCACAAGCTTCCAGAGCCGTGCAGGCTGGCGCACGAGCACGCCAATCTGGAGAAGAAAGTGATTGCCGCAAAACTTGGAAAAATTGGTGCACCAGGTTAGAGGTGCTCAATTGGCATGAGGCTGCTACTTTATCGGCTTTTGTCCTCTTGCCTGCGCCTTCTTTCTCTTTTCCTCTTGCTTTTTCTTCCTCTCGTCTGCTTTTCCCATCTTCCATCACACCCTATTATCTTCTTAAGAAAGGATAAGCCTTGTAAGCTCAGCCCTGAGGGGCATATCTGTCGGATGCTGTTACAGGGATTATTTGCATGCCAGGTTTATAATGTTTTTTGCTTATAATGCAAGCAGACCCTGCAAGAGATCTGTCATTATGCTCACCTTCATCACTGAAGCAATAATTCCAGACCATACTGGACAGGTGAAAGGCGATATAAATGCTGGAATGTCACATAAATGCAGGGCTCTTATGTAAATGCAGGACTTTTTGGACTCTGCGCCAGCTCTTCCACACCAGCTGCCCGGCACCGCAAAAATGACTGAGAGCAAGGCAACTGTGCCCATTTTTATTTGATCATCGATTGCTGCATGCGCGCACAAAGGCTAAATAGTGCATTGGCCTATGAAGGCAATCGTTTTTCTCGGAGGACCGTTCGTGATCACAGAGGTGGCAGGACAGTACAACGCCCAAGAGGTTGAGGAAAAGGTCAGGGATCTTTGGGACAGCTCTAAGATATACTCTAAAGTCAGAGCGCTGAGGACAGATGGGAAGAGGTTCTTCTTCGTAGACGGGCCGCCCTACACAACAGGCAGGATCCACATGGGAACCGCCTGGAACAAGGTGATCAAAGACTCAATCCTGAGATACAGGTCTATGAACGGCTTCAACCTCAAAGATCGCGCCGGTTGGGACATGCACGGCCTGCCAATCGAGGTCAAGGTAGAGGAGTCTTTCGGATTCAAGAACAAGAAAGACATAGAGACTTACGGGGTAGACAAGTTCATCCAGCGCTGCAAGGAGTTCGCCCTGCGGCAAAAAGACGACATGACAGCCCAGTTCAAGATCCTGGGTGCCTGGATGGACTGGGACGACCCCTACATGACCTTGAAGAATGAGTACATGGAGGGCGCCTGGTGGGCTCTGAAGAGGGCAAATGAGAGGGGACTTCTAGAGAGGGGCCTGCGTGTCGTTAACTGGTGCCCAAGGTGCGAGACGGCAATAGCAGACTCTGAGGTCGAGTACTGGGATGAGACCGATTCTTCTATTTATGTGAAGTTCCCGGTTGAAGGCGAAGAGAACACCTTCATAGTGATCTGGACCACCACCCCCTGGACAATACCCGCAAACGTGGGCGTGGCAGTACATCCCAAGTTCCAGTACTCCAAGGTCAGAGCCTGGAAAGACGGGCAGGTTGACGTTCTGATAATGGCCTCAGACCTTGTTGACTCGGTTCTGAGAGAGGGCAGGTACAAGGACTATGAGCTTCTCCAGACCATGAGCGGCCAGGAGGTAGCAGGCCTGAAATACCGCCACCCCTTGGTAGACCTGGTTCCAAGACAGGCGAATATCGAGCACGGCGTCTACATAGCCGACTTCGTAGAGGCCGACAAGACTGGATGCGTTCACATAGCTCCAGGCCACGGCTTGGAGGACTTCGAGCTGGGAATGGAAAACGAGATGGACATCTTCTGTCCTGTTGGTGAAAACGGCAGGTACACTGACGAGGCAGGAGAGAAGTACGAGGGCAAGTATGTCAAAGAGGCCGACGGCGAGGTGATCCTCGACCTGGCTGATAGGGGTCTCCTGCTTGCAAGCGGAAAGATCTCTCACAGATATGGCCACTGCTGGCGCTGCAAGACTCCAATCATCTACATAGCTACAAGCCAGTGGTTCCTCAAGATCTCAGACCTGAAGCAGGACATGCTCGACGAGGTGAGCAAGATCACCTGGTACCCTGAGTGGGCGGGATCAGCGAGGTTTGCCGACTGGATCTCTGGGGCCAGAGACTGGTGCATCTCAAGGCAGAGGTACTGGGGAATTCCCCTGCCCATATGGGTCTGCAAGAGCTGCGGCAAGATGGAGGTAATCGGAAGCGCAGCAGAGCTGGAGGAGAGGAGCGGACAGACTGTTCCAGAGCTTCACAGGCCAGACGTAGACCAGGTCCTGATCAGCTGCTCTTGCGGAGGAAAGATGAGGCGGGTTCCAGACGTATTCGATGTCTGGTTCGACAGCGCAGTTGCATCATGGTCAACTCTCAACTACCCGCATGACCAGGAGCAGTTAAAGGAGTGGTGGCCAGCAGACTTCATCACAGAAGGCCACGACCAGACCCGGGGCTGGTTCTACTCGCAGCTTGGAGCGTCAATGGTCTCCTTTGGAACTGCGCCTTACAAGAGCGTCCTCATGCACGGTTTCACTCTTGACGAGCAGGGAAGGAAGATGTCCAAGTCGATTGGAAACATCGTCCAGCCAGAAGAAGTCGTCCAGAAATATGGCGCTGACACCCTCAGGTTTTACGTACTATCAGCAAACGCCCCCTGGGAGGACCTGCACTTCAGCTGGGACGCTGTAGAGAACACAAACCGCATGCTCAACATCTTCTGGAACGCCTACAGGTTCCCGCTCCCGTACATGATCCTGGACAGCTTCGATGCCTCAAAGGCAGATCTCTCCAGGTATGAGAAGAGCCTGAGGCCCGAAGACAGATGGGTCCTCTCAAGGGTCAACACCCTGGCAGAGGAGGTCAGCAAGAACATGGGCGAGTACCAGCTCCACAGGATAATGCGCTCGTTTTCTGAGTTCATCTTAGAAGACCTTTCAAGATGGTACATCCAGCTGGTCAGGCCGAGGACCTGGATAGAGCAGGACGACCCTGACAAGCTGGCAGCCTACGCCACGATCTACGAGGTCATGGTCAAGCTCTCCAAGCTTCTGGCGCCCTTCACGCCGTTCACTGCAGAGGCAATTTATCAGAACCTGGTCAAGGGCCTGGACCAGGCAGCGCCTGAGTCGGTCCACATGTGCGACTGGCCGGAGGCTGACAAGAGCAGGATAGACAAGAGGCTTGAAGAGAGCATGTCCCTGGTCAGGGAGATCTCAGAGGCCGTCTCCAACGCCCGGCAAAAAGCGGGAAGGAAGCTTCGCTGGCCTGTGTCTGAGATAATCATAGCTCCATCAAAGGAGGCAGTAGACCTGGATGGACTCGATAACGTCCTAAAGGGCCAGACCAACTCCAAGAGCATAACGATTCTCTCCCCAGGCCAGAAGCCCAAGATGGACCTCGACGCCTCTCCAGTGTACAAGAAGATCGGCCCGGTCTTCAAAGGCGAGGCCCAAAAAGCAGTGGCTGCCATCAAGGCCGCAGATCCCTTAAAGATGAGGCAGGACTTCGAGTCAGGAGCCTCCGTCCTCTCATTCGAGGGCAAGGAGTATTCAGTGACCAAGGAGATGGTCGAGCTCCACGAGAAGCCTCCTGAGAACCTCTCTGCAGCTGAGTTCTCCAAGGGCTTCGTCTACGTCAACACGGCTCTCACAGATGACCTCAAGGCAGAGGGCTATGCCAGGGAGATCATCAGAAGGATTCAGGACATGAGAAAAGAGCTTGACCTCAACGTCGAGGACTCCATAATCGCCGCGGTGAAGATAGAGGACGCCGAGACGCTCAGGCTCGCCTCTGCCCAGAAAGACTACATAGCCAATGAGGTTCGGGCGTCCAGTTTAGATATGGGCAGCGCCCTGGAGATCAAGGGCAAGCTCGTCAAGGACTGGGAGATTGAGGATCTGCAAATCAAAATAGGCGTAGATAAGATTTGAATCGTTGGAGATTTATAAGATGAGTGAAGAACATGTTGTCATGGAAGCTCCAGTTCCAGTGAAGGTAAAAGGAGTTTACATCGCAGAGGCCATAGGAAGCTCGCCTGCTCCAGTCGTCCTGCTTGAGGATGACAGATCCAGGATAGTCCCCATCTTCGTGGGACTCTCTGAAGCCATCTCCATTTACCATGCGCTTTCTGGAGAGCTCTCTCCGCGGCCCATGACTCACGATCTCTTCATCTCAGTCCTGGAGAGCCTTGAGGTGACCATAAACAAGGTGCTGATAGACGACCTGGATGGAGGAGTCTACTACGCCAGGCTCACAATCAAGAACGGGAGCAAGGAGAGCGAGATAGACGCAAGGCCAAGCGACTGCCTCGCCCTGGCCTTGAGAGCCAAAGCGCCAATCCAGATACAGGAGAAGATAGTCTCAGAGTCAAATATAAAGAAGAGCGAGGTAGAGAACCTGATGTCAATCGAGAGCTTCCTGCAGTAGGTTCTCTCATTTACAGCTTTCACTCACGATTTATTAAAGCCTGTATCGACGAGATCCATTACAACTATACCAACGACACATATTACAGCTTCCATTTGCCACGCCGGCTACAACGTCCATTTGCAGCTTTTATAACATGTTTTCGGTCAGTGATGGCTCAAACATGCTCAGTTCAGATGCTCGTCACAGAGTTCACCTGATATTGATTTTATGCTGCTTTGCCTTCTTATCTTCACCTTTTTCCGCCTTATCTTCGCCTCCGGTCAGGCACTTTATTACATTTCTCCCCTGTATGTCCAGCAGCCACCTGGTTCCGACCCAATGAACCGGGACTGGTATGTCGGACCTGATAAAGCAGGTGTTGTCCTCAGGCCTGCTGAGCCCAAGGAAGCCCAGGACGTTATCCAGCATCCCAGGTTCCTTCTTCGGCTCCGTCTCCTTCATCTTCTCAAGCCGATCGCTCACTATGTCCAGGAGCCTCAGGTGTATGAAGTACTGGTTTCCAAGAAAATCTATGGTATCAGATATGGTCACGTCGTCTCCATACTCATCTATCAGGCTCTTCTGAAGCTCGATTACTGCATCATAAACACCAGAAGAAACAGGCAAGGACCTCTCCATCATCTCACTTCCAAATATAAAATAGCCTCTTCTTGAAATATATCTCTTTTTATCGAACAAGCGCCAAGGCCGTTTTCCCTGAGAAGACACGACTCATCAACGGGTGATCAAAGTCTAAAACTAATAAGACACGACTCATCAAAGGGTGGTCAAAGTCTAAAACTAATGGAGCTTGCTTATTCAGTGAGTTTTCATACTCTTAAAATATCCCTAAAAAATAGTCGCGCTGAGCCTGAGAGCCTCGACTCGGCCAGCGCTCTGCAATTGAGGCAAATCTCAATAGTTCTCGGCCAATAGCTCGAAGTAAGCCTGCTCGTGCTTGCAGGCTGGGCACTCGCCGGGAGCTGCAGCGCCTTCATGGATGTATCCGCAGTTCCTGCATCTCCAGACGGTCTTCTGGTCCTTCTTGAAGACGCTATCCGCTTCCAGGTTCTTGAGGAGAGCAAGGTACCTCTTCTCATGCCCCTTCTCGGCAGTGGCTATGTTCCTCATGGTTGTGGCGATCTCTGGGAAGCCCTCGCTGTCAGCGATGTCTGCAAACTCAGGGTACATATGGCTGTACTCATGGTTCTCACCAGCTGCTGCGGCCTTGAGGTTGGCCTTGGTGTCGCCGATGACGCCTGCAGGAAAAGCTGCTGTAACCTCAGCATCTCCGCCCTGGAGATACTTGAAGAGGACCTTGGCATGCTCTTTCTCGTTATCAGCCGTGTCGAGGAAGATGGCTGCCATCTGCTCATATCCCTCCTTCTTGGCCTGAGAGGCGAAGTAGGAGTACCTGTTCCTGGCCTGGGATTCTCCTGCAAATGCAGTCAATACGTTCTTCTCTGTCTTTGTGCCCTTTATGCTCTTCATCTCAATCAACCCTCATACGTTGCTTTATATCCACATGCTATTTGTACTCTGTACTCATGCGCTTTTATAAGTCTCCGATATCCAGACTATCGCTATATGCACGGATATATGCACTGATTTATCTTCAACTTATGCTCTTGCGCTTCAATCTAGTTCTAGATAGAACTAAGTTCTATTTAGATCTTACGTCTAGATAGGTATTTATCCAATAATGCCAAACAATATTGTATGGAAGAGAAATATCTTGGTGAAGAGGACCTGAAAGAGCGCGGAGTTCGCTTAACCCCACAGAGGCTGGAATTAATGAGGATACTAAAAGAGCTCAGAAACAACCATCCATCCTTCAACGAAATCTATAAAGCAGTCAAAATCAAGCATCCAACTGTCAGCCGCTCAACAGTTTACGACAACCTGAAGCTATTGGTTGACCTGGATATGATAACCAGCTTTCATTACAAGGGAGAGACCCACTACGAGCTGAACCCAGATCTGCACATAAACCTGGCAGATCAAGAAGGCCAGATAAAAGACATCAAAAACAGAGAGGTCATGGAGCACCTGGTGGAAATAGAAAGGATTCTAAAAGAAGAGGAGAACATAGACATCAAGAGCATATTAATCCTCACAGGGTAGAGCGCTGATGCCTTTTAACCCCGCCGTATTGCCAAAATATTTTAACTTTATTTTACTTGCGAGATAAAGTTCTCTATTGTAAGTTATAAACAGGCGCATAGAGTGAGGAGCCGAGATAATAATCCTTAAGACTGAAGCCATCCAGGCAGTCCACATATTCCCTCAGCGGCCAATTGAGAAAGGACGGTCAATGATGCCTGTAAAACCATCGTATAATACCAAATCCCTTATACGAGCATACAACTGCCGGGTTAAGATAACGGCCACGCCTAGAGATTTCTATAATGAGGTTGCCAGGCACTACAACACCCCACGCCCTTCGACGCTTCAGTTGCTCAGCTATGGGCGGCATCATTTTACAAACTATGAGCAGCTATGTCGCCAGTTACATGACGATAACGCTGCTGTTTCGCAGCTTAGGGATAAGGCGAATGAGATCTTGCTGGCAGCTTCGTGGTGGCCAAAGCGGTAAAGAATGTAGCGCCAGAGCCCTTCTGAGGTATACCTAAAGTTCATATAGAACACGTCCTCCTTCTCGTCAAATCTGCCAGATTATGAGGCTAAAAGAACAAAAAGAGGCGACAGGAGGATGAAATCCCATGATAATCCCACGACCTCGCTGAGCGAAGGCAGCTCAGGACA
>CAZXDN010000043.1:0-23518 GCA_964639235.1 uncultured Methanotrichaceae archaeon | reverse complement strand
ATATAGTCCAGGACATAACATAAGAGAAGTAGCATGAAAAAAAGTAGCATGAAAAGAAGCCTACATGGCAGAGAGCAAACATGGTGAGAGGATCCTAATATGCCAACAGCGGCAGGATGCAGTTGCAGCTACGGCTGCAAGCCAATAAGAGATCTGATACAGGTCGCAGGGATCAGAAACCAGGCTGAGGCCAATATGCTGGCAGAGGCAGGCGTGGACCAGATTGGGTTTCCACTACGCCTGGAGGTGCATAAGGAGGAAATCTCTGAAGAGGAGGCAGGCAAGATCATCAAGAGCCTCAAGCCTCCAGCCTACGGCGTCCTCATAACTTACCTGACTGAGCCACAGGAGATATCGGACCTCTGCAGCAGGCTCGGAGCCAGGAGGGTTCAGCTCCACGGAGCAGCTACAGTCGAGGATATCTTTGACCTGAGATCCATGTACCACTGCCTCTTCATCACCAAGAGCCTGGTCGTCAAAGAGGGGAACTTAAATGAGCTGGAAGAAGAGGTCGACGACTATTCCCCGTATGTGGATGCCTTCATCACAGACACCTTCGATCCAGAGACTGGGGCATCAGGCGCCACTGGCAAGGTCCATGACTGGAACGTCAGCAGGAGGCTCGTGGAAGTATCCCCAAAGCCGGTGATCCTGGCAGGGGGCCTGAATTCAAAGAACGTTCGCGAAGCTATTGCCTGGGTAAAACCAGCGGGTGTGGACGTTCATACTGGAGTTGAGGGGCCGGACGGGAGCAAGGATTCTGGCCTGGTTTACGCCTTCATCTCAGAGGCAAGGAAGGGATTTGAGGAGATCAGAGCCATTAAGAGATAAAAGCCAATATTTTTTATCAGATATTTCCAAAACCTGCATGCATAAAAGCCTTAGCTTCTTCAATCCAAACCACGTTTTTTTCGGCGATTATCTTATCCCCAAAAGACTTATGGCCAATAATATTACTAATTTTCTAATTACCAATAAATATGTTCCCATAAGATATATATTAAATTAGGACAGTCTACAGTCTGACCTGACCTCATCGTACAGGTCCTTTTAGAGAGAGGGAAGACTATGCTCAATAGAAATAAGATAGCCTTGATGCTGGGTCTGTTCATGATAATTCAAAGTGCATACGGACTCAACGTTGAGATCAATGCCGGGACTGGCAGAAGCAGCGTAAGTGCAGCTTCTAATGCATTGCTGGGCACTGAAGACATCCTGAACCAGATCACATCCGTTAGGTTTGATGATGGCGTTTCTCTGACCCAAAACACAAACTCCAGGTTAAAGACGGGCAATGGCCAGCTCAACGAAAACCACTCTGCAACGAATGCAAATGGCGATTACGTCAACGTATCAGCTCACCTGGACGACTCTACATCCTGGGCCTACAGCTACGACCTGGCCAGCAGGCCAAGCTATGTAACCGGGCGCGAGAACGTCAGGGTAGTTGGCGGCACTGGACTCGAATTTAAGGGAGTTGCCAGAAGCTCATCAGGGAGCTATGCAGAGGTCTCAGCAGTCGGAGGCGAGGACTGTCCTGTATCGATGACCTACTCTAACTCAGTAAAGGCATCCAGAGATAGCGCATCGGCATCTCAGCAGATCAGCGGCGCGTCTTCTGCGGGCATTTCAGGGGGCTGCACCGATCCTCTTGTGATCCAGGGATTGGCGTATCCTGATGGATTGGCAGGTGCACCAAGCTCATATGTGGAGGCAGGAGTTCTTGGCGGATCGCGCGTCTACGCTGCCACATCAGCCTCGAGCAGCTCAAGCGGATACAAGGCATCTCAGTCGATATCTGCGGCCAGGTTCGATAAAATCTGGAACGAGGGCTCCTCCTCACAGATAGTAGCAGGCTCAATTAGCGCAGCTGTGGGCGCTGGCGCGTCCAACGGAGTCAACTTCTTCTCATCTGTAGATACCTCGTTCAAATCAGGAAAAGCCGAAGCCACCCAGATAGCACGGGGAAGCGGATCTAGCGTCTACAAGTTCAGCGAGGCTACAGGCGGCCTGAACAGCAATGCGAGCACGAACACCACAGTTCTCAATGGGTCGCTGGCCACATATGACAAGGCGACGGGGAAGTGGAACAGCTCGGAGGTATCTGAAATACTGTCGGCATCCGGCGATATAACCAGGTCCATATCTGCATATGGAGCATTTACGCCTGGATGGAATAGAGAAGAGATCACAATATCCGTTGACAATGGACGACTGCTGGGAAGCGCCAAAGCGTCATCCACATCAACGAGCTTCGCGATCAACGGCAGGTGGCTGGGCATCGAACCTCCAGGCATTTACGGCATGAAGTCTGTCGTTCTCAGAAATGACACAGCCGGAATAGGTGCAGCTTACCTCTGGAACAATACTGCAATATTGATCGATTGAGAGGCGGTCCTGGAAGATTGAGAAGCGACCTTGTGGTTGAATGTGATTGAACTGCACTGCATCCTTCAGAGGCATATCTGGAGACCAAGATCCATGCCTCTGAAGCATTGCCCTTTTATCTCAGCGTTCTTGTCAGAGGACTTGGCATGAGGTTCAACGCCCAGCCAGGTTGCAGTTGAACACATTATCAGCGCTAACAGGCCTGAGGCCAGAGCCGAAGTTGTCGAGACCAAAGCAGGTGCTGCAGCAAGAAAGCCAATCCGGAGAGCGCAAGACCTGCCTGTAAGGGACCTCTATGGTCATGTTCTTCTCGATGTGATAGGTGCCAACGTAATCCTCATCGATCTCAATTTCAGGGTCTCTCCAGGCAGAAGTTATGCTGTCCAGGCTTGTTCTTGGCTTTGAATCAGCGCTTCCCGACGAGCTTCCCTGAAGCACTCCTATGTGGATCTGTCCATCTGTGATGTCCTCGCTGACGCTCATGTGAGTGGTCGAAGAGGAGCTCGATTCCAGATCGTCATGCCTGTAGGTGCTGTCCTCTGCAGCGACATCGATCACACCGCTTACAGCATTTGCGTAGTTGAGGTCACGCTTCATCGAGGTCCCTGTCCTGAGGTTCCTGATCTGAACAGTGCCGCCGATCTGAGAGCCGAAGTTTAAAGGCCGGGATGAGTAGTAGCCAGTCCCCACGCCCACCGCAGCTGGTGCATAGGCGATCTCGCTCTCCTCTCTGGAGATGATAGCAGAGCTGTTGTATGAGACGTTATCATATGCAGCAGATGTCAAGCTCTTGATGCCTGTACTGGCGCCTGTGCCATCATCCGATAGTGCGTATGAGTCCTGTGAAGCTGCGAACCCCGCTTCGAGCATGAGCGTTACGAGCACGAACAGCATGAGCTTCTTCAGATGCATCCCCCGGATAAGATGTATGCTGGCATCATCACCATCTGCAGAAGTGAGGGCCAGCAATCTATTTCAATCTGTTGGACCTGATGCATGATGACAATGGACCTTCATCAAATCCAGCATCAAGATCCATCGCGTCTACATCAGCTGAACCTCGTCTCCAGCCAATCCTCCAATCGTCTCGGCTGCGTTCTCCATATTCCTGGCAATCTCCACTGCTCCCAAAGAGTCATCTATCAAAACTAACCAGTCGCCCTCAGGAACATCGCCATAAGTGCTGACAAATGTCACATCAACCTTCTTATCGCCAATAGCTACTGAGATATTATCTCCAATATTGTATCCTGCGCTCTTCATCATGCTGCCAGGGATGTTGGTGATCATGTTCCCAAACCGATCTATGTGAACGACCGATCCGCTGATCTTCTGTCTGCTGTAGCTTGAGTCGCTGATACTTGATTCATTTATATTTGATTCGCTAATATTTGATTCGCTAATACTTGATTCGATTGCCTCTGCTTCGACCTCAGAAAGCCTAACCGGATCGAAAATTTCTGGCCCAACATCTCTTGGGCTGGCGCCTTCGGCCAGTCGAGCAGCTGCAGGGGCATAGATATACCAGGACTGGGAGGTGTGATTCTCGCCGCTCTCGTCCATCATCATGAAGCTCTGGTTTGCGATCTTGTAGATGTGGGCTGTGCCAAGCTCGTCCATGACTCCTGTTAGAATTCCGTTATCCGGTGCCACAAAGAGCTTGCCGTCTCCGCTCTCCAATACGATCGAGCGCGTCTCGCCAGATCCTGGATCGACTGCAGCTATGAAGACAGTTCCAGTAGGGTACATCTTCGCCGCCTGGGATAGGAGATAAGAGCCTTCTGCAACGTTGAAAGGCTCTACCTCATGGGTGATAGTGGATATTTTGACGCTTGGATTTTCCGAGTATATGGCTCCCTCTAAAGCTCCAGCATAGAAGTCCTTGGTGCCGTAATCGCTGATGATTGCCACCAGGTTCGGCGATTTCTCTGGAAGGCCTGTTAAGCTGGTTGCGCTATCTGAAGATAGAGCTGCAACAGGCCAGATCAAGACCACAAGGGCTAATATCGTGGAGGCAGATAAAATAATGCGCCTCATATTTAAACGACCTTCAAATGCCGTTAGCATGCACGGTACTGTTTGCCAGTTTGAGGTATAGGTGCTTTTCTATCTCTCTTTCCGAAGATCGATCTACATCTCCAGAGATCGATATGCACTCGCAGAAGTCACACAAAGAATTATCTGGCGGCTATGAGCAATCAGGCCATCTTCTAGAAACCAGTTCCTCCTGCGATCCTGGATATTCCGGGCTGCAGCTCTATTAGCCCAGCTAAAGACGCGCCAGGGTTATACCAGGGCACTGCACCGCATTATTATACCAGAGCACTGCACCGCATTATGTATCACAGGATAGCGAGAACATGGATGATCTGAGGTGGAAAGAGGTTTACAGGGAGATAGAAGAGCTTTGCGCACTGCATGAGGAAGCCAATGATAGCGAAAAATGCAGAGCATTTGCCAACCGCCTCTCTGTGTTCATGTCTGAGCTTGAAGACGAGGGCTGCTACAGCGTCGCAAACATGGTAATGGATGCCCTGGCATACTGCAATCCCAAGACCGCCTCTCACTGTGAGACTGCGCAGAGCGAGAAGAGCAGGCTGGAAAGAATCAGATGTGAAATAGGAAAGAAGATCAAGCTATAAAATTACCTGGGAAATAAAATTTTTTGCAGAGGGCTTTAGCTGGCTACCACTAAGGGAACTCGCTTGGCTTCTCCTCACCCTCTGCAGATAGCTGCTGGATCGCGGCTTCAGCTCAATCTCAGCTGGACCTTCTGGCAAACCTGAGCGCCAGGGCTCCTAAGATTGCAGCTATGGCCAGAGGCATGCCCACAAATGGAACATTTCGAGCAGTGCTGGTGGCGTTCTCAGCCCTTTGAGTCAGACTGCCAGCAGCACCTTCTGATGGCCCCTGGAAGTCCACTGTTCTGGTAGCGGATCCAAATCCGCGGCAGTCTCTGACAGTTACTGTCACGTTGTTCGAGCCCTGGAAGAGGAGATCTCTGACCCAAGTGGCGAACATGCCTCCATTGGCCTCAGCTATGTTGTTTCCAAGGAGATCGTAGGATCTCATAGTCCCGTTCTCGGATGTCACAAGCAAGGCTGCAGTTATCAGAGGCGACTGCGTGTCGATGGTGCCCTCGATCTGGAACTCGTTTGCCGTAACTGTGGACCTGTCTTCTGGCGCTGTGAGGTTGACTGTTGGCGGACGTGTGCTGGCGCAGGCCTCTCCTACAGCATCAGCTGTCTGGAACATCAGATCATCCACTACCAGACCGCTCATGGACACATTAGTCGCTCCCTGGGCGTTTGGAAGGAAGTAGACCTCTGCGCTGGCGATATCTGGATTGCTAGAGACCACCTCCAATGGAATATTGGACATCTGCGGGCTGTTATCTGAGTTGAGCACAAGCGTGGACCTGGTGACCGGAGCCCCATCTCTGTTGAACGTCTGCAGGGCAACAGTGCGGCTCTCGTTAAGTGGGCCACTGAATCCGACAGATACCCTGACCTGGCTCACAGCGCTCGTGAAGTTCATGGCAATTGGAGTATAACAGCGCTCTTGTTGGTAGCACTGCTCTATCGCCTTTGTTCCGGATGTGGTGAACCCTGGAATTGGAGATCCCTTTGAGTAGTCGAGGACAACAGGACTGTTGAAAGTCACTCCTTGATACTGGTTCGTCAGCACAGTTGGGTTCGCCTCACCGTAGCCCACAGTATCTATGTTCTCAAAGTCGATCGTAACTTGAGCACCAAGAGCAGAGATCGAGAGGCTCATGGCTGCAACTGCGACCAAAATGAGCCATCGCAGCAATTTAACCGCGTTCAACGATTTGACTACATTCTTTGACATTCGCTATCCTCCGATATATCGAAAATTTATCAACTATCAGACGGGCCCATTTCTGGCTCCATCACATTGCACCCCTCAAAGATTGGGGATTGTCATAACCAATATGTTACTGATTACTATTAATATTTTTTTAAGACATTCAGAGCCTAATGGTTTTATAGCTTCATCATCCCTATAAACCTCAACTCACAAACAGATGTCCGGATAATGATTAGTAAATAAAAGACTCGAAGATAAAATATCCACATATACGGCTAGTGAAAATTATAGAGACAAAAGATCGGCTTAATTGAACGATTGGCTCAATCAAATAACTAACTTAACGAAGGAAGCTTAAGGGGATATTTCCATTATGCACAGCCGTCGCCACTAACGCTCCATTGAACCCAATCTCCTCCAGAACCTGGAGATCCTCGACGCCCTTGACCCCCCCGCCAAGGATCAGGGGGTGATCGCTTATTCCTGCACATCTTTCAAGAAACACAGCATCGACGCCGGATGACGTGCCAACCCTGTCCAGCTCAAGGATTATCACTGACTCAAGAGGAAGATCGTTTAGCCTTTGCAGCAGCTCCAGGGGCTCCAGCTTCAGAGATGAGTTACATGAAAGGACGCTCCTGCTCTTCATGTCCAGGCTGACCACAACTGGCCTCTCCTCAGAAGCTCTGGCTATGAAATCCATAGATCCGGTCTCTGTTCCCAACACAGGCAAGACGCCCTCTGGAAGAAGGCGAAGGTCGAGATCGCCTCTGCCTGAGATCCCTATGCCTATGTCCGCCATGAGCCTGGTTCTCTCAGAGCTATCTTTAATCGCCGCTAAGTTATCTCCTGTGCCCATCAGCCTGTTTAAGTCCGCCACATAGGCTTCCCTTGGCATAATCTGGCTCAAAACCTTCATGGGATCTGAGCCTGAGACCACGCTGCTGTAGCGCTCGATTGGCTCATACCTTGACCTCTCGCCCCGCACTCCGTGGACCACAGCACCGTTAAGTATATCGAGAACAAAGATGCAACGCACGTATTCTTCTGAGGAATGGATTGATATGAGGTTATTGGTCAGCCCAATGAACATAGAAGAGGCACAAACAGCCATCGCCGGCGGCGCAGATATAATCGACGTTAAGAACCCGAAGGAGGGCTCTCTTGGGGCAAACTTCCCCTGGGCCATAAGGGCTGTGGCTGAGTTGGCTGGAGGAAAGCTGCCTGTCAGCGCCACGATAGGAGACCTGGACTTCAAGCCGGGAACCGCAAGCCTGGCAGCTCTTGGCGCTGCATATGCTGGAGCAGACTACGTCAAGGCAGGTCTTCTTGGGGCTAAGACTTCCGAGCAGGCTGAGGAGATGCTCCTCGGCGTTGTAAGGGCGGTCAAGGACTTCGACAGCAAAAAGAAGGTGGTTGCCTCTGCTTATTCTGACTTCGCGCGTGCAGAATCGGTTTCTCCTCTGGACCTTCCTGAGGCAGCATCAAGAGCGGGGGCTGACGTGGTGATGGTCGACACAGCAATGAAGGACGGCAGGTCCACATTCGAGTTCATGAGCGAGGATGATCTGAAGAAGTTCATAGCCCTTGGGCACAGGTACAACATGGAAGTTGCCATAGCAGGGACAATTGGCTTCCAGCACCTGGAACTGCTCAAGAGCCTCGACCCCGATATCATTGGCGTCAGGGGAATTGTCTGCGGAGGAGATAGAAAGAGCAGCATCCGGGCGGATCTTGTAGAGAAGCTCAGACAGGAGATAAAGCAGCCTTATTAGCCTCTTGCCCAGTAACTCGGCATAAGCGCTACTCAATAATTTTTCGCCTGGATGCAGGCAAAATTATGGCCTCTTCTCGAAGTAATGCGAATGTTATCCAAAACGATTATCCAAAACGGCGAGATAATTTAACTGCAATTATCATCAGCGGCAGCGTCCATACCTATCAGAACTCCTTTTAAGCTCCGACCACAGGTTTACCAGAGAGACGCTTATCAAATTCAGGGTGGTGGCAGCGTACCAGATGTACGACTCCAGAGGTCGAAGGTTGCCGATCCACCCTGACCAGAGCACGAAGCTGATTATGGAAAACGATAGCAGAGTATCCAGAGCCAGAAATATCCTTGGGCTGTTGAACATGCGGCCCGCCTGAGCCAGAGTGCAGTACTCAATTGGCGAATCTCTTCCTACCAGGTAGAAGAGCATCCGTGCCAGGTTCATTGAGAGATCGATCAGAGACCAGGCAATCACTCCTAATCCCAGGACGGTTTGCAAATAAGAGCCCTGAGATAGCACATCCCGGATGATGAGCACTCCAAAGAGCAGCTTGTAGGCGGCAAATGGGACGCCAACTGTTGCTGCCAGGAAGAGAGGCGTCTCAAAGAAGTTATTTTTTCTCCTGCTTTGGTAATTAGCCTCGGTCTCTGGCATATTGCTCCTGCTCTCTTATTGGGTTTTGCTCCTGCTCTCTTATCGGATTTTGCTCCTGCTCTCTTATCGGATTTTGCTCCTGCACTCTCTCATAGATCTTCTCAGCTCATGGATTTAACTCGATCTACGAATTTGTGGGATTTTGGCAGCTGCAATCTCTGATCAGATCCGGATTGAGCTCAGAGAGGAACTCATACCAGAGATCTCTGTTCTTCTCGATGTACTCGTCCATCAGCCGCCTGCAATCTTCGAGGCCCAGATCTGAGACCTCGATTCCGTGAGACTCCATCAGCTCTCTGGCTCCAGGAGCGCTGGAGGACTCGCCGACGACCACCTCCATGATTCCGAACTGGACTATGGCCCCAGCGCAGAGATAGCAGGGCATGAGAGTCGTGTAGAGCGTTGTGCCGTGATATCCGCCTGTAAGCCTGGCGTTTCTCAGACAATCGATCTCAGCGTGCATGAGCTGATCCTTATCCTGGACTCTCCTGTTGCGCCCCCTGCCGATTATCCGGCCGTCTTCTACAAGCACTGCGCCTATCGGCACCCCGCCTTCCTCCAGACCGGCTCTGGCCTCATCGATTGCTGCTCTCATGAAATCGGTCATTTTAATCTCCTGCAGCATCTTCAAGCTGCATCGGCTACTGCAGTGGCTGCCACACTGGCTACTACACTGAATGATGCACTAGCTGCTGCTTTGATTCTTCCAGCAGCGGTTGGACTTTCCCAGCGGCCAGGTGCAGGTCTTATTTCGGTTTTTTAAATTCGACTGGAATGATCTGGAGATCAGCGGATTTGCAGCTACTTCAGGAAGCCCTATCTCTCTCAAGACCCACCTGGCTAGCGTCATAGGGTCCGGGTCTGCGCATGCCTCCGGCTCGCATCTGTCTTCAGCTGCGGATTTGGAGACTTTGAGGACCGCCTGGTTGATGCGCTTGAGGTACTCCAGGCTGCCGTCCATCGCCTGTTGGACCTGCTCGCCAGAGCGAGGATCATCCCACGAGGAGAGCAGAATTTTAACTCCCTCAACCGATTTTAGAGTTTCAACTGAGCATGCGTACTCCACTGCATCGTCGTATATGGGCAGATCTCCGGCCAGAAGTATGGCGTCTCCTGAGAAGAGCGCTCCCTCCTCCAAAAGGAGCAACGAGACCGAGCCTGCGGAGTGGCCTGGGGTGTGGATCACCTTGAGGTTTAAGCCATCTTCAAGTCTCATGATATCTCCATCGCCAAGCACTCTGTCAACGCCAACAGATCCCTCAACTAATGAGTAAAAGCCTGGGACAGGCCGCTCCTTGAACTGCAGGTCTACGTCCTCTATCCAGGATTTCTCTGCCGAGTGTGCGGCGACTGTGCATCCAGTCGTCTCCCGTATGTATTTCGCCGAGCCTATGTGGTCCGGGTGGGAATGCGTCAGGATGAGAGTCTCGATCTCCTTTGGGTCCCGGCCTGTGCTCCTTATGTAGTCGGAGATTCTCTCGCCTGAGTGGGCGACGCCACTGTCTATGAGGTGAATTTTTTTGCCATAAATTAGATATGCATAGACAAACCTGTCGAGCTTTGCGCCCGAAGGAGCCGTCACCTGAAAAGGGATCTTCAGGGCGTGGATATGATCTGTGACCTGCATTCTCTATCCTCCGGGCGGACATGATCTCCTATCTATTTACGACCAGCGATTAGCGATATCAGAGCGGCTCAATCGGCATTAGAGTCTACAACATCGCAGTCGACATGGAAAAGAGAACATGATATGAAAGGTTTGATGACTTTGAATTTTTGTAGCGATCGTGCATAACGAAGAAAGTCTGTATGTGACTGGGGCCTCATAGGATAGAACTTAAGCCCTCCATTCGACTTAAGGCTCTGCCAGTGCCGCGCACTATGAGAACTGGGACTTTGGAGTTGTGGGCCACCTTCTCAGCGACACTTCCCATCAGGAACTTCTCCAGGCCCGTTTTTCCAATGCTGCCAATAACTACGATATCCATTGAGTCTTCTTCGGCAAGCTTTAGAATAGCATCTGCAGGATAGCCTTCGATAACCTTCTTTTCAATTGTAACACCTGCATCTTTCGCCAGATCTTCGACCTGCTGCAGGGCAAGTCTCCCATCCTCATACAGCCTGTTCTTGATAGCGTTTATCAGCTCCACTTCAACAGCGATCTCTGTCTCATCAACAGGGACAATCATCTTGCCAATATCTATGACATGAACAGCAGTAACTCTAGCATTGCTCAGCTTTGCAAGTTCGATCCCCAGTTTTGCGGCTGCCAGGCTGTGCTTCGATCCATCTGTCGCAATCAAGATTTTTTCGAACATAAGTCTACCGGCCAATTATATAACGCTAATACATTAAGAACTTATCTAGTAGTGCATAATATCAGGATCATCAATGCCGTATGTGCTTATCTCATCATTATCATAGTGCCTAACAGCATGAGCAGTGCCCATCAGCGGGAGAGCAAAGAGCCAAAAATATTATGGAAGGCCGGCGCAAATTATCCTTTCAGCCTCGGCCTTATTTAACTCCAGCCTTCTTAAAACCGGCCTTCTTTAACCTGGGCCATCTATTCTTTCTTTTTCAGCATCAGTCTTCTATCCTTGTCAGCACCAGTCTCCACTCAGTGCCGTGAAGCCCAAAAGTCGTCCAGTAGGTGTCCTTGGTCACCACAGACTGGTTGGACTCAGTTACCTGGAAGCTGTAGCTCCCGTGGCCCGACATTTCTCCGGCCATCGCCCTTCCGAGGTCGAGCAGGCTCTGATAAGGCTGGTAAAGGGGATCGTCGAAGAGCATCTTGCCTATCTGGCTTGCGTCCTGGTCGTAGACTATCAGTCCGTCTGCGCCCATCATCCAGAAGCTGTACTTCGGGTCGCTCAGCCTGGGAGACACAAGCGCTCTGAACAGCTCGCCGGGATCGAGCGTTGCGCTAACTCCTCCAATGAACTCGCCTGATTGGGAGAAGACCGGGTATATCAGGGCTATAGCTTCGAAGCCTTCCACAGTCTGGAACGGATCGCTCATGACCGGGTTTCTGGTCTCCAGGAGCCTGGCCACTGCCTTTTGCCCGCTTATGTCAGCGCCCTCAGAGCCGTTATAGTCATCTGATCCAGAGGCCAGGATCTTGCCGTCCCTGTCAAACGTAATCGCCTCTATCAGTACGGGATTTGAGTCGATCAGGCCCTTAAGCACCGCTCCAGACTCATCTTCCTCCAGGCCGGCGGCTGAGAGGCTGTAGGAAGCACCCGCCACTGCAGCATCAATGTCAGTAAGATTGCCCCAGATGTCTGCCTGGATCTGGAGGAGGACAAACGGCATCTCGCTTGTTTGGCTTACAGCTGTGGACCCACTGGTGTTGTTCTCCTCCTGGGCGAAGACCGGGCCAGCCTCGCACGCCATTGCTGCCAAAACAGTCATAGAGATTAAAATTAATTTATTTGTTTTCATGCTAGCTTTTTCCCTCCTAAATGGCTATGCAGAGATAATAGCTAAATTAGTATTTAATATTTCGGATTTCAAACCTGCAGAGAGCCTGTAAGCCGCATCGTGCTAAATGGCATTTTGAGAAACGATTAGCAGCAGTACAGCTATGTCTTCAGTCGATAAGACATCAGCCAGGCCTTTATCGAAGAGCATCACAGCCTCAGGAGGAAGCTCGTCGTCTCCCATCCACATGACAACTCTGACACAAACGCCTGGAAACGTGGCCAGCTCCACAGAGACGTCGCCGCCTTCAACAATTCTGCCCTTAAACCTCTCGACCAGGTTCCTGACCAGGCCATCGGGGTCTTCTTTAAGCCTCTCCACCAGTGGCTTGATGGTTGTCTCCTGAAAGGCAGGCAGAAAAGAGTTCCCGCCCCAAAGCTCTCGAAAAGAGATCCATACTCCTGTTGGGCTGTAGCTCTGCCTCAGGGTACCTGTGAGAAAGTGGAGGACGATCACTGATGCCTCCTCTTTTGCCGGGCTGCTGGATCGCTGTGAAATAACTACCCTCTCAGCCATCCTCACAGTGTAGACGTCGTCGAGAAGCGGCACAGAGTACTCCGGCATTGCATGCAATCTCTGCAGCTCATTCCATGCCATGTTCAGAGAGATCTCATATCCCATTGCATTCTCTAATCAGCAGATCAGATTTTTGCCTTTCGCCTGACCGTACCGTCTGAGGCAAATAAAATAAATTGATGAAAAATAAATTTAAGAAAATATATCCTGGCTGAGCATCAACCGGATCTCTGTTCCATGATAGCCTATCGTGGTCCAGTAGAGCGCCCTCTTCACTGTCTCAGAGCGATCCTGGTTGAAGAACTCATATGTGCCATATCCGGACCTCTCCTCTGCAACTCTCCTGGCCAGCTCCTGCACGCCTGGGAACTGCAGGAAGACCGGGTCCTCGAAGACGTTAAGCCCTATCTGAGAGACGTCCGTCTCGTAGATGACCACCCCATCAGGCTGCATGACCCAGATCTTGGACCCGTTTCCGGGCTGATACGGTCCCAGCACGTGGTCGAAGAAATCAGTGGAGTTGATCAGGATTGAGACAGAGCCCGCGATGCAGCCGCCTTCATCGAAGACAGGCGACTCGAAGTCCATTGCGTAAGGCCCCTCCACGCTCTTTATGTACGACAATCCTACAGGCTGCCTGGTGGCGAAGAGCCGCTTGATCTGCTCCTGATCGCCGATGTACTCGCCTTTGGCATACTGATACTCATCAGGCGCGACCTCCTGTATAGTGCCGTTTAAGTCCACAGTCACAGCGTCTATGGTCGAGGGCACTTTGACCGTCAGGTTTTCCAGAATGGCCCCTGCCACCGGACCGATAATCCCCGTCTGGGAAAGGGATAAAGATGCGTCCAATAGGGTTCTATCAATCATAGTCAGGCTGGCACCAACTGCATCTTCTGCCTGGACGAACTTCCACATCGTCTCCACATCGCCTGATAATCCCACATCGCTCAGTATCGCTTGCCCATCGCCTGATGCTCCCTGTGACTCTCCTTCTCCCGCAGACAAGGCAACGAAAAGGAAAATCCCTGAGAACAACAACGCTGCTGCCCCGATAAAGAGGCTTGAACTCAGTCTCGAACTCAAAATCAACCCACCTTGCGTCTTGACATCGGTCTCGATGCCAGTTTCTCGACGTCAAATAGATCGCAGCGCTTATAAATTATCCTGTGACACAGGCACTGCTTCCATGATTAGAGCAGCAGATCTATGCAATTTCAGGTTGTAGAGCGCTTAAGCAGTTCCAGCTGAGGATGATGGAGATTCTCGCTGCACAGGGTTTGAGGCAGCAGCTCTTATCGATGTGGAGCTTGGCGATAGGGTTGTCTTAAACAGCGTGGAAGCTGCGTTTGTCTTAAATAGCGCGGAAACTGCAATCGATATTTAAAGTTTGACCAGAATGAGTGCAATTTAAGCTCAGACTGCCAGGGCATGACAGGGCAGATCGGGCAATAGTTGATGCGTTAAAAAGATATCCTTACCTGACAGCAATCTACTCAATACTACGGTGATAATATGTTTCCAGGTTTGGGAGGCCTAGGCGGCCGGGGCATGAGCCCCAAGAAGATGAAGGGAATGCTGAAGAGCATGGGCATAGACATAGATGAGATCGAGGGCGTAACTGAGGTGATCATCAGGTCAGCTGATAAGGAGATACTGATCACCAACCCATCTGTGGCCATAATGGAGGCGCACGGCAACAAGACCTTCCAGATCTCAGGCGATGTTCAGGAGAGGACCCTGTCCCAGGAAGAGCACGCCCAGGAAGAAGCCGCAGCTTCAGCCCCAATGGAGATTCCTGACTCCGATATCCAGATAGTGGCTGCCCAGACTGGAGCTGACTGGAACGATGCCAAGGCTGCGCTCATAGAGGCAAAGGGCGATTTGGCAGCGGCGATAATGAAGCTGACCTGAAGACCAAAAATTGAAGTAAAATCGAATCGATAAATTGCCTGATGAAAGATGAGCCAAGGGCAATCCACGACCCAGTCTACGGCGCCATCTACCCAGATGAGCTTGAATGGCAGCTCATCAGCTCCAGGCCGGTGCAGAGGCTAAAAGGCATAAAGCAGCTCGGCCTGGTAGACACAGTCTATCCGGGAGCCAACCATACAAGGTTCGAACACAGCATCGGAACCATGGAGATAGCTGGCAGGATGGCCAGCCGCCTGGGCCTGGAGGAAGGCGAGATACGAAAGGTGAGGATTGCAGGCCTCCTCCACGACCTTGGTCACTCTGCGCTCTCGCACGCTGTAGAGGAGGTCATGTCCAGGAACCCTGAGCTGCAGCCTCTCCTCAATGGCAGGCAGATCTCCAGACACGAGGACTTCACAAGGCACATAATCGAGTCCGATAACTTTGGAGATGCAGTCTCTGCCCTCGCAAAGAGAGACTTCGGCGACTCAAAAAAGCTGTTTTCAGAGATATCAGAGCTGGTGGCGGGTTTTGGCCCATTAGGCAAGATAATCTCAGGAGATCTCGATGCTGACAGGATAGACTTTCTCCTGCGGGATTCACACCACACAGGGGTGAGCCTGGGCCTGATAGATGTCGACCAGATAATTGAGGCGCTTTCTCTTTTTGGAGACAGGATAGTCCTGGCTGGCTTTGACGACTACAGATCCGAGATGTCAATAACCGCAGCAGAGTCGATGCTCATAGCCAGGGCCCACCACTACACTGCTCTGGTGCACCACCCTCATGTCCAGTCGATCAGGGCCATGCTCCTGTTCGCGCTGGAGTCTGTGCTCGAAGAGATGGACCAGGACGAGGCCAGAGCTGCTGCAGGCCTGTTCTTCACTGAGTACAACGACTCGGACCTGATTCAGTTCATAGACGAGAGGGCAGGCCCTGGGGTGAAGGCCGTCTTGGACAGGATCAGATATGGCCAGAGATACCCGCTTGCAGCCAGGTTCGACCATGTCACTTTGGAGCCTGGGATCAGGATGGCACTCTCGACAATATCCAGGTACGGCAGGGCAAGAAAACTCATGGAGAAAGAGCTGTGGAAGAGATACGGATGCCTGGTGGACGTGTCAGTGGGAAGCGGAGTTCCCAAATCCATTCGAACCCATGACGGCTTTCTCTACGATGAGTCAGCACTGGCAGCAGGCCTCGTAAAATCGATCACCAGGCAGGTCACACTCTCCTTCTTCTCAGACTCGCCTGTATCCGTATCCCTGGAGGAGGTTAAAAAGCTGGCATCGAAGCTTCTTGCCTTCATCAGAGGGGAGAGCTACCTTTCAATCGAGGGGCTTCTCCTCCTCTTTTATTGCCTGCACAGCATTCTCTCAGAGACGCACGGCGAGAGAATCCTGGTCCCGCGCATCAGAAACATCACCTGGCTCTACAGAACTGTCAGAAGCCTGAGAAGAGAAGGCCCTGACGGCATAGCAAGCCTCTTCGATTACAGCTTCCACGAGGACTTCGGATTTCCCTACAGCGAGAGGCTCTTTGAAGACATACAGATCCTGGTTGCGATGGGCATGGTCTACCAGGATCTGCGCCACTACGAGACCGGCGGCAGGTGGAGGCAGCGATACGAGTATATGCTCACAGCTGAAGGCCTGGAGTACGCCGAATCGGTATCGAGATCCTACAGGCGCGAGGCCGAGCTTTTAGAGGACCTGCTCATGAAGGAGAAGCATGCAGTGCCATATGACAAGGTCAGCCTGCTGTCGAAGAGATATGCAGGTCACAGGAAGATCAATGAACGGCCGACCAAGCAGTAACGATAAAGCTGGAGATAGCCACAGCCCTGAAGTAGATGACCACAGCTGTGAAGGAAATAGCCATAGCCATGAGACAAATGGCCATAGCCACGAGGGAAACAGCTTCAGCCAGGAGAACTGCCAGGAAAGAAACGGCCCAAAAAGAGATGGGCTCAGCACAGAAGACAAGCTGAACGTGGTCCTCATCCAGATAGCTGCAATCCAGGATCGGATCTGGGACTGTCTTGAGACTCTGCGTGAAAAGAACAGGCTCTCGCCTGAGGTTGAGGAGTTTGCCAGGAAGGTCATGGAAGAGTCGTCGTACTGGGTTGACCAGTGCACAACCACTTCTGAATCTCCGCCCATACTTCTCAGGCGGACTGAGATCCAGTTTGAAAGGCTGATCAGGGTTCTGGAGCTGATAGAGAAAGAGAAGAGATGACTTCAGGCATGTATATTTTGGTTCAGGCTGGTATATTTTGGTGACAGATCTGCCCCTTCGGCAGTCTGCCAGGGGTAGAGTCTACCCCATTACGTGCTTTTGGTATCCAGCGTTATCGGTTGTGTAAGCAACTGTTGTGGATTGTGGGGTCCAGCTGTCGTCGAGGAACCTGTAGATTGAAAGCTCGCTTGTGGCCAGGTTTCCGTTCTTATCTGCAGCCAGGGCGGTCTCTGTCTCAGGCGTGGCTTTGGGTGGGGTATAGGTATCGCTCAGGAACTGAGTGGCTGTATCTTTTGTCGACAGGGAAGCAGATGCGTTTGTTGTGGCATTGCTTGCTGTTGCGTTTGCAGTTGTGTTGTTGGCAGTTGTATTGACTCCAACCGTTGATGGGAGGAGAAGTCCAGTCCTCTTTCCAGTCTGAGTTGATTGGCTGCTCTGGGACGCATAAGGTGCAGGAGTCCAGCTATCGCTCAGAAAGCTTGCAATGGATGTGGTGGTATCAAAACCAGTCTGTGCAGGTAAGACTGTGCTGGTCTCGTTAAGTTGGGCAGAGCCCGACGAGATTAGAGCCAGCATAGCAAATAGAGCCACTACTATAAGTCTCATGTTATGGAAGTTATCACCGGGATGTGCATAAATCTTTCCGTCGTCTGTGTAGTCTGAATGGATTTCGAGACAAGGACGTTTTATGCGCGAATAGGTATAATTTTATTCGAATTTTTCAATAGAATATGCTGTAGAGTATAGATATCAATGTCCGGCAAATATTTCAACTTTGATCTCATTTTTTTTTATAGCCGTCTGTGCGCGGCTGGAAGATTTAAATAGTGCCGCAGGACAAAATTCTGGCATCAACCAATAACCCTAAAATGATCATTTACCAGATATTAATCAGGAGAGAACTAACTTCAGTCACTGTAAATCCAATCAACCATATTCAATCCCCAATCTCCTGAATGTGCCCTTTTTGGTCTATCTCCTTCAGCTCAGCGGTTGTGGCGTCAGGGTGCTCTGCCAGGTACCTTGCCACAACAGGCCTGTGGACCAGACTGCAATCAATGCAGGTCCAGACCCGCTTCCCACGCTTGGTCCTGACATACCTTCCAAGATCCTGGTCCTTGCATGGGTAAAGGGGGCAAAAACAGTGGATGCACTCCTGGCCCTCGAAGTGGTGGCAGGGGTAGTAAGCGCAGTTGCTCCTGGTGGTATCCTTTAGAGGCAGGTCCACAACTGGCCTTATCACGCATGGGTTGTCTGTGACCAGGCCGTCTGCACCCAGCTTCAACATCCAGGCAGCTTCCTCGGCGCTGTTGATCGTCCAGGGGTAGACTTTTATGCCGTATCTATGGGCATCCTTGAACATCCTGGGGTTTACTCTCTTGGGGAAAATGGAATCGGCCTTCGCCTGCAGCGCCAGGTTGACTGGACTTACAGGCAGAGAGGAGATGATGATCCCTGTCTTGAAGCCTGCACTGGACCTCTCTCCCGCTTCTTCTGCTTTTTGCCCAGACAGCTCCTTGAGATCGCGTAATGATGAGTGATAGAACGATGTGATGATTGCGTCTACATCTGTCCCGGCAAGCGCCTCGGAGACCAGCTCCTCAAGCCCTTCTTCTTTCATCTCCACTACGATGCCCAGTCCCAGCTCCTTGACCAGCGCCAGAGCCTCTGAGAGAGTGGGCACGCCAAGGGCCTTCATCTCCTCCTGAGACAGGTCCTCGACCTTGCCGGACCCCTTTGTGGTGCGATCCACTGTCTCGTCGTGCATGAGCACGAGCGCACCGTCTTTTGAGAGCCTGACGTCGACTTCCACCATATCTGCGTGGCAGCCAAAAGCAGTGCTGATGGCATCCAAGGTGTTCTCAGGCTTCAGAGCCTTTGCGCCGCGATGCCCAATGACTACAGCCATTGCTTATTGGTATGAATCGAAAATATATCACTGTTTTGGAATGCGGGAGAGATTCCGGAAAACATACATGGATAAAGGGTTTGACCTGGGGGGAGAAAAAGCATTATAATTCACATATGGCGCATTATCAAGTGATGCTCGCCAACCTGGAGAAGTTCACGCACATCAAGAGAGAGACAGCAAGGATCAACATTGACCCGCTGCAGCGCGGTGGGATTCTCACCCCTGAGGCCCGCGAGGCCCTGATAGAGTGGGGAGACGGCTACTCTGTATGCGATTTTTGTGCAGGCCAGCTCGACCACATAAAAAATCCCCCTATAGAGGAGTTCGTGCACGATGTCCTGCCTGAGTTCCTGGGAACAGATGAGGTCAGGGTGACCCACGGAGCACGCGAAGGCAAGTTCGCTGCAATGCACTCCTTATGCCAGAAAGGAGACTGGGCGATAATAGACTCAAACGCCCACTACACGACCGTGCTGGCAGCTGAGCGCGCTGGGATGAACATAGAGTACGTGCCGTCCAGCGGCGAGCCTGAGTACAGGATAGACCCTGAGGGCTTTGACGATGCCATAATGCGCGTCTACGAGAGAAAAGGCAACATCGGCATGGCTGTGCTCACATACCCGGATGGCAGCTACGGAAACATCGTGGACGCCAGGGCTGTATCAGACATCTGCCACGATAACGGCATAATCTTCATGGTAAACGGCGCTTACTCAGTGGGCCGTATGCCCGTAAAGGCTAAGGACCTCGGAGCTGACATAATCGTTGGAAGCGGCCACAAGTCAATGGCCAGCTCAGGACCCATAGGCCTTCTGGGAGCCAGCGAAGACCTGGCAAAGACCATCTTCAAGCTATCTCCTTCCAAGAAGAACAAGGAGACTGAGCTTCTGGGTTGCACAGTTCGTGGTGCAGGGATCCTGACGATGATGGCCAGCTTCCCTGCAGTCGTCGAAAGGACGAAGCACTGGGACGACGAGGTCTCCAAGGCCAGGTACTTCTCTGAAGGATTGGAGCGGCTGGGAATCGAGCTTCAGGGAGACAGGCCCCACAACCACGACCTGATGTTCTTCAAGGCGGAGCCCCTGTACGAGATCTCGAAGACCGCCAAGAAGGGCAGATACTTCCTTTACCGTGACCTGAAGGAGAGAGGGATCTGTGGGATAAAGGCTGGCCTCACAAGGCACTTCAAGCTGAGCACTTTCGGGCTAAAGCAAGAAGAGCTCGATTATGTGCTGAAGACATTTAATGGCATTTTAGAATCCCATAAAAGGTGAAATAATTACTTTTTTTAAGATTAATTGAACTTAGCACATATAAACTTAATAGTAGGATATATATACACAAAAATACTATATCAGAGCTAAAAGGATTAAGAAAAAGTCACCGAGGATAATATGTCCAAATGCTGCTTATCTAATGGCGATGACCACCCAGAAGCTGCTGAGAAACACCTAGAAGATGCACAAGTCCTCGAAAAATGTGGACGATATGATGGAGCAGCATATCATGCAGGCTATGTAATCGAATGTTGTCTCAAAACAATGGTACTTATTGAAACGGAAAACGATCCTATTTGGATGACCCAAGGTGGTCCAGGAAGACATAATTTAAGAGATCTCTCAAAAAGCACATTAATATTTGCATCGCTGTCTTCATCCAAAACAGCGAGATATAATCGCGCAATGACTTCTAGCCATGACATCTACAATTCAAATAGCGGTTGGTCTGAGAGTCTTAGATATCGTGCCAAGGGTTTTATTGATGCATCTAGGGCATCTTCATGGGTAAAAGAAGCTAAATCGGTCTTCTCTTCAACCATACTTCAAATGCGGATGGATGGTGTTATTTAATGCTTGAAAAACATTTAGATGAGGCAAAACATGCTGCACTTGATACTCTAAGAAAATTTATTTATAATAACTCTAAAATTCAACGTATAATGCTTATCGATGATATCTTTGGTGGTTTACGTGTAGTAATTTGGGCGGACGGAGTAGCAGATAGGGAATTGCTTAGCAATATAGATTCAGAATTGAAGATCGCAGCATCGATTTTTTGGACAGGTGATATATGGCTTGCATTAGAGGGCCCCGATATTGATCGCGCAGTATATGAAAGAGCATGGGAGGAAGCTCAAATACTAGTAGATATCCCTAACATACGTATTTCTCATCGTTATCGGAGTCGAGGGATGTGGTTACAAGGTTTATCCGAGCCATTATGGAAGGTTCCTGAGGAAGGTCCATCGATTATAGTTTTTTATTCTTTCAAAGGTGGAGTTGGTAGAAGCACAGCACTTGCATCTTTTGCAATACAAAGAGCGAGAATGGGCGAAAGAGTAACCGTCATAGATTTTGATTTAGATGCACCAGGAGTAGGGCTATTATTAGCTGCAGACGAAAGAGGGACGATCGCACCGTGGGGTACTATAGATTATCTCTTAGAATGCCCATATGGTAATATCGATCTTAGAGATTATTATCACGCCTGCCGACGTGAAAATATCACTAAAGAAGGGGAGATACTAGTCATCCCTGCTGCAGGCCAGATGAATCAAGATTACCTCGACAAGCTATCACGCATTGATTTTGAAACAGCTCCGAATAGAGAACAAAGTCATCCTCTTCTCACTCTTATAGATCAGATACGTAGAGATCTGAAGCCAGATTGGTTGCTGCTGGATGGTCGTGCAGGTCTTTCAGATGCTGCAGGCCTTCTTTTAAGCGGTCTTGCACATTTATATGTACTATTCGGCACTTCATCGGAGCAAAGCTGGCAAGGCTTGCGCTTGGTATTAAAGCGTCTTGGGGCTGATCAGATTCAATCTAATAATATGCAGCGCGATTGCCTGATTGTGCAAGCTATGATCCCTAAGGACAGAGATGTTTCTCTTCGTGCAAAAAGAAAATTTTCTGACCGTGCCCGCGATGAATTTACAGATTGGTATTATTCTGTCGATCCAGAGGATCCAACAGAAGACAAGTTGTGGTATGTGCGAGATATGGAGGATGAAGAGGCATTATGGGTTCCGATACCTATTTCATACTATTTAGAATTTGCTAACTTTGAAAAAATAGATGATATAGCAGATGATTTAGCAGGTCTTCCAGAATATCGTACTCTGGCTAGGCGTATAGCCGCACGTTTTGAAGTAGAGGAAACTGAATTATGAAATCAAAATTATCGAGCCTAGATAAAGAGAAACTGCTCAATGGATTAGCCCACATGGGGAGCCATGGACGAGCTGAAAGCGAAGACCCAACTAAGTTCCCGCATACATTCTATCCCGTCCCAGAACACGCTCACGCTTTCGATCCTGATGTAGCCCTAGTAGTAGGCCCACGTGGTTCAGGTAAATCGGAGCTTTTCCGTGCAGTCATTGATTTTGATTTGCTTTCGGCAATAAAACGAAATACGCTCTATTTGCGGCTTCCATCTCTTGAACCCGGTCACATTAAATGGTTTAAAGGCTATCCTATAGAAGCGGATTTTCCTGATGTATTAGGATTAGCTAATTTTTTTAAAAATAGGAGAGATATCCCGAACGCGGGACTTGAATTATGGTTTGCATATTTAATCCGTATTTTATGGAATGAATTCGACGACAAAGGTAAAGAAGAGAATGGAAGCTTAAAGGAACATCCAGGAGGTGATGCTGAGGCAAATTATAATGCATTTATTGCTATAGGTAATGCAGGGACATTAGCTCTTGATCGCCTCGATGCCAGGCTCGAACAAGAAGATCGCTATTTCTTCATAGGATATGATGAGCTCGATACTCTAGGAGGAGCCGATTGGCATACAATGAGCAAAGCCATTACAGGACTTGTGGCATTTTGGGCAAGCTATAAGCGTAGATGGCGCCGAATTAGAGCAAAAATCTTTCTTCGTACTGATCTCTATGATAGATATGCAATTGAAGGAGGTGCTGACTTAGCCAAACTCGCTGCAAACCGTGCGGAAATTACTTGGAGCGAAAGAAGTCTTTATGCAATGCTGGTAAAACGAATAGCTAATTCAAGTGAAGAACTATTTGAATACTGTAATGATACTAAGATAATGTTTAGAGATGATGCCCAACTTGGTCACGTTCCTCAAATTCAAATACCCCAGGATGCTCGTCCACTTATTGATAGAATGATAGGACATTATATGGGGGCTAATGCTAAGAAAGGCCTCACGATACGCTGGCTACCTGAGCATATTAGAGATGGCAGTAGACAAGCTCTTCCTAGGCCATTGGTACGCCTTATTGAGAGAGCTGCTGAACTTCAAATGCGTTCTCAACTGCCACTAGATAGAATGCAACTTCTTGATCCAACATCCCTACGCCGCTCGCTTGATACGGTCTCCGATGAACACGTGCGTCAATCTCTTAATGAGTGGCCTTGGCTTGAGGGATTAGCCACTCGTCTAAAAGGCGAAAATGTACCTTGGGAACGACGCCAACTCGAAAGATTACTCGGCACAAGATGGGAGGACTCATGGGGAGAGCAAGGTGAAGATCGACCTCCAGTAGATTCCCCTCGTGAATTCGTGGATTATCTTATAGAGGTTGGTATTTTCCGTTCTAGATCTGATGGTCGAGTAGACGTACCAGATCTATTTCTCAATGGACTAGGGCTTAAGCGAAGAGGCGGAGTACGTAAAAAGTAACTTTTAAATTCGAGAAGATAATTCTATCACATAGTAGCGCTAGCGCCAGGGATAAGAACTGAGGATAATATGGAAACGGCTACATGTCCACCCCAATAGTTGCATTTTTTAATAATAAGGGCGGAGTCGGAAAGACGTCTCTGGTTTACCATCT
>CAZXDN010000042.1:22533-24388 GCA_964639235.1 uncultured Methanotrichaceae archaeon | reverse complement strand
GATTCAGAGGAAGATATAAAAACGTATTTACCAGAAATTGCAGCTTTAGACGCACATAAATAGATTTTTAAATTTTATCGAGAGGCCATAGTGATTTGCTTAACCCGAATTGCATGTCTCAGTGCTGAGATAAAAATAGGGCGCGCCTATATCGCGCTCACAGATGTGGATCATATGGGTGATGAAGAAATAAACGAAAGATACGTTAAAGGCGTTTTACTCTCCATCTTCTGGCCTGTGGAACGACTTGCTGGCGATGGACGTTGCACATGTGGACACGAAGTGCTCCTTCTTTCCCAGGCCGCCGGCCTCTAAGTTGAAGACCACTGTCTTGAGGTTGGTCATCTCATCTATGCTGTAGCCAATGCCCTCTCGTCCCATGCCAGAATCCTTGATTCCGCCGAACGGGAAGTATCCGACTCCGTGGGAAGGATATCCGTTTATGGTCACCTCTCCGACCTCTAAGGCCTTAGCCACGCGCCACATCCTGTAGAAGTCCCTGGTGAAGACGCAGGACTCCAGTCCGTATCTTGAAGACCTGGCGATCCTGAGAGCCTCGTCCTCATCTTTGGGCCTGATGATCGTCACCACTGGACCAAAAGTCTCCTCCTTGGCGATATCTGCATAGAGCGGAACGTTGTCGAGAACTGTGGGCTCATAGTACGCATCGTGGTATTTTCCACCCCTCAGAAGGTCTGCACCTTTGCTGATTGCATCCGTGACCATTCCGTGAATTCTCTCAGCAGCCCTCTTGCTTATGACTGGCCCCATCATCACTGACTCGTCCCTGGGGTCGCCGAACTTCCATTTGTCGACGTTTGCCACGATCTTCTTGCTGAGTTCATCTGCTATTGGATCCAGTGCCAGGATTGCGCTTATGGCGTCGCACCTCTGTCCAGAGTACTTAAGAGACCCTGCAACGCAGCTCTCAGCAGCCTGGTCCAGGTTGGCGTCCTCAAGCACCAGGGCGTAGGCTTTCCCTCCAAGCTCCAGGTGAAGCTTCTTCATCACTGCGCCCTGGGAGATGCCCTTTCCCACAGGGGTGCTTCCTGTGAAGTTTATCATGTCGATCGTCTCCTGGGAGACTATGGCGTTGCCGGTTTCTTCTCCGCTTCCCGTAATTATGCTGATGCTGCCCTTTGGGATGCCTGCCTTCTCCAGCACTCTGACGAAGAGAGTTGCAGAGATCGGATTTGCGGAGGATGGCTTGGCCAGAACCGAGTTTCCTGCCAGGAGCGCGGGTATGATCTTGGACGAGGCTATGTAGAGTGGGTAGTTGAAAGGAGAGATGGCTGCAACTACTCCTACTGGTTCCCTTATCACCAGGGCCATCTTTCCGACAGTATCGATGGACCAATCTCCCGGAACGTAATCCCCGAAGATCTTCCTGGCCTCCTCCATAGTCAGCTTCAGCCTGTGCATTGTGGCTGCCACCTCGCCCTGGGCGTCCTTCAAGGTCTTTCCAGCCTCCAGCTGCAGCACCCTGGCAAACTCGTCACTGTGCTCTTCCAGCATCCTGGCTGCGCAGTTGAAGATCTCTATGCGCTCTATTGCTGGAAGCTCCCTTATGCCCCGGTTCTCATGGGCAAAGGTTGATGCGATGTCCACATCTCCGTGGTCTGCCATCTGCGACCTTGCGATGACGCTGCCGTCTATCGGGCTGATGACGTCGGAGGTTCTGCCGGATCTGGAAGGCTGCCAGACGCCGCCCATGAGCATCTTGAGAGTGATGACTCCTTCTTTCATCTCGTATATATCCCCAAAGAAGGGGCTAAGCCTGAGTTCAATACTTTCGTCGACCATAGAAGCACTCCAAGACATGAGATTCAGATTGAATTTCTGAGATTCAGAGGTC
>CAZXDN010000042.1:0-22433 GCA_964639235.1 uncultured Methanotrichaceae archaeon | reverse complement strand
CATAGAAGCACTCCAAGACATGAGATTCAGATTGAATTTCTGAGATTCAGAGGTCGTTTATATCTCAGAAGGCTAATAAACTTTCTTGCAAATCCAAGACAGAATGAAGAGCAAGCATATATGTAAATTGTGATATGCCAGAAGCAATTGAGTGATATGCCAGAAGCAAGTGAAATGATTAGAGGCAGGATGGCCACCTGTCCCTATGCTATCACTGCCGGCTTGTTCAAGATTTGTCTATGTCGAAAGGATCAGGTCGCCTGCAGTGGAAGGCTCTCTCCGTTATCGCTATCCATCCTGGTGGTTACTCCATCGTTCCAGAGGGCATCGCTCAGGCTGTACCTGTTGAGAAAGTCCTGATCGTTTGGCAACAGCACTCTATTTATGACGTAGATCTCCCCGTTTGCATAGTCAATGGTCCTGAGAACTGTGGTTCCATCTACTACGATTGTGCCATCGTTGGCATTTATATCCAGAGGGCCGCCATATAGCGTATCCAGGGAGCTGATGCCATTAAGAGTCTGATTTTCGGTCCATCCGCTCCTGTCTGCTATGTGGTGCTTGAGAAGGTCTCCCAGGTCCCCGTTATCTGCTATGAGCGCTGTCAGATTGGTGGAAGGTATTCTGTTGAAGGCTTCATTTGTAGGGGCGAAGATTGTGTATGGGCCGCCTGCAAATCCTCCGACCACCTGAGTGTCCAGAGTGCCTGCGCCGTCGAGCTCATCTGCGAATTCTGCAGATTCGATGGCGTTTGCAAATGTACCGAGATCCCCATCCTGCCTCAGAGCGTCTAGAACGCCCAGGTTAGATGCGCTGACGTTTGTCCTGGCAGTTGTCCCCACAGCTGTAGATCCGTCATCGTTTGTCATGTCAGCGTTAGCATCTGTGCCTGCAACTCCTACCGTTCCTGTGCTCAGGTTTGCCCCATATTCGCTGAGGTGATCCTGAGTTAAGAGCACTCTGTCTATGACGTAGATTATGCCCTCTTTGTACTGGACGTAACTGAGTATTCTGGCATCGTTGACCATCATCACGCCGTTGGTTGAAGAGATGTTGAGGTCGCCGCCTTCCAGAGTGCTCAGCCTGTCCACGCTGATGAGGTTCCTGAAGTCAGCTACATCCGGGTTCTCGACTATGTGGTAGTTCATGACGTCTTTCAGGTCATCCTGATTTGCAAGCAGCCTGTCGAGAGCCCCTGTGGTGAGGTTCGCAAAGGCCCGATCGCTTGGAGCAAATACGATATAGGAATCGTTCTGAAGGTTGATTCCTCCCTCGTCGTTCAGCCTGTCAACCAGGTCTGCATCCTGTATCGCCCTGGCGAATGTGTCCAGGTTCCCCACAGATCTCGATGCAGCCAGTATGTCAAGGCCTTGTTCATTCTGTCCGCAGCAGCTGCCAATGGTCAGCATTGCCAGTAAGGACAGTATCATCAAGTTCTTTGTGTTGAAGTTCATGTCAAATCACTGAGCCTCAAGTTAGTATCAACATACATAATGAAATTGAAGAGTTATAAATCTTTCCAGGCCAACACTCGCATTGCATGAGCTGATATGCTAATCCACTATCCAGCAGATGAATGATTGAGGAGATTGAGGCGCCGTAGATGGATGGAGTTCACTCTTCTCCGTGCGATACCTCGTCTCCCTCTGAAGGATTCAGGACCTGATCTATGACGTAAAGGATTCCGTTATCATATCTTCTGGACTGGAGCACTCTTGCGCCGTTTACAGTCAGGCCATCGTTACTATTTATTCTGACAGTTCTTCCCTGAACGGTCATGAGATCCACAGGCTCATTATGGCCCTCTATGCTGGATATGCCCTCCTCACCAAGCTTCCTCCTATCGATTATATGGTAGCCCATGACAGTTCTCAGCCTGCCTTTGTCTGCCATCAGGGCATCGAGGCTCCCTTGAGTCAGGTTTTCAAATGCCTGATCTGTTGGCGCGAAGACCACATATCCGTCGTTTAAGAAGCCAAATACGCCGCCTCCATTGAGGCTGCTCACATATCCGGCGTCTTCCATTGCCCTGGCAAATATGCTCAGATCACCAATATCGGCAGCAGTCTGAGTTATGTCACTATCCTGCGCTTCCTGCCCTGCAGATAATCCTGCAGCAAGAATGGCTGCAAATATCATGATCGACAAAGATCCGAATTTTAAAGACATTTATCTACCAACCCGTCGATAAATTGATACATTAAGTCTGCTCAGAGAATAGATAAATTTTTTCACAATGGTGGGCATTACGGGAAAAGGGTTTATTCTTTTCGAGCAGTGTCTTGGGCATGAGGCGCCTCTCAGTAGCAATTCTGGTCTTGGCCCTGCTGGCCCCACTTGCCTTTGCGCACGTACCTGTACTCTCGAACGGCGGAGATAACATAACGTCTGCCACTGCGATATCAGATCCGGCGAAGTCCTGGGCGATCTACGGCACTCTGGAGCCAGGCAAGGCCCGGTACTACAGCTTCGAGATAGAAGAAGGACAGAGGATTTACCTGTCGCTTCTCACAACCACCAGCCTTGGAGATACAGGCTTCTCGCCATCTTTTGCCCTGATTGGACAGGGGATCCAGCCTGAAGGAGAACTCCCAGGCTTCGTGGAGGCACAGGTGCCGCAGGGATACGGTGCCATTGTCCTGGAAGGCAACCGATCTGAGGATGCCAGCTATGAGCCGTTTGGGCCTGGAAGCTACTACAGCCTGGCCAAGCTGAACCTCTCAGCGCCAGAATCCGGAAAGTATTATGTAGCTTTATACAACCAAGAGCGCGGAGGCAACTACAGCCTTGCTGTTGGGTATGAGGAGACTTCCACACTCCAGGAGAAGGTTTTCACTCCATTGAAGCTCATATCCATCTACACGTGGTCGGGCCAGAGCCTTGACTTTGTGCTGGCGCCACTCGTGCTGATACTGGTCTTCGGGATCTACAGGGCCTGGAAGAGCAGACGCAAGTTCAGCCTCTTCAGCATGGCAACTGAGCTTTCTGCGCTCTTCTTCTTCGGCTGGGGAGCAGTTGTGCTTGTGCAGATCCTGTACAACTCTGTACGGACACCTCTTGGATCTGGTGTCGTGATCACTCTTGCGCTGGTAGCTGCATCTCTTATCCTGGGGCTGATCGCGGCGATTGCCGCGAGGAGCGTAGTCTCGCCTACTGTGAGGTTTGCCATGTTCATCATAGGTGCAGTCGGCCTGGTCCTTGGATTTGGGCTCGTAGCAGGTCCGGTGCTCGCCATTGCTGCAAGCGTGCTTCCCTCAAAGAAGAGGTGATGCCAGGATCATCTTAATTATTTGGATGATGGGGAGGCACAACAAGCCTGATAGACAGCCCCGATATCATGCACAGCACTCCGAGGTACAGAAAGACCAGGAAGAAATTTCCCCCGGTCATGTCCAGCAGGTACCCTGAGAGAGACGGACCCAGGAGCCCGGCAATGAGTCCATAGGCAGTGAACACCAGGCCGAATATCGCTCCGAAGTGCTTGAGCCCGAAGCAATCTGACACCAGCGGCGCAGATACCGAAAACAGGGTCCCAAACGAGAGCCCCACAAGGGCCGCCAGGACAGAGCATGCCGCCAGGCTGCTGACGTGCGGAAAGAGGAAGTATGCCGCACCTGCGCCAAAAAAGGCTATGCTCATGGTTACATTTCTCCCCAGGATATCTGACAGATAACCTGATATCACCCTTCCAGCGCCATTTGTGGTATTGAACGCCGTTAGTATCAGCACTGCTGATTCAAGCGCCATGCCTTTGGACAGGCCGTAGCTCGTGGAAAGAGTGATCATGGCCACGCCTGCTGCGCCCTGCATCGCCCAGATGATCCAGAGAAGCCAGAAGCTCCTGGTGTGCAGGGACTCGCTCACAGTCATAGACTTCTTGAACTTATCGAGATATGCAGCGATGTCTGCATCAGCCCTGGCAGCTTCAGTCCCCGAAAGCATGGACCTCTGGGACTGCATTGCCACAGGCACAGCATCAGGGTCCTTGAGGATATAGAGGGCGACGATACCAGCTGCAATCGAGAGAACAGCGATAGATATGGTCATGTTGAGATAGCCCATGTGGCTTTGCATCTGCCCGAAAAAGGGAGACATGACTGCAGCCGACATTCCAAAGACCAGGCTCACCACTCCGGATACCAGCCCCCTCTTGAGTGGATACCACCTCTGAACCACGGTTAGGGCCGGTATGTAGACGAAGCAGGACGAGGCGCCGTTGAAGAACGCCCAGACGTAAATCCAGAAAATTGAGGTGGCATAGCCGGCGATGATGGCGTTAAGTCCACAGCTGAAGACGCCTATGGCGATCATGGCCCTGGTGCCGTAGCGCTCCTGCCAGCGGCCGACCAGGAACATGAATATGCCCACTGCCGCCAGCATGAAGAAGAGTATGCTTCCAGCTGCACCGCGGCCGATGTGAAACATCTCCTGCCAGAGAGGAGCCATCACTCCAGGAAAGCCGAAGTTCATGGCGCCAGGCCAGAAGATAGCCACGCAGCAGCCGATGACTATCGATAATCTCTTCCTGTCCTCGTGCATCTGGGCCGCCTCCGCGCTCGATGCTGGCGACGAGAATTGCCCTTCTGCCTGGCATGCCTCTGTCCTGCGTTCCTGGCCTGACGACATCATTGCACCTAACTGTACGCCATTGTAAGTGAGTCTTATAAAGATAGGGGCTAGCTCAGGCGGTTCTATCTTATTGCTCTCAAGTAAAGACCTGCAGAAACGGCGTTCTCAGGCCTAAAAAGTGAAAGGAGCCAGGCCTAGAAGTATCAGCCTTTCAAGAGAAATAAACTCATCAGATCCAAACTTATCAGATCCAAATTTATCAGACCCTATGGATCTAACGGCCATTCATCCAGCAGCAGTTCTGGTGCCTCTGGAGGCTGGACCGGCAGAGTCGGACAGGTGCCATTTTGCGCTGAGCCCTCGCATACCGGCAAGAATTCCGGAGAGCAGCAGCTCGATATGGCAAATGCCAGGTTCTTGGACGTCTGATTGATATCTCCTGTACACTGAGCAACCACTTTGGAATCATCGACGTTAGTCTGATCGATCAGGTTCTTGTATCCATATGCGTATGCGGCGTTGGCCTCAGTGATCTCTATGGGACCTTTGCCGTTGTTGGTGGCCTTGGCCCTGTTCAGCTGCTTCACCTTATTTTCGTCGCCGAGTATCAGAGCGAAGTTGTTCTCGCTGACTGCATCTGGTCCTTTAAGGTTGCTGACCTTGGTGGTCTCACGATTTCTCTGGTTTGCGTAGTTCTGATCGCCTAGCACAATTGCCTGGTTGGTCTCTTCTATCGCCATAGCATCTTTGCGCTGCAAATTAGCATTGATGAAGAATTTGTCGGCCTTCAAGGGATCATTAAGTTGGTGCACTTCGTTTCCCGATCCAACCAGGAGGCCGAAGTTCACCTCATATGAGGTTGCGATGCTGCCATTCATAGATCCACTCTGGGAATTATTCTGGTAGAGCCCGTTGCCATCTCCAGCTGTAACTCCCCAGTTCGCTTCTCTTTCGTATATCAATGCACGCAGCCCACCAGTTGCGGTCTGATAGTTGCTCTGAGATATCGTGTTTCCTTTCCATGTCTCCTGGCAGCCCAAACAGGATTCATCACCTGATGCTTGCGGAATTAACCTGGCAGGCACGAAGATCAATGCCAGAAATAAGCCCGCTAGCAGTGCTTTTCTGTAGTTCATTCTCATTTGCCTCCTACTCTATAGCTGAGCGCCTCCCCAGACGTTCAGATAGCCGTATCTTCGCCTTTGCCGAGATAAATTATATAGAACCTGTATTATGTATAATAGTTAATTAGCTGTATTGCTAATTTAAGTTAGGAGTGCCACAGCACAGCATCATCCTTTGACTTCTACTTCAGCACCGGCTTCAGGCTGAGCTTTGCACAGGCACGAATCGCGATAAACTGCGGATGCCCATAATGCGGTCTGCGCCACCTGGGATGCTCTTTTGTGACGCTCTTTTGAGACGATCTTTTGAGATACTCATGCTGAGACACTCTTTAAATAAAATGAGGTGGTATCTCTACATCTATGACCATGGAAGATACTCAGGTGAAGCTCAAAGAGCTTCTCTCAAAGGGCGCATCAGAAGAGGAGATGCTGAAGTCTCTCTCCCTTGCTGAAGGCTGTGGGCTCAAGGTCTGGTGCCAGGAGCAGATCATACCGGCATCTGGCAAGAAGGTGCACAGGTACTGCGGCTATGTGAAGCGCTGTGATGACCCTTCAGAGAATATAGCTGAGCCCATGTACGGCAGCTGGATAGACGGGCCCTGCACCGGAAAGTAATCTCATATAAATTGTAGCTCATAAGCAGGACCCCGCTGTAAATCTATTTTAATCGGAATGCCCGCTGCTTGCTGCGAGATGCGCTATTTGACTGATGTAAAAAGCTAGGAGAATGACTTTAGTTTAAGTTCAGAATGCATATGGGTATAGCCCCAATTGCAGCCACTAACTATTAAGATCGATTGCTTAATGAACGTTCATCCTTTCATCATCCTCCTGAGAAGGACGTCAATATAAAAGATCAAAAATGAGTTTCAAGGGGGCTGGATAAGATTCTTCAGCTATCGCGCCGGTTCATGACATTTCTCCAGCTGCTGAATCTGTTCTTCGCCTTTGGCTGCCAGCTCTTTGAACTGGTTGATGGTATCCCGCATCCTGGGCAGAGCTTCCTGCTTATAGGTGCTGATGGAGTCCAGCGCTTCCATGACATTAGCAAAGGCATCTTTCATCGTTTCGACAGAGACGCTGGGTTTTATCGCTCCTATCTGGATTTCTCTCCCTTGTTTATTCAGCATCTTTGAGGTGATGCTAATAAGATCATTCGTGGTATCATTTAGCATTTCGATCTTCTTCAGGACAACCTTCTGGTTGTACAGGGCAGTAGCAACCGTCGCTGAGATCTTCAAAGCGGAGATCGTCACAGTCCGGGCCCTTTCTACCCCGCGCATCAGTTCCTTATTATTTCGGATGACAATCTCTATCGCCATCACGCCCTGCTGATTGACGACGACCATCTGCTGCATATCCATAATCCGCTGCCGCAGCGGAAAGAGGATCTCTTCGGCCACAAAGCTGATTTTTTCCGGGTCTTCGTTCCTATCTTCAGCCGCAGCAATCTGCATCTCGATCGATCTGTCCATCTGGCAGCCAAGCTCGATCTCCTTCATCAGCTTTTTAGTCAAATCTCGCAGTGCCTGCTGTTCGATCTCCAGGGAAGTATTGTCGTTTCTCAGAACTGTCCGCCCTTTGTCCAGGGAGACAAGGATATCAGCAATTACCGCATCTGCTCTCTGGTATCTGGCAAAGTAGGCCCTGATGGGGTTGAATACCTTGCCCAAAACTCCAGTCTTGGTGAAGTCGATCAGGCTTGGGTCCAGGTCTTTTAGCTCCCTTTGCAAATCCACCAAACCTTTTGCTACAATGCTGCCTTCATCGCCATCTTTGGACAGGCTCCCCACCGTCGCCTGCAGCAAAGAATTTTTGGCTGCCGAGCCCTTCATTGAGTCAGCGCCAAAAGACTCGATCGACTGGAGGATATGCTTCTTCTTGGCCAGTTCATCGATGTCCAGGGTCATGATCTCCGCAGCATTGTGCTCTGCCAAAGCCTGGATCTGGATTACTTCCTCTGGTACAGGTTTAACCTGCTCCTGGACTTCGGCTTTAATCACCACCTCATCAGGCACTTCCATTGTGAAGGGTTCCTGGACCTCGCCCTTAACCGTCACTTTATTGGGCACTTCCATTGTGAAAGCCATCTTAACCTCTCCCAGTATCTACATCTCCACATTAAACAGTTGGCCCAGTTTATAGGTAACATTTTCGTTATCGGCATTAATACAGACAGCCTCATTGATGTCAGAGATTTTTTGCAGCTCCGGGATATCCGCATTATAGCCAATTGTGTATATGGGTATTCCGAGTTCTTGCACGATGTGTCCAATATCGTCTAGCGAGTGGCCTGCATTGGTTTCGCCGTCGCTGAGAACGAAAATCTTCGGCCTTAGATAGGGATCGGCATCCGGACCAGCAGCCTTCTGCTCTATTAGCATATTCATGGCGACAGCAATCGCATCAAAGGTTGCTGTACTGCCGCCGGCCCGCAAATCTTTAACCGCTCCGGCAAACTTGTACCTCTGGTTTTCATCGAGCTTGGCAATCGGCAGATCGATGTTGACATCATTAGAATATGATATCAGACCAATCAGATTATCCTTGCCGATATAGTATTGGCCATCGATCAATGAACGTCTCAATTTATTCAGCGGTTCGCCATCCATGCTGCCGGAGACATCAGCCACAAAGACCGCGCAAATGGTGTTTTTCGTTTCTTTCCAGACTTGTTGGGCTTGGATGATCTCATTGCCGCTAACTGCTCTGGCTTCGGATTGGTATTCATTAAGGCCGTTAAATCCATACTTGGTTGCCAGGGTCTGGTACTTCTCCTGCTGTGTAAATTCGATGAATTTATCCAGGATTTCCCTTTTCTCTGCCGATAGAACGCCTATCGCATACACCGGATTGTCATGTCTGAACCCAAAGGGAATAAACTCGTAGGACCTGATATTCGGTGCATTTACATAGGTCTGGTATTCCAGGATAAGACCATCCAGACGACCTGATTCGACTGCGTTCCTCATTTGCAGGGTAGTATAATAGGCAGTCACGGTATTGTTGTCCTGGAAGCTCTTAAATCCTGCTTTTGCTTTGTCACTCAATAAGTCGCTGCTGTCAATGGCCTCTAGAGCTGAAATCAAAAAGTTCAGCCCAGTGGCACTATAGAAAGGATTGGTGTAGCCCATCGCCAGCTCCTTGTTCGCGACAGCATCGATAATCGTACTGGTATTGATTGCCCCGTATTTATTTACTAGCTCATCTTTCTTGGGCTTAGTAAGCACAATCCCGGCCACATTGCCGACAAGTCTTTTTTGCACTAACTCGGCTTTAACCCCTCGGGAACGGATCATTTCACCCCAGAACTCATTGGATGGCGTATAAGCATCCGGCAAATACTTCCCAAAAGCAATATAATCCGCACCTTGCCCGGAAGGTATTCCTCTGAGCTTTACCGATACCTGCTTGCCGTCAATCATTATCCCTGCATTATTGAAGTCCTTGGCCACTTCAGTCAGCCAGCCATCGGTGCCGCTTCCAGCTTTTTCCGTTGAGGAAAATATTTCAATGTAGCTGGATGTGCTGCTGTTAACCTTCAGTGGATACTCCTTGTTGATGTCAGGCAAGATGGTTTTCGGATCTGGCGGCTGAACAATATTCCGGTCCGTAGGATGTGGCATATCCTTTACATCGATGTTTTTAATAATTTCGGGCAGAAATTTTTCACCATCAATTATATTAGTTCCCGAATAAACTATGATAAATACTGCAATTGCCGCTCCAATTATCTTTAAAATTACTTTTTTGTCGCCTTCGTTCAGCATGCTGATGCTCCCCTCTTCAACTCTTATAGTATTTTGCCTGTTTGATCAGATTATCGATCTCGATCATGCCAGCCATCTGATCTATTTGGCCGCTCTCTATGCAGTTCAAGCCTGAGATCTCCAGCAGCAGCTTATCAAGCTTCAGCAGGATCTGTTCATTATCTTCAGTGGCAGCTTTCACAAAAGAGATATATTCGTCATAGACTCTGAACTTTTCCTCCATAAATTGCTGTGAGAAGGCCCCATCTTCGTATTTTTTCCTGATAAAATTGTAGTCTTCTTCGTCGAAAGCATTCAACTTATTGATGATGCTGCGGACATTCATAAAGAATATATTCTCCACCTCGGCGATGACCACATCAAATTTCTTGTAGCTGAGCTCAGAGGCACTGAAGTTTTGCAGAAGGATATCCCTGATAGTCTTATTCTTTTTTTGCAGCCGCACAATCTGGTCGAGCAACAAGTCGACAGTTTTTTCAAAGGTTTTGAGCCCCCTGTGAGTGTTCAGTGCTTCAACGTAATCTTCTACCGTCATAATTTTATTGGCAGGAATTGCGTTTTCTGGTGCTGTAAGGAGTCTGTAGTTGCCGTAGACCAACCCTGCGCCGCTCAAGAAGATGAATGCGCTGCCAAAGGCTATTGCCATTGCCGATGCACCGGCCCAGAACCACGGTGGCACGATCAATCCTGACGAGAAGAGAACTATGTCGGTAGCAGCAATGCCTAAATTCAGGCCCAGTATCTTCGTCATCTTTTTTTTGTCCAGGCGGTCTAGCTCCTTTTCCTTCTCCTGAATCCAGTCAGAGATGTGAAGCAATGTGGGTCCGCTCATCTTCCCTCCAATGTGATCATAGTACACGTTCTAGAATTAAAGTGTAACTGCCAAAAATATTATTCAATAGATCTAATAATTATTCTGGGATCGCCAAATCCATGTCTACTGTTCGCAGCATCATTTTTTATCACAAGTTGAATTCATGTTATCCAATCGATTTTATCCATTTTATCTGCAGGTGCCTGTTATCCACCACCTTTATCAACTCAACCAAGGCAGACGAATTGATAAGAGAAATCTAAGGAAAATATGCAGGCCAATACCTCAATGATGGAATAAATAGTACATGGCCCATCTATAACTTTGTCGACTTTTTCCTGGGAAAAAAATAAAAAGGATCAAGGCAGAGTAACCAATGGCATGAAGAGGGTCCGCCTTAGCGGTGATTATCTTTGAAGGCAATAGTAAAGGGATCAATAGGCACAATAGTTGGCGAGACAAACCCACTTGCGTTCAAGTTCCTCATTGATAAAGAGGTTGGGCGGGGCACCTACATCAAAGTCAAGGCCGATGGTAAAGAGTGGATTTTAGCCCAGGTGGAGGACGTCAAGCGCTCGAACCTGGCATACAACCTGAACCAGCTTGAGAAGACTGGCCGGGAAGGCTACGACTCAAGAGAGCTGATGATAGCTGAGGCACGGGTAATAGGCGTCAGCATCAACAACAAGCTTCGCATGCCTACTAGCCCCCCGAGGCCAGGAGACTCGGTCTTCGTGGCCGACGAGAAGCTGATAAAAGCAGCGCTGGGCCTGTCCAAGGGAGACATGTACATAGGCCTCCTCAAAGGGTACGACGTCAGGGTCGAGCTCGACGCCAACACTCTGGTCCAGAAGCACTGCAGCATCCTAGCCAAGACAGGAAGCGGCAAGTCCTACACAGCAGCAGTCATCCTGGAGGAGCTTCTTGAGAGAAAAGTCGCCCTCCTCATAATCGATCCCCACGGCGAGTATGCCTCGATGAAAGAGCCGAACAAGGAAGGGGACTTCTCAAGGTTCGGCATAAAGCCCAGGGGCTATGAGACCACGATCTATACCCCTGCGGGCCTGGCAGTGAACCCCAGAGCTGAGAGGCCCTTTCGGTTCAACGGCATCAACTTAAGCGCCAGGGATATCGCCAAGATGATTCCAAACGAGTCCACAAGCGGCCAGATCGGACTGCTCTATGAGGCCATCAGCGTTCTGCAGGCTGAGACTGATGCCTACACACTGGAGGAGGTAATAGACCAGGTTATCAAGAGCACCTCGAAGTCCAAGTGGAGCCTGGTGGGCCACCTGGAATCCCTTGTGGAGATTGGCCTATTCTCAGGAACGCCTACTCTGATAGGCGAGCTTCTCAGGCCTGGAAGGGCGTCGGTCATCGACATGACCGGAGTTGTGCCAGAGCTTCAGGCGATGATAGTCTCAAGGCTTCTCACTGACATATTCGAGGCACGGAAGAGAGGGATGGTCTCGCCTGGAATGGTCGTGATCGAGGAGGCGCACAACTACATCCCAGAGCGCGGAAGCGGAAACGCTGCGAGCACCAACATCATCAGGAATATTGCTGCTGAAGGCAGGAAGTTTGGCCTGGGGCTCATGGTGATCACTCAGAGGCCTGCCAGGGTTGACAAGAACGTCATCTCCCAGTGCAACACGCAGATCATAATGAGGGTGACGAATCCCAACGACCTCAAGGCCCTCTCCAAGGGCCTGGAGGGGATGACATCTGAGCTTGAGGAGGAGATCAAGCGCCTGCCGCCTGGAGTGGCGATGCTCGTCTCAAACGAGATCGAGAGGCCGGTGACTGTGAGCATCAGGCCCAGGAAGTCCAGGCACGGCGGAGTCAGCACTCAGATCGTCTCAAAGGGCGACAAAAGCAAGCCCTCGATTAAGGCGCCTGTGAAGAAGGCCTCTCAAGGCCCATCTAGTGGAGCAAAGCCTCCAAAGCCTGGAGAAAAGTCAGGGGGGATTTTCAAGAAGGTGTTTGGGCCCAGAAGGGCCTGAACTGCTTCTTGGCGAATTCACCTCAATTTTTCCGATTTTTGTATAATCTCGTTGCGGTTTCTAGCTATGGTTTTGAACTATAGTCCAGCTTTATCTTTGTTTGAGCCCGCGATTGTTATGATTCATCAGAGGTCATATATTGAATTACAATTTAATTTAGTAATTTACTATCTAGTGTTACCTTTCAATAACTATTTATGCTTTATCTGCAATCAGGCAAGAGGTGATTAACATGAAAGGCACCTTAATTGCACTGATTTTCATGGTCTTAGCGATGACCATGAGTGCGAGCGCCCACAGCATGTGGGTAGAGACTGAGGATCAGGCAGACGTTGGAGACAGCCAGGAGGTCTATGCCTTCTATGGACACATAGACGATCCAACTGGCATTGCTCTCCCGCTCATAGACTCCTCATATTTGATTACTCCCGATGGCCAGAAGCTCGACCTGGTTATGAACAAGGACAACTGGCTTCCCAGTTACGGCTGGATTGAGTATGGCTACAGCGATGTCACATTCTACTGGCCTGGCAGCTACGCGTTCATCGTCGCCCGTGCTCCTTCTGTCTACGATCCTGCCTGGGGTGAGGGCGGTGCCAGCAACCCAAGGCTTGGATACAGCTTTGCAGAGGCTGTAATTAATGTGGGCAACCAGAGCAGCGGCATGGTTAACACAAGCCTGCCACTGGTTCTCACCCCAGAGAAGGCCTCAGACGAGATCAAGGCCAATGAGAACATCACCTTCAGCGTGAAGTACAATGGCCAGCAGGTTAACGCAACATATTCTGCTTTCCCCATGACAGCTGCTGATAACGTGCAGAGCGGTGCCACAGGCGATAGCGATTCGTTTGTCGTCAACTTCACACGCGGCGGCCTATGGCTTGTCAGTGCTGTATATGACATCGCCCAGGGTGGAGAGTGGACTGCAACTTATGATCACAGCGGCGGACGCTTCAAGACTGGAGACAAGGTGCCCTACAACACCACCAGGTACAGCACTGTCATGTCTGTGTGGGTGAGGAAGTAAGTCAAAGGAAGTAGACTGAGGAAGCAAAGTCTGCATAGTTGAGGAAGAAGGGTCTCTATAGGCAGAAGAAGAGCCTGAATCAGTGAGAAACCAGGCTCTTCTTCCTCAATGACCCGCTGCTCTATACGTTGTGTTCGATGACCATGCCTCTGTGAAAATATTTTTACGATTTTCAAAAAAGTTATTAATGTTGTTAGTATAGATTTGATTGGAGAATGAAATCTTGGCTCAGCCTTTTTCAGTCAACATTCCGCAGCCTGTACTGGATGATCTCCAGAAGCGCCTTGCACGCACCCGCTGGCCAGATGAGGTCAAGGGCGCAGGCTGGGACTACGGCACCAATCTGACATATCTAAAAGATTTAGTCGCGTACTGGCAAAATCAATTCGACTGGCGAGAGCAAGAGGCTAAGCTAAACGAGTTCCATCATTTCAGGGTAAAAATCGATGGCGTAGGAATCCACTTCATACATGAAAGGGGAAAAGGCCCAAATCCAATTCCGATCATCTTGACACACGGCTGGCCTGACTCGTTCTATCGCTTTCACAAGGTCATTCCCATGCTGGCCGATCCTGCAAGCTATGGCATCGATCCAGACACCTGTTTTGACGTGGTAGTGCCGTCGATTCCCGGATACGGATTTTCGGATCGAGTGGCAATGGCAGAAGACGACGTTGCCGATCTGTGGTCAAAGCTCATGACAGACGTCCTTGGCTACAAGAAGTTTGCAGCAGCTGGAGGCGATTTTGGGGCGCTTATCACGAAATCTCTGGCGCTCAACCATTCCGATGTAGTTGCTGCAATCCACCTGACGGATGTCGGCTACCCGGATAGCACCACTGATTTCTCAAAGCTCTCTTCAGCCGAGAAGGAGTTCGCAGGCTTCATACAGCAGTGGTGGATGAAAGAGGGCGCCTTCAACATGGTCCAATCCACCAAGCCGCAGAGCCTGGCTTTTGGCCTGAACGATTCGCCCGTCGGCCTGGCCGCGTGGATCTTGAGCTTCTTCCGGGGCTCGACCACGGTTGACCTGGATGAGCGCTTCAGCAAAGATGAGCTTCTCACCAACATCATGATCTACTGGGCCACAGAGACCATCGGCTCCTCGATGCGCTCGTATTACGAGATGGCGCACAAGGCTCATGCGCCAAATCAGAGAGAGCGCAGCGAGGTTCCTGCAGCTGTGGCACACATGCCCTTGGACGCACCTCTTCCTCGTGAATGGGCACAGCGCAACGTTAACCTCAAGCACTTCACAGAAATGCCTCGTGGAGGACACTTCTCTGCATGGGAGGTGCCTGAGCTGTACGCAAAAGACCTGCAGGAGTTCTTCGGCGAGCTTGGCAGGATTGACTAAACCTGTAATTTATTTAAAACATAGTGGCATGAGAATACATAGGAGACATGATCATGTCGAACTGGCGTTTGGCGATAGGGTTTACGGTCTTTTTCATTGCGCTTGATATGCTCACTCTGCTGGCATGCGCCCAGCAGGATAGTCCAGAAGAGGCGCGTGAAGAAGAGAACAGAGCAATTATTCTTCGGGTATACGATGAGCTTTTCGTGCAGGGAAAACAGAGGTTGTAAACGAGCTATTTTCAAAGAACTACATACAGCACAATCCAGCGGTCCCAAATGGCACCGAAGGGATCACAGGCTACGTGGAGATGCTAAAGTCGCTTGACCCAGCACCGGTTCTCACAGTCAAGCACATACTTGCTGATGGCGACTTTGTCGTCGTTCACAGTCATAGCTCCGCTGAACCGGATAATGAGTCCACTGGAGAAGCGGGCTTTGACCTCTTCAGGCTGGATAACGGGACGATTGTGGAGCACTGGGATATGACCCAGAATGTCTCGACGAAGACTGCCAGCGGGAACTCGATGTTCAGCGATCTCTATCAGTATATCAACGAAACACAAAATCAGAATATCAATGAAACGCAAAGTGCTGCAGGTGTTAAGGAGATCACAGAAGAGCAGGAAGAGGCAAATAAGCAGCTTGTGGTCAATGCTTATGAAGGCCTATTCAATGGCCGTCAGCTTGGACTCCTGGATCAGCTCTGGGCAGGCGCCGGCTATATCCAGCACAATCCCCAGGTCCCAAACGGCACAGAGGCGCTTAAGGCTAACTTTGATGCGATCTTTCCAGAAGGCTCGCGTTTGAAGATCTATCATGCAGTAGCTGACGGGGATCTGGTCTTCACCCATTCACAGGGGCTAGGGCCTGAGGATGACCAGAACAGCGAGTTCACAGGAAACGTAATAGGCGATCTCTTCCGCGTAGTTGATGGCAAGATCGTCGAGCACTGGGACGTCATCCAGCCGGTTCCTACAACCAGTGCCAGCGAAAACTCGATGTTCAGCGACCTGTATAGGAAAGGTGGAGCACAGTGATAAAGTTGAATAGCCGCTGACGAAGGCTGCTTTACTAATTTTTTATCCACGAATAAAATTTAAGAAAGAAAAATAAATAATTCATCTAGAAAATACACTTCCAATCGTCTTTCATGCTTACCACGTGCCAGCCCCATTCTCCTGCCATATCAAGGCCTTTATCCAGTCTGCCGACGGCAGACTCATTATCATAGGCGTACTCGCGGATGGGATCGTCGTGGTGATTGAGCAGTCCAATGCCCTGCCTGCTTCCTCCTGTGGTGAATTGAAGCATGGGAATATCCCCGTCTGAGTTGCCGTAAGCAAAGATCGGGCGGCGCCCTATGACCTGCTGAATCTCCTTGGCCTTCTCCTGGCCATCGTCTATGACGAGGACTTCCGGAACCTTCACGACCGAGCAGCTGCTGTTGTTCTCGACGAACTGCAGCTTGATGGACGAGCCAATCACCTGTTCAGGAGGAATTCCATATACTTCAAGAGAGAAGGCCCTGACGAAGTCCTGATCTCCTCCAGTCACCATGTAGATCTTGAAGTCCTCTGATTGCAGATAGCTCATCAGCTCCAGCATGGGTTTATAGACGCATTTGGTATACGGCTGCCCGAAGCGAGGATTCTCTGAGCCATTGAGCCATTCTCTTGCCAGGCTCATGTACTCGTCTGCAGTCAGATTCGAGCTGGTGGTGGCGTAGATCAGCATTGCCTCTTTGGCGCTGAAGTTGCTGGTGTAGAATCGTTTTCCGGATAGGATAGAGCTGAAAGGTTCTGTATCGTTCCACTCAGGGTGCTCTGGGGCCATATCCTTGATCCGGTCGAACATGAACTGAGACTGAACGTAGTCCGGGTACTCGCACCACAGAGTGCCATCGTTGTCAAAGGTGGCAATTCGCTCTTCAGGCTCAACATAGTCGGGGTTGCTCTCATCAGTGATATTTGCCACAAAGCTGAGAATGGCAGTTTTTGTCGTGCCGTCGTTCCAGGAGGGCAGAGGGTCTACAGCCACCGGGCTGGACAAGCTCTCTGCCGAGGACAAATGCTCTGCTGAGGCGTTTCCTGCAAAACATGGGCTGCACGACAATGCCAGCAGGCAGACGAGAGAAATGATCAGGTCTTTCGCTTTAGGCATATTTAATCCCCTCTCATAACACGATTATTATAACTCGGCTTAATTCACGACTTGATTTAGCGCAGTAAAGCCTTTACTGCAGATATTTTTAGGGATACATATTATTTTTGGTAACACGCGTCATTGTGGCAATACCAATCATTGAAGTTCGTCTCTATACATGTTCGTCTCTACACATGTTCGTCTCTACACGTGAGCTGGGCGCAAGAGGCCAAGGTCTGAGAACCCAGCAGCTGGCCTATCTCCCAGCAATCTCTCTCAGGTTTTTTATATTTGATATGACAACGATGACAAGCAGGACTAAGATCGTTATCTGCCACAGAAAATTCCAGACCAGGATAAGGCTCGTGACTATCGCCAGAACGACCGTGACGTTGAGGAGAAATCCGGTAAACCTTCCCCATACAATCGATTCAACTGCCAGAAAGATGCCAGTCACTGCTGCTGCCCACAAGAACAGCTCAGAGGGATTGAAAAGCAGCAGTGCCACAAATGCAAAGAGCAGCAGACTGCCGCTTATGGCCGCCCACAAAGCCACATATCGGCCCATTGGCCCTAAAGACGGCTCTGGATAACGCTTGACTGTGATATGCGCATGTGGATCGCCCTTGTCGCCGCTCCTTACGGATTGCAGGTAGGACTGGCTTGAGGCCTGCAGCTCTGTAAGATCCACGCGCCTTGCGTAGAGTGCCTGAAGATCGCTCTGTGCCGTCTCCAATCTCTTTAGGTGGGCCTCGTAGATCTCGCTTAGGTAACCGGTCCTTTGAAGTGCCTGCACCTCCAGCTCCAGAAGGCGCAGCTCATCCCTCTTCGCAACTATCTCTTCATCGAGGGATTTGCTATTCTCAGATAGAGCCGCGATATGGTCTTCCAGATCTTTGGAGAGGAATTTTGGCGGAGAGACCTTGTCCAGGCCCGCCCAGCCCAGGGGATCGTACCAGGATACGCGGATGGTGCCATCCCTGTTAAACTTGGGGCCGGCTGGACCCCTTTCGCCATCAAATCGGTCTCTGGTGTCCATGCCCCAGAGTCCCCGGTACTGCATGGCCCAGCCCATCTCCTCAGTCAAAAGCACAGGACTCCAGCGCCTCTCCTGCTCCGGACCAATGCTGATGCCGTCGCCTCTAGCATAGTCAATATAAGGCATGATCAGCCTGGCTTCCTTTTCTGTTGCTTCATAGTCGGCTCCCTGGCCTAGCGTGTTGGCCCAGAATAGGCGAAGGGAGAAGACCATATCATTAACGATGTGCAGAAGCCTGGGCTCTATGCTTATGAGGTACTCGCCAGGAAGGAAATAGCTGGAATGTGAGCCTGCACCTGCATAGACCACTGGATGAGTTCCGATCTTTTCCAGTTCCGGGTCATCCCAGCGTCTGCGCAGGTCATCGCCTGAAAAGTCGTGAGAGGCGTAAGCCACCCATAGAGGAGACGGATTCTCCTCATCAGATAGATAAACGAAGACCTGCTCCCAGTCAGACTCGTGATCGTTGATTCCGTGAAACGTGGAGCGGAAGTCGTTCATTACATAGAAGAAGATATAGTGCAAAACTATGTAGCCGCCTTCACGAATTACCCGACCATAATAGACGTTACGGGGGTCCTGGCTTCGTATTTCTCTATATTTGACCTCTGCAGCGGCGGCAGTGCCTCCAGGCAAAACCCCCCTGACGAGGAGAGAGGCGTCGAAGAATGAGTCAATGATACGCGAGAACAGGCCAACGCGGGCCATCCGTCCCTGAGACCTGAAAACCGGCCTGTCAGGGCGGAGCAGCCAGTCCTTGTACTGCACAACGGTCATGGGCTCACCTACAAAGCGCAGAAAGATTATATGGCCGGAGGGGACCTCCCTGAACTGGCCCAGCTTCTCCTTAGACACCTCCCCTTCATAGGCAAGCACCTTCTCGCGTCCGAGCTTATCACGCATGATGAGCCTGCAGCGCTCCAGGTACCCATCTACTGAGCATGGAAAAAAGAGCTCTCCCTTGGTGAAGTGGACAGAAGGCTCAAACCTCTGCAATAGCGTCAGTTCATCCATTTCCCATCCCCCTCTGCGTGCCGGAAAATGCCATCTGCACCTCGCGCTGGTTTAAATAAAGGACTATTATTACGTTGATCAGCATGGTCATGTAAGAGGGACGGCCAGAGAAATATCCCCAGAGATCAGAGGCCATTGCCAGGCCTGAGTGGATCATGATCAGCACCCATGCAAAGCGCTGCAGACGCCATAAGCCTGCGGCAATTGATGCATCAAATAAGATAATTGCGAGAAACAGGATGTGTATGGCTGCAGGATCATCGGTTTTCAGTATCCAAAAAGCCAGCTCTCCACGGGGGAGATCGGAGGCAAAGGAAGCAAATAGAGCTGTGCCCAGCAGCAGGACATATAGAATAAGCATAAAAATTATAACTGATATGCCAAACGGCCTTTTACGTGGATGATGCATAGATTGATCAACGCTCATGACGCCTCAGGTTATCGTCATTTCTCCAGCATATACATTATGGTGCCCTCTTCCATTGCCTCTCCGCTATCCACCGTGCCTGCCAAGACAGGGACAAATCCATTCTCCTCCAGAACTCGGATCGAGGCTTTCAGCTCTGGATAGGTCGTGGCGATGATTCGCCGGATGCCAGGATATGTGAAGATAACCGGGATCAAGCTTCGAATAGCCTCTGTTGCATATCCCCTGTTCTGGAACGCCTCAAGCACCGAGTACCCTATCATCACAGCATCTGATGCTGCTGAAAATGATCCGGTGCCACCACTGCCGATAAGTATACGGCCCTGATCTTCTGGGCCGGCAAGCACCCAGTACCAGGAGCAGAAATGCGGATCTGATCCGTCCTCCTGCATCCGAACGAACTGCTCAAGGGCAGCGCTATCGAGAAGCGGTGGCGGCCATGCTCCTGGAACGGCTGCGTTGAGGAGCTGGCCGAGCTCTTCGTGATCGTGATGCAGATCGCTGATGAGAATATCAGAATTTGCCGGGAGGAGCTCGAGGCGCGGGGTGCGAATTATGGGTGGCAGTATCATCGTATCGATAATCTCCTTTGCGGTGGTTTAAGCAATTTTAACTTATATCTCAAATAATTTTCCGTGCGTTTAAATACCAGAACATAAAAGAAAGATCGTCATCTGAATCCCGTTCACCTCGCCTGTCACAAAATCAACTTATGCAATTGTAGCTTACACAATCAAAACTAAGTTAAGCCGTCCAGGAAGCTGCAAGTCATGAGCACTATCGCATCATCTGAAAGATCACCTCTAAGATTCTTCTTGTTGGTTTTCGTTATTTCTGCCCCTTTCTGGACGATGGTCTCCATTGCAGAAGAAAAACTTCCACTTCCTTTTATAGAATATCACGCAATTCCTGAATAGCAGCGTGGCTCTGCTGAATAACAGCCAATAATATGTGTTTTTTTGGGATCTGCTATGTTGCCTTGCTTTCGATAGTTTCTTTATTCTTTATATAGTCTTTCTCCCAGCCTCACAGAGCTGACTCCATTAACTAATGTTCATATTCCAATTGTTCTATAATAATTATCTCTTCCAGATATCGAAACTTCATAAGAAATAAATAGAATGGTTGAACCAAACGCGTAAAAAGGGCGATTCGAAGCAAAGGATACCTGGTAATGCCCATATCGCTTTTTGCATATCTGCTGCAACTGATATCGGGCAAATACCTCTAGTCCTGATCCTATCGCGGCAATGGAGATGGGGTCCTATTGAATCGTATAACACAATACCTGAGGCTAGATAAATGAAAAGATATAGACTCGTGCCAAAAATTGTTATGGCTCTGGCCATGATTCTGGCTTTGAGCACCACTTCTCTCTCGCAACCCACGAACCCAGGCGCTAATTTGGTGTTGCTCAACGGAACTATTTATACCGTAAATGAAAAAATCGATTGGGATAAACAGCCCCAGGAAGCTATCGCCATAAATGGAACGAGGATAGCCTATGTGGGTAACGATTCAGGCGCTCTGGATTTCATAGGTCCCAAGAGCCGCGTAATAGATCTGCAAGGCAAAACGGTCCTGCCGGGGTTCATAGACTCCCATATGCATCCCAGCATTGCAGGATCTTTAATGTCGGGAGTGATTCTGGTCAACGCTAAGACCAGTGATGAGTATCTGAAGCTGGTAAAGACCTACGCCATGGAGCATCCCAATGCCAGCGTCATCCGTGGCTTTGGCTGGGTCCACGACGCCTTTGGTACCAATGGTCCAACCAAAGAGCTTCTTGATTCTATCGTTCCTGATAAGCCGGTGGTCCTCGTAAACATTGATACCCATTCCATTTGGGTTAACTCCAATGCTTTGGAGATGGCGGGCATTACTAAGGATACACCAGACCCGACAGGCGGTGTTATCGAGCGCGACTTGGAAGGAAATCCCTCAGGAACTTTAGAAGAGCCTTCAGCAGAAAACCTTGTTGGGTCCAGGCTTCCACCTCTATCGAACGAAGAGATTATGCAGGGTCTGGTGAAGGTGCTGGACATGGCCAGTGGGTACGGAATTACCACGGCCTCTGACAGTAATATCATCAATGAAGAGCTGATGAAGGCTTATTCAAATCTCGATAAAGATGGAAAGCTGAACGTGAGGATCAGGGGAGAGCAGCTTTGCGATCCCAAGCTGGGCGAAAGCCAGGTCCCTGCCCTGGTGGCGGAGAGGAACAACTATTCTTCTGACCTCCTGTGTATGAAGACTGCCAAGTTACTCATAGATGGTGTCACCGAAGCTCACACAGCCCTGCTTCTTGAGCCTTACGCAGATCGACCGGGCTTCAAGGGTACTCCTGTCTGGGACCCGGAGACCTTCAATGAGACCATTGCAGCTCTGGATAGGGCCGGGTTCCAGATTGAGGTCCATTCCATCGGAGATGGTGCAGTCCACATGACCCTCAATGCTTATGAAAACGCCATTAAGGAGAACGGACGAAGGGACTCCAGGCATAAGGTAGCTCATGTGGCACTGTTATCGCCTCAGGACCTGCCGCGCTTCAAGGCCCTGGGATCCATTCCGGTACTCTCGCCAAACTGGTTCTACTACGATTCGAACTATGAGACGAACAATCTACCCAACCTGGGGCCAGAGAGGGCTGAACACATGTACCCCATGAAGAGCATCGTTGACAGTGGAGCCACAGTGGCTACTGGAACCGACTTCCCTGCAGGTGGAGATTATCTCACTATGAACCCCCTGGACGGGATAAGGACAGGAATTGTCAGGCTTCCTCTGGCGCAGGATACCAACGTCACCAAACCGCTGTGGCCTGAAGAGAAGGTCGATTTGAAGACCCTTATCGAGTGTGCAACCATCAATGGTGCATATGCCGCTTTCCTGGAGAACGAGACTGGTTCTCTTGAGGTCGGCAAGATGGCTGATCTGATAGTCCTCGATAAAGATCTCTTCAAGCTGCCGGCGGAGGATATCAACAAGGCCAGGGTATTGAATACTATATTAGAGGGCAGAGAGGTCTACGGGTCCTTCGATAAGAATGATACAAGGTAACTCCTTCGCCTGATATGCAGGAGTCTCGAGATGCTAGGGTCTCATCTCTCCTGCTAAATTTTTGTGTCATTTTTGTGGTATA
>CAZXDN010000041.1:0-25166 GCA_964639235.1 uncultured Methanotrichaceae archaeon | reverse complement strand
GATTCAAAGAAGTTCCATCAAAAAATCTCGCATACTGCAGGTCAGACTCGATCGTTTTTTGTGCAGTCCGCATCGAATTTGCCTACAATCTTTACATGGCCATGGCAAAATCAATGAAACTCGGACTGGCTGCTCGCAGATCTAAAGCTCTTCGAAAATCCAGAGGTGGGCTCTGTGAGTCGCTTCACCCTGATTGATAACTGTCAACCGGAGCTATCGGCTCATCAAAGCAATCCTCAAATGTCCCCGCCGTAGGCAGGGTCAGGGGGCCGTCCGGCCTTGAGGACACTCGGTTGTTAGTGCTAACCCAGAAACAAGTGGTGCAGATAAAATCCAGCATACAGCCATTAGGATGAACTTATAAGCTAAACCAAGAACAAATGTGACAGGCATGATCCTGTGCAGTCAGAGGGCTGGCGTCTGGCGACCGCTCAGCCAGCGGGGCGGCCTGCTATAAATATAACCTCCATCAACTATTACCAGGATGAAATATACCATCATCCTCGAACCACAGGACGAGGGGGGCTATACAGTGCGGTGCCTTGAACTTCCGGGGGCCATAAGTCAGGGCGAAACGAAGGAGGAAGCACTGGCCAATATAAAGGAAGCAATCGGGCTTCTCCTTGAGGTCCTTAGCCAGGATGTGGCGGCACGTTCCAATGTCGAGATCATAAAAGTGGAGCTGGCAGATGTCTGTTAAGCTCCCGGTGATATCGGGGAGCAGCTGATCAAGATTCTGGTTAGAAATGGATTCTCCGTCAGGAGGCAAGCAGGAGGCCACGTGGTACTTCAGAATGGGCATATCGTCTTCTCAGTTCCTCTACATGATGAGCTGAAGAAAGGCACATTGAAGGCGATTTTAAGCCAATCCGGACTTTCAGTAGAAGACATTCTGTAGCTATTAGAATAAACGCGCTTCTGATCTTTATCCGTTGCTATAGAGTAGTCCGTCTTATGGTGATAGCAGTTAACCAAAAGCATCTGACGCATCAAATTAATCCTCAAATGTCCCCGCCGTAGGCAGCGTCAGGGGGCAGGCCTTGAGGATGAGAGGCACTCGGTTGTTAGTGCTAATCCAAAAACAGGTGGGGCAGATAAGAGCCAACATATGGCCGTAAGGATTAGCAGCTAATCCAAACCAGGAACCGAAGTTACAAGCACGCCGATGCAGAGAAGCTATTCCAAAGATTCATATCCGACGTGAAACCATTAATTTGTGGGATAATACTTGGAGATAATCGAGCTTCTCAGGTAGTCACACCGCTGATATTAAACCCGTTTCGGCGTTAAGAGGATTTGCCTCTTTGGTTCCTTTGCACGAGGAGAAGGATTCCAGCGATGTCGATATCCTTGTAGAGTTCGAGAAGCCGACCTTCCGCAACTTCATGGATCTCTCTTTCTATCTGGAAGACCTGTTTGGAAAAGAGGTTGATCTTGTCACTGTCAAAGGCCTCCATCCCCGCATCAGGCAGTGCGTAGAGAAGGTTCTCCCTATGTGGAGGAAGAATGTGTGTGGGATTTACTGAACTGGAGATGAAGGCCTGAAGTGGAGCATTAATCATCGTTAGATTTTCGATGGACTGCTCTGCTTTATGCGTGCTTTCGTGCATTTCACATCCCAGAACTGACCTGAGATGAGCTGTCTGGTGGAAGAATTTATCACCTTTATGCTTAGTGATAGCTTGGAGGTATCTTCTTTGAGAGCATGTCTTTTGTATCTGGCTTTGATCTGCACTGCAACTCTGGGCATGGCAAGCGCAGCTGGCTTCAACGAAGTGTTAATCGTAGACGCAGCAATTCCGCCTTGGACTGGAGATGTGGTCAGGTTGGGCGGCACTGGCTCATCCTTGGAGATCTGGATGTCGGCCTTGGACCGGGATGGAAACGCAGTCTCAGATTTGAATGAGGAAAACTTCAGGGCGACAGCCATCATGTCTCCTGAAGGATTTTATGGGAATAATCTCTCAGTTTTTGTCCCTGGTCTCGTTCCTGGCGAAGAGAGCCTCCAGATATACGACCTCCACATCGCGCCTGAAGGCAATACGACCTGGTCAGAGGGCGGCTATGTCCTGCTCTTGGAGGTGAATGCAGGAAGGCAGATGGGAAGAGTCATGGTGCCATTGGTAGTGGCTAAAGCTTCGCCTGCTGATGCGCTCGGTTCTACAGCCAGCTCTCCTTCACCTGAGAGCTGATCTTTTTTGTCCACGAGCATTTTTCTTGATCATAAGCATTTTTTCATGCCCCTTCTGTTGCCTGCCACATCTTCAGACCACGCCCTTATCACCTCAGCCACCGACCAGGCCTGGGATATGGTGCCTCCAGGTTGATGTGGGAAATCTCCTGAGAAGACCTCAGGTATTGTTCCCATTCCATAGAGCTCTAAATTGTCGAGCAATGGATGGAGCGCATCTCTTGCTTTTTTCTTTCCCTCGTCCTGGGACTTGCTTGAACTCACCAGAGCTGTGATATACGGTCCCAGAAGCCAGGGCCAGACTGTACCCTGGTGGTATGCTCCGTCCCTGGTCCTGGGATCGCCGTGATAGTCTCCTATGTATTTTGGGTCCTTCGGAGACAGAGTCCTCAGGCCATATGGCGTCAGCAGCTCGTCTGTGGCAACTTCTACAATGCTCCTCCTCTGGTCTGTGGTCAAGAGGTCTGGCACTGCTGCTGCTATCATCTGATTTGGCCGAATCGACGGGTCTTCTGGGTCGATCACATCGTACAAGCACCTGGCCTGAGGGTTCCAGAATTTCTGGTAACTTTCCTTTACTTTGTCACCAAGCCCTCTGTCGAAATCTTCTCCCATCTCCTGGGCGAGAAACGCCATCGATTTTAGCCCCATAAACCAGAGCGCATTGATCTCGCAGGCCTTTCCGGCCCTGGGTGTGACTGGCCTTCCATCCACTCTGGCATCCATCCAGGTGAGTGCAGGCCCTGTGACCACCAGGCCGTCGGAATCCATGCGAATCGAGTCTCCCTGGCCTGAGTACCTGGCAACTATCGCCTTCAAGGCAGGCCAAACCTTGCGCACGAAGTCTATGTCGCCCGTGTAGCTGTAATACCTGTGAACGCAGCAGATGAACCAGAGAGACGCATCTGCTGTGTTGTACGACTCAGAGCCCAGATCGTTTGGCAGCACTCCGTCCTTGGACGCGCCTGCGAAAGTCAAGAGCACAGACTTTGCATCCTCAAATCTTCCAGTTGCCAGAAGAAGTCCCGGAAGCGAGATCATTGTGTCCCTCCCCCAGTCGTCAAACCAGTGGTAGCCTGCAATTATGCTCTTTCCTGCAGACCTCTTGACGACGAAGCTGTCTGCAGCTATGGCCAGACGGTCTAGTGGCGGCTCAATGCTGGATTTTAGACTTGATGCTCTTTTTAGCTCTCTCTTGAGGAGCCGATCTGCCACAGGCATCGAATCTCTATCTGCAGTGGCGACTATGCAAAACGATGCCTCTTCATCTATCTCAATCTCGAACCTTCCTGGGCTGAAGAGGTCCTCCTTCCAGGGAAGACCCCTTTGCCTCTCCTCCTCGTACTCCATGTTGTAGTATGTCAGATCGTGGCGCACGTACCTGCCTTGGTTTGAAAACAGGCAAAAATCGCAGCTCGACTTGAGCCTGACTCCGTCTTTTAAAGCCTCCTGCTCGATTTTCGGGGGCGTTGAGGCTGAATGGAAGCTCCTGCAGTTGATGAGGGGAACGATCGAGATCAAGCCTGAGAATCCAGATACATGGTACTGAACTGCAGTGGTGTTCTCGCCGTGTACCATGAAGACAGTCTTATCCAGGAGCGAGTTCTCTGTCCTGTAAAAGAAATGAGGAAGAGGGTCTGTGACAAACTTTTCCAGGTGCCTGAAGCCCTGGGGGTATATCGTTCCTGGGTACTGGTGGTTTGCAAGCATCTCTCCTCCAAGGGACTCGTCCAGCGATGAGAGAAGCAGCATTCTCTCCACAGGCGGGCGCATGGCCGCAACGAGCAGCCCGTGATATGACCTGGTGTTGGCGCCAACAGCAGTAGAGGAGGCATACCCTCCAAGGCCGTTTGCCACAAGCCACTCCTTTTTGGAAGCCACCTCATAGGGGATCATCTCTTCGACTCCAGCCTGTGTTTTATGGATTTGACAAGCTTCCTTCTGAGCTTCTCTCCCTCCAGGCCTGCAGCCTGCTCGATCTTGCGCGCTAGGTGCTCGTCCTGGAGGCTGGTTCTCGCCCAGAAAGCCAGGTCGCCCTTTCCCATGTGGTGCTCGATCGAGCTGATCTCCACCTCATCGAGGGCCTGGCACAGGCCTTTGAGCGAATAGACCTCGCAGCCTGTTGGCATTTCTGGTCCAAGGGCAAACCTGAACGGCTCATCAGCTATGGCAAATCTCTCTTTGAGCTTGCAGTGCAGGTCTGAGAGTATGGAGAAGAGGGTCACAGCAGCATCGTAGGCGTTGTTGTAAGGGCTGAAGTAGCTGTGAACCTCGCCTGGGCCTCCGCCTGTGGTGAAGATGTAGTAGAGGTGGTCGCTTAAGCCCAGATACCTCCATACGTCGAGCAGTTCCCTGTCCTGGCTCTCCTTGATGGGCGCCTCTAGCCTCTTCTCGTAGGTGTAGCAGGCCCACTGGAGAGCGTTTCCCAGCCAGGAGCTTGTGCCGCGCTCTATGTCTGCCCAGGAGACTGTATTTTTCACGCCAATCGTCCTCTCAGGCGAGATGTCTGAAGCAATCTCCTTTGGAGTTCTGAATCGCAGGTTGTCCCACTTGAGAACCTCTCTTGGCAGGTATCTGAGGAACTCCATGATGCCGGTCTCTGGCCACTGGTGCTCTCCAAACGTCTCGTAGTCGCAAAACAGGTTTATGCACTTTCCTGGAGTGACCGAGAGCCATGCAGAGTACTTGTCCGCAGTGAGTGGATACTCCTCCCAGCTCCTTGAGGAGAACCTGAAGCCCACGTCGTCTGTGAGCTGATAGTTCCTCAAGAGCAGAGCGATCTCTGTACCTTCAGGGCGATAGACGTAGTTGGGGTCTGCGATAATGCCCTCTGTGAAGATGGCCTTGTAGCCCAGGCGCTGTGCCATGCCTGCTATCTCGTCGTTGTATAGCAGCTCTGTATTCTCGAAAGTCTCAGGCCTGGTGCCAAACAGGTCCCAGACCAGGTCTCTATGCATCTTCACCTGCTCTTCAAACTCGCTCTTGTCCTCATACAGGCTTGAAAGCGAGTGGTAGTAAGTCTGCTCCATCACCTCTACCAGACCAGTATCCACCAGCTGGGCAAACGAGTCTAAAAGCTCCTGGGAGTAACGCATGCACTGCTCCAGCAAGACTCCTGAGAGGCTGTACGCCACCTTGAAGGGCTTCTCTGTCTCCTCAAAGCGCCTGATCTCCTCGAGGATGATCCTGTTTGCAGGGAGGTAGCACTTGCTAGTTACCCTATCGAAGATCTCGTGATCTCCTCCCTCGTCGAAGTAGAAGTTGAAGAGTTCTCCAGGTGCGGCTTTTCGAAGAGACGAGCCCTCCCAAAAGAAGCTCTTTTTGAGCCTGAACGGCTGGTGAACTTCGAAGCAGAGGGATATATCTGTCATAGGAAGCTGATATACATTCAAAATATTTAGGTGCTTCGAGATCTCCACCTCTAAAGACTAACCAAAAGCCTAATACCTTTAGTCGGCCAAAATATCCTGAGGGTGAGGCGCGGATGCGCCAAGCGCGAACGGGGCGAGGCACGTGGTACCAGATCCTAAGTATCCAAGGGTTAAGTCAGGCATTCCTGGGTTTGACGATCTTATAGACGGAGGTTTTCACAGGGGGACTGTTAATACGATCACCGGCCCCTCTGGTACCGGAAAGACCGTCTTCGCAACCCAGTTCATAAACTATGGCATTAAGGTAGGCGAGAAGGGAATGATCGTCACGCCATCTGAGAGCTCAGACTACCTCAAGAGGGAGATGGACTCCTCTTTCGGGTGGGATCTGGGCAAGCTCGAGAGCGAAGGCAAGCTCTCGATCGTGGACGTCACAGATCCTGTTCTCCGGCTCCAGAAGAGCATAGACGTGGACCCTGTGGAGTTCCTGGTCAACTTCAGAAAGATGGTTTCAAGAAAGCTCGATGAGGAGAAGCCTTCCAGGCTCTTCATAGACGACCTCATGGCCTTCTTCACGGCAGTTGAGTCTCCCTTCAAGGCGAGATCGCTTGCAGACGACTTGTTTGGTATGATCAGGTTGCACGGTGTGACCTCTGTCATAACCATAGGCACAGCCTTTGGGATGAACCAGCTCCTCGAGTACGGGGCGGACTCTGCGACAGTCCTCAACCGCGACAGGATAGGAAATATACTGATTAGGTCCATCTATGTGATGAAGATGAGGGGCTCGAAGATCGCCAACACGATAAGGATACTCGACATCTCCGACGACGGCATGTCTGTCTCATCTCTCTCCCCGTATCCGTGAGGCCTTATGATTCAAAGATGGATCGTGCTGGCAGGAGAAGAGGCAGGCCCTGCATCGAACAAGATGGGCGGCATCTGGAACGTCATAGACGCCGAGTCTCACACTATGGCTCAGCTCATAGCGGACGGGTCTTTAGAGGATGGAGTTGGCATCCTGGTTGCCGGTCCCTACTACAAGACCCAGGGCTCTGACTGGAACCGTGGAAAGGCCAGAGTAACTGACATCTCAGGATACGATCAGATGAATCTTGGGCCTGAGGTCGCTTCTGCTCTGGCCTCTCTGACTTCAAGCGGAATTGACGTGGTCACCTGCCAGGAGACTGTAAACGGCGTGCCCATAGGCTATCTCCTCTTTCCCACAGACAACTACCAGTCCAGGATGACGCGCTGGCAAGGAGAGGACATGACCTTTGACAGTGCCATCAAGACAGAAGCCTATCACCTCATAGGCCTGGACTCGATGAAGTTCGAGAGGGCCCATTATGGAGATGAGTACACCCATTACCTGGAGCTCTCCTATGCCATCTCAGAGTTCGTCAGGATCATGGTTCACTTAAATGAGGAAGCGGCTGAGAAGTACAAGGACAAGGCAGTTTCTGAGTTCGCCAGAGCGCTCATGCCTAAAGTCAGGATCTCGCTCCACTGCCACGAGTTTGGCGTCTTCTACTCCATAGCCAGGCTAAAGAAGCTCGGAGTGCCTGTGAGGACCATGGCCACGCTTCACGCCACATCTCCAGGAAGAACTGCAGGGTTCAAGACTCTGGAGAAGGTTGCGAAGAACGACTCATCCTGGGAGCCTGGGACGCCCATTGGCATGGCCACTTTAGAGTCTCTTGCAAGGTATGCGGACGTGGTCACGTTTGTTGGCCTGTCCACGATGAAGGAGGCGATGCTCTTCTACAACATGAAGGGCCTGGTCATAAGAAACGGGATAGACGCAGACTCTGAGGAGATAGACTGGTCCAAGAAGGACCGCTGCAGGGCGAAGATCCAGAGCTTCCTCGCCGACAACTTGTTCAAGCAAAAGGATGGCAAGAAGCTGGATCCGGAGAACATAATTCCGATATTTACCATCTCCAGGATAGAGATCGAGAACAAGGGCTATCCCCAGCTTTTAGATGCTCTATCGCTTCATGATCACCTTCTGAAGCACAGGATAACAGGCCAGCGCAGGGCCGAGGACGTCAAGGTCGTCTGCTTCCTGATAACAGCTCACGGCCCAAAGCCCAAGGACAAGCTCCCTGACGGGTTTCCAATCAACCTTCCGGCTGAGGTGCTCGTGGGCGAAGAGATTCGCCTTGAGAAGATGATCAAGGAGCGCGGCTTAGACGAGGGCAACCTGATCTCTGGGTCCAGAAACGTCTGCGCAGTGCTCTATCCCCAGTGGGTGGGGCCCAGCGACGGCGGCCTGGGCATGAGAACTGACGAGATCATGGCAGGCTGCATTGCTGGGGTTTTTCCCTCGCAGTACGAGCCGTTTCTCCTGACTGCTCTTGAGGCGGGAAAGGAGGGGACTCCTAGCATCGTCAGCAGGGCTGCGGGATTTAGCGATGCCTTGAAGAAGATCAGGCGCAGGGTGCCTGGCCTTGGCGGCGTGATCATAGTGGATAACGTCGACGACCTTCCTCAGGAGACTGTGCTTGACTATGCCCTGGCCATGGATTACTTTGCCTGGACCTATCTGGACGACCAGGTGAAGTACAGGCTTCTGTGCGAGGAGTCGTTCTCCTTGGCCAAGCAGATGAGCTGGAAGGAGCCTGTGACTGAGTACTACAGGAGCCTGGCGCTGTAGCTTGTGATGTCGGTTCCAGCTTTAATTTACAGATGTGTGCAGCAAGATTTCGATCTCAATCTTTAAGCTCTGCAATTGGGGGTATGTTGTGTGAGAATCGCCTATCTCAGCACTGAATTTCCGCCTCTGGTCTACGGCGGTCTGGGGGTCTATGTGGACTTCATATCCAGGGCCATAACTGCACTTGGCGACAGGGTGGCAGTCTTTTCCCTGGGCACGAAAGATCTTCCGAGGCACGAGGCAATAGATGGAGTCGAGGCCTTCAGGGTCGTGCCGGTTCCCATGAGAGACGGCCTGGAGATCTTCTTCTCGAAGGAGACTCTGGGCTGGGGCAGCGGCCTGGAGTTCCTGTCAGACCTCCTCAGCTACAACCAGCTCGCAGCCTCTGGAGTCGTGGAGGAGGGGCCCTTTGACCTTTGCGTTGCCCACGACTGGCTGGGGCTTCCTGGAGGCATGGCAGCCAAGAGGGCGAAAGTCCCGATGATCTATCACTGCCACGGGACTGAGATTGGCAGGTCTGAGCGCCCCAACCCTCAGCTGGTCTCTCTTGAGACCACTGGTGCCAGGGTGGCTGATGCCGTCATCACAGTCTCTCACGCCATGAAGGGCGAGCTTGAGGGCATGGGCGTTCCAGGTGGTAAGATCAAGGTCTGCTACCACGGAGTGGATGCAGACCTCTTTGATCCTGATAGGATCGACCCAGAGAAGCTTTCCGAGCTCAAGAGAAGCTATGGGTTTTCGGATGACGACCTTGTGATCCTCTTCTTGGGGCGCCTGGAGCCTGTCAAAGGCGTGATCCAGCTGCTGGATGCAATGCCTTATGTCCAGGAGACGCACCCCAATGCCAGGCTCCTCATGGTTGGCAGGGGAAGTCTGGAGCCGCTGGTCAGGTCCAGGTTGGGAGGCAGCTCCAGGCTCGTGACCGATTTCCTGGACCCTGAGGCCAAAGCCTACCACTATGCTCTGGCAGACCTGGTGGTCTTCCCCAGCCTCTACGAGCCCTTTGGAATTGTGGGGTTGGAGGCTTCTGCCATGGCGAGAGCTGAGGTCGTGGGAGCAAGCGGTGTAAGTGGCCTCAGAGAGATCGTCGAGAACCCTGCATCTGACGCGCCCACAGGCGTGCATGTCAACCCCAGGGACCCAAAGGACATCGCCTGGGGCATCAACCTTGCACTGGAAGACCCTGAAAGGCTCAAGGCCTGGGGAATAAATGGCAGAAGAAGAGTCCTAGATGAGTTCACCTGGGAGAAAGCTGCCAAGAAGACTTTGGAGATCTACAGGGAGGTGGTGGAATCCCGGAGCTGAGGCGCCACTACTTTCTAGACGAGTACTGCATAATTGCAGCTGAGAGAAAGAAGAGGCCCTCAGACTTCAAGTCTCAGGAGGCAGCTCCTGATAATTCAGGTTCCTGTCCATTTTGCCCTGGAAACGAGGAGGCAACTCCCCCTGCAGTTGCCGTTTACACCAAAAGAGGCATTCTCAAGGATACAGAGTCAGAGAGGGTGAGGGACTGGAAGATGAGGGTGGTTCCAAACCTCTTTGCTGCGATGATACCTCAGCCGCCGCCTCCCACTCCTGAGTGGGTGGCAATTCCTGGCCACGGCTACCACGAGGTCATAATCGACTCTCCTGACCACAAGGCAAACGCAGCCAGGTTCGACCAGGAGCAGATGAGCCTGTTGCTCTCCGTATTTCGCGACAGGTACTCCTACTACAGGCGCATGGAAGGCGTCAGGTACATCTCGCTCTTCAAGAACCGCGGGCTGGCTGCTGGAGCATCGCTTCATCACAGCCACTCCCAGGTGGTGGCAATTCCTCTCCTTCCGCCAATCTTGAAGAGAGAGATGTCTGCCATCTCTTCTGCATCATTTTGCCTGTACTGCAACGTCGTGAACAGGGAAGAGGCATCAGAGCGCTTTATTGCAGGAAACGATAGCTGGATACTTATAGCTCCTTTCTTCTCACAGGCGCCCTATGAGACCTGGATCCTCTCAAGGGGACACGTCAGCAACATGGAGGACCTGACAGACAAGCAGATGTCGGATCTGGGAGAGATCCTCAGAACCGCTCTTGCTGCTCTATCAGATCTCCTGGACAATCCGCCTTACAATTTCATGTTCTACCAGCTGGAGTCCGATTACCACTTCAACCTGAGGATACAGCCTGCGATCTCCAAGATTGCAGGCTTTGAGAAGGGCACAGGCGTGTACATCAATTCCGTGCCACCTGAGCAGGCAGCAAGCGAGCTGCGCGGCGCAATACTGGTCTCAAAAAACCGAAAGGTTGATGAATTAACAGACGCGAAAGTAGTTATCTAGTCGGAAGATTAAGTCACAAAACGTTTATCTTCGTGCGAGTTGCTTGATATGATGGCGGCGAATAGCCTGGCATGTTGCAGCAATGTGAGGGAATATATTGTCGATTAAAAATAATGTTCATTTAAATCGGTGAAGGAGATGCGAATTGGAATGCTCTCTTGGGAGAGCCTATACTCCATAAAGGTCGGCGGCGTGGCGCCTCACGTCTCCGAGCTATCTGAAGCGCTGGCCAGGAGAGGCCACGAAGTACACGTCTTCACTAGGAGGGGCGATTTCGACTCTTATGACAAGATAAACGGCGTCCACTACCAGCGGGTCGACTTCGAGGGCGCTTGCGACATCCTCTGCGAGATGGACAGGATGTGCGACGCCATGTACGACCGCTTCGGCGGGGTGCAGAACATCTTTGGCAGGTTCGACCTGGTCCACGGCCACGACTGGCACCCCGTCAACGCTTTAAACAGGATCAAGTACGACCATAAGCTTCCCTACATAATCACCATGCACAGCACCGAGTGGGGCAGAAACGGCAACAACTTCGTCGGTTCCCCAACTGCCAGAGAGATCTCTCACAGGGAGTGGCTGGGCTGCTACGAGTCTGCAAGGGTGATAGTGACCACCAGGCGGATGATCGACGAGCTCACATGGGTCTACTCTGTGCCTGAATGGAAGATGAGCATCATACCAAACGGCATAGTGGCAGGGAAGATGAGGAGAAGCCTCGACGCAGGGCGAGTTAAAGAGCGGTATGGCATTCACCCGCTGGCGCCTGTTGTCCTCTTCTGCGGGAGGATGAGCTTCCAGAAGGGCCCTGACCTTCTGGTGGAGGCGATCCCCCACATCCTCCGGAACAGGGGCGACGTCAGGTTCGTCTTCATAGGTGAGGGCGGGATGAGGGCTGAGTGCGAGAGGAAGGCAAGAGAGCTTGGGGTCTCTGACGCCTGCAGTTTCCTCGGGTACACCTCTGGGGCTGCCAAGGAGGAGCTCATGAACGCCTGCGACCTGGTGTGTATCCCATCAAGGAACGAGCCTTTCGGAGTGGTCGTGCTTGAGGGCTGGGACGCGTGCAAGCCCCTTGTCGCGACAGAGGCCATAAGCATCATCAGGAACTTCGAAGACGGGATACTGGCCTATGTCCAGCCTGAGTCGATTGCCTGGTGCGTGAACAGGCTGCTGTCAAATCCTGAGGAGATGAGGCGGTTGGCAACAGCTGGGTCCCAGAGGATCGATGAGGAGTTCAGCTGGGACAGGATCGCTGTGAGGACTGAAGAGGTCTACAACATGGTCCTGGGCAGGGATCCCAAGGCGTCTGACTCAGGTGGCGAAGGCTCAAGCGATGGGCCTGCGGCATCTGATGCCAGGCCTGAGCTTGAAGATGTCTGCGCCAGGCCCGTTTGAGCCAATCCCGTTTGATCCAGGCCGGTGAGACCTCACCTGGATACATTCGCTCGAATGCCAGGCCCAAAAATGCCCTGATCCGCTCTGGCCAGATGCCTTCTCTACCGAAAGCTTCAAAAACGGGGAGCGCATCAGGGCGATAGCGCCTTGGCAGCTCAGATCTGCACCGAGGCAGTACAGGTGCCTTCGTGGCTCAGTCGGTAGAGCGCTTCCTTGGTAAGGAAGAGGTCACGGGTCCGATTCCCGTCGAAGGCTTTTTGCGCTTGCTCTTTTATGTATTTGGATCTCAACAAGCAGCTGCCGCGAGGTTGGTCCAAATTGCTCGATGTGAGTTGGTTTATCTGCATAAATGGCTCGATAAATCATATCAATAAATCCACTGCAGACAAAAAATCTGAGATGAAAACTACGAAGAGCGCTGCAGCGCCATCTGCAGCAGCTCCATTCGTTGGAGAGCCCTTATGCCTTTTGCATCATCATTTCGTGTTCTTGCAAAGCGGCCCTCTGATGTAGACATACCAGTAGAGAGCAGCCACGAAGAGCGCAGCTCCCACGATGTTTCCCAGGGTCACTGGCACTAGGTTTGTTATGAAGAAGTTGTACCAGCCAGCAGAGCCCACGAGATTTCCTGTGGCGATGCTCGCATCTGCCAGCTTCGGGGCGATGGTCGGGTCGTTGGCGACGTATATCCCAAGGGGTATGAAGAACATGTTTGCCACGCTGTGCTCAAATCCGATCGTCACGAAGGCCATTATCGGGAACCAGCAGGCGAAGATCTTTCCAATCACGTCCTCAGCGCTTATGGCGAGCCAAACGGCAAGGCACACCAGCCAGTTGCACCCTATGCCCCTCCAGAAGGCTGTCATGGGGTCCAGGCCGCACTTGGTGTTGGCAACTGTAGCCGCCCAGCCTGCCCAGGGCATCACATTGAAGAAGCCTGCCAGGTATGCCAGGAAGTAGGCCAGGAAGACTGCGCCTATGAAGTTGCCTATGTAGACCAGAACCCAGTTCTTGAGGAGGCCGCCCATCTTGGCTTCCCCGTTCATGACGCTTATTGGCGCGAACATGCAGTTTCCTGTGAAGAGCTCTGCGCCTGCGATCACCACGAGCATCAGCCCGACTGGGAAGACCGCTCCTGCTGCGAACTTGACGAGGCCTGTGGGAAGGGCGATCTTCCAGATGCTGCCGTCAGCTGCAGTGATCGTCCCGTTGGAGAGGCCTCCTGCCACGATCTCGCTTAAAAGCGCTCCAAATGCGATATATGCTCCTGCTAAAAAGCCCAGTATCAGCAGTTTCTGCCAGGTTATGCTGCACTTCGTGCATCCTGATGCTATGGATGCTTTTGTGATCTCTGCTGGAACCTTGAAAGTCATGTTACCTCCCTGAAGCCCATCCAGGTCCTGAAAATCTGTGCCTGTGTGGGTCGGGCATTCGGCATCTGTCCTGTTAAGAGAGGTATTAGCCTTCCGGTATGCCATATTTATAGTTTCCTGTGACTTTCACAGCTTTGAGGAATAGGGCGCACGGCCCTATGGCCTTTTGGCAGAGAGCTCCAGTTATTCGCGGGGATGTATATCGAAAAGGCTAACTTCTGGGGAGGCGATGAGCATGGCGTGCCACTAGTGAGCTTAGTCATCCCAGCCATGAACGAGGCAGAGGCCATAGGCGAGTGCATCCACAGGGCCAAGGAAGCCTTCAAGGAGATGGGGATCGATGGAGAGATCATCATCTCCGACAGCTCAACTGACGGCACTGGCGGGATTGCCGCTTCTCTTGGTGCAGTGGTTGTGACCCCTCAGAAGCTGGGGTACGGCAACGCATACCTCAGGGGCTTCCAGGAGGCAAAGGGCAGGTACATAGTCATACTCGACGGGGACATGACCTATGACCCAAAGGAGATGAAGAACTTCATCGAACTTCTCTCCAATGGCAGTTACGACCTCGTCATGGGAACGAGGCTTAAGGGCCAGATAAAGCCCGGCGCCATGCCCGCGCTTCACAGGTACGTGGGCAACCCGGCCCTGACCTGGATCTTGAACAAGCTTTTTGGAGCAGGCATCTCAGACTCCCACTGCGGCATGAGGGCCATCACCAGAGAGGCCCTGGACAGGCTAAAGCTCCACACAGGCGGTATGGAGTTCGCCTCTGAGATGGTGATCGAGGCCGCCCACCAGAACCTCAGGATCGCAGAGGTGCCAATCTCTTACTACCCAAGGGCCGGAAAATCGAAGCTCTCTTCTTTCTCAGACGGCTGGAGGCACCTGCGCTTCATGATGCTCTACAGGCCAGTCCCATTTCTCCTCGTACCAGGCCTCGTGGCCCTGATCCTTGGCCTGGCGCTGGCCATGAGGGTCTCGATGCAGACTGGATCGAGCGAGCTTAGAATGCACTCTCTCATCCTCGGAAGCCTTCTTCTCATCATAGGCTACCAGACTTTCCTGGCGGGCCTCTACTTCGGGGCTTTCGGAGCCATATACGGCATCTCAGGAGAGAGCAGGCTAGTGAAGATGCTGATAAGCTACCACTCTTTGGAAAAAGAGCTGATACTGGGAATTGTGCTTCTGGCGCTGGGAGTGCTTCTTGGGATAAAGGTCTTGTTCAGCTGGTCTGCCTCAGGGTTTGGCTCGCTCTACGAGATCCAGAGCGCCATGATGGCTCTCATCTTGTCCATCTTGGGGATACAGACCATCTTCTCTGGGATGTTCGTAAGTCTGCTCTTGCTGAACAACGGAAACGGCAGTCACGGCGCAGATGGCTGAGAAGATGAAGATCGCCTACGTCTACGATGCAGTCTATCCCTGGGTCAAGGGCGGGGCTGAGATGAGGATCAGCGAGCTGTCCAAGAGGCTTGCAGCCCGCGGCCACGAGGTCCATTGCTTTGGAATCAAGTGGTGGGATGGCCCGGATGTCATAGAGCGCGAAGGGGTTTTGCTTCACGGCATATGCAGGCCTATGAGCCTGTACTCTGGGGAAAGGCGGTCTATTAGAGAGGCTCTCTCTTTCTCGCAGAGGGTTCTGACATCTCTTAGAGGAGAGTTCGAACTGGTGGACTGCCAGGAGTTTCCATATCTTCCGTGCTTTCCTGCAAAGCTTTTATCCCTGAAATCGGGATCTCGCCTCGCCATCACCTGGCACGAGGTCTGGGGAGACTACTGGTATGACTACCTGGGATTGAAGGGAGCCTTTGGAAAGGCCATCGAGCTGGCGGTCTCAAGGCTCACAGACAGGAACATAGCGGTATCTGAGAGGACTAAGGCAGACCTGGAGGCTCTGGGGACAAAAGGCGTTTTGGCCATACCAAACGGGATCAACTTCGATGCCATATGCCGGGTTAGGGCGTCGGATGAGCCATCCGACCTGGTCTTCGCAGGAAGGCTTGCGGCGCACAAGAACGTCGACGTATTGATCAGGGCTCTGGCGCGTGTGAAAAGAGAGGTTCCTGATGTGAAGCTCGTGATAATCGGAAGTGGGCCTGAGGCTCAGAAGCTAGAGCGCCTTGCGTCAGACCTGGGGCTGGCATCCAACATTGAGTTTTCCGGGTTTTACGAGGATTACTCCAGTGCAATATCGCGGATGAAGTCCTCCAGGGCGTTCGTCTTGCCTTCGACCAGAGAGGGTTTTGGAATGGTCGCGCTTGATGCCAACGCCTGCGGCATTCCTGTAATTACTGTGAGGCATAAGATGAACGCGACGTGTGACCTGATCTCTGAGAAGACGGGATCTGTCTGCGACCTCTCAGCTGAGAGCCTGGCATCGGCCATCCTGGATCAGCTCTCTTGTGGGAAGAGCCGGAGATCAGACTGCATCGACCTGGCAAAGAGGTACGATTGGGACTCCATCTGCAGCAGAGTCGAAGGGGCCTACAGCTCGTGGCTCAGGTGATCTCAACAATATCGTCATGTCCGATCAAGCTATATCAGATAATGGACAACAACTTCAGGGACAAAAATCTCTTCGAAGTTCTAAAGCATATCGAGAGGTAATTTATCGAGAGGTAATGAATTGAGGATACTTGTAACAGGCGGCGCGGGATTCATAGGCTCAAACCTTGTCGAGGACCTTCTGGCAGAGGGCTCAGATGTGACTGTTCTCGACTGCATGGACACTGGCAGCGTGCGTAACCTGTCTGGCCTGGAAGGGCGCCTGGACATAATCGAGGCGAGATGCTCTGAGATTCCTGGGCTTGATCTTGAGCCTGATGCGATATTCCACCTGGGGATACCATCGTCGTCTCCCATGTACAAGAGGGACCCTTCCCTGGTTGGCAAGGCGATCAACGAATCCATTGCTGTCTTCGAGCTTGCCATGAAGTCTGGAGCAAGGGTGGTCTATGCCTCGTCGTCCTCGCTCTACAGCGGCTTGAAACCCCCACATAACGAGAAGATGCAGTTCAAGGTCACTGACTACTATACAGAGGCCAGGCTTTGCATAGAGAGGATGGCAGAGCTCTACCACAGCCTCTATGGCCTGAGCTCTGCTGGCATGAGGTTCTTCTCTGTGTACGGCCCCAAAGAGAAGGAGAAGGGGCAGTATGCCAACATGGTCTCACAGTTCCTCTGGCAGCTCCTCGATGGAAAGCAGCCTGTGATCTACGGGGACGGCGCCCAGACCAGGGATTTCGTCTACGTGAAAGACGTCGTGCGCGCCATGAGGCTCGCAATGGCCTCAGACTTCCAGGGCGTGGTCAACGTGGGCACTGGGAATGCTTACAGCTTCAATGATGTCCTGATGATGCTGCAGGACAGGCTCGGCCTGGAAGCCGAGCCCAGGTACGTCGAGAACCCCATCAAGAACTACGTCATGCACACCCTGGCAGACACAGCTAAGGCAGAGGAAGCCCTGGGATTCAGGGCCAGGTGCTCCTTAAAAGAGGGCATAGACCTGCTGGTCAAGCAGCATCTCATGCACAGGAGTCTTTGATCTAGATCTATCCACTCTTGGCGCATCAGGCTTGAAAATATCCTGGAATTCTTCCCTGGAGATTATCCTTGGAATTCTCTCCTAGAGGTTCAGGGAGCGCATGCACTGCTCAAGGCTCAAGCGCGTTATGATGGCGAAGGATGCCTAGATCAGGCCCCTCCACCACCACTCGTTCTTAGTGTACCAGTCTATGGTCTCCTTCAGGGCCTGGTCGAAATTCCTGGATGGGTTCCATCCGAGATCTCTCACCTTGCTGCAGTCTATGGAGTACCTGAAGTCGTGGCCAAGCCTGTCTTTCACGTGCTCAATCAGGCTCTCTGGCCTTGAGAGCTGGGAGAGGATCCTGCCTGTAATCTCGATGTTGGTCAGCTCGTTTCCTCCACCGATGTTGTATATCTCGCCGGGCAAGCCACTGTGGAGCACAAGGTCAACTGCAGAGCAGTTGTCCCTGACGTAGAGCCAGTCGCGCACGTTCATTCCAGAGCCGTAGACTGGAAGCTTCTCTTTATCAAGGGCTCTTCTTATGAAGAACGGTATGAGCTTCTCAGGGAACTGGTATGGTCCAAAGTTGTTCGAGCTTCGGGTCACGCACACAGGCATTGAGTAGGTTGTGTGGTACGACTTTGCAAGGAGGTCTGCTCCTGCCTTGGATGAGGAGTATGGCGACGAAGGGTTGAGGGGATCGTCTTCAGAGAACGAGCCCGACTCTGCGCTTCCGTAGACCTCGTCAGTGCCTATCTGGATGAACTTCTCTACAGACGAGTTCCTGGCGGCTTCAAGCAGTGTGTAAGTCCCAAGGACGTTTGTCTTGACGAAGGAGCCGGCATCGGTTATGGACCTGTCCACGTGGGTCTCTGCTGCGAAGTGGACAACTGCATCGCAGTCCTTGAGTGCCTTAGCCACGTCCTCAGGGCTGCAGATGTCTGCCTTGATGAATGTGATCTCGTCTCTTACCTCCTGCAGGTTCTCCATCCTTCCGGCGTATGTGAGCTTGTCGAGGACTGTGACCTCATAATCCGGGTGGTTCTCCAGGACGTGCCTGACGAAGTTGCAGCCGATGAACCCGGCTCCTCCGGTAATTAGCAGCTTCATTTGTGTACCACTCACTTGTATTCCACTTTTAGCAGTTCTTTTCCTGTTTTAGCCGTTCTTCTTCCCAGGTGTCAATATCCAGTCGTAGGGTATCTTATCAGTGTCTGGTGGGAGCCTGTACTCGTCGGGCTCTTTGTAATCGTAGGCAAGAGTGGGCACGCTCAGGAAGTAGGCGGTCTCTGCTCCCACTGCCTTGAAGCCGTGATAGACCATTGGGGGCACGCTTATGAGCATGGGCCTTCTATCGCCTATGAAGAACTCGTTTACCTCTCTGTATGTCTTGGAGTCCTCTCTGTCGTCGTAGAGTGCAACCTTCATCATGCCCTTGATGCAGGTGAAGTTGTCAGTCTGCTTCTTGTGGTAGTGCCAGGCCTTCACAACCTCTGGGTATGCAGTTGTGAGGTATACCTGGCCGAAGCTGGAGAAGATCTCATCGTCGCACCTCAGTATCTCCATCAGCCAGCCGCGTTCATCTGGAATTACCTTCAAATCCTTCGTCTTGACGCCTTTAATCAAACTCTGACCTCCGAGCTGTCGCCGACCACAAACCTGTAGCCGTTGGGCTTTTGCAGGCTCTCAGAAATGCTCACATTTGCGCCTATCAGGCTGTCTACAATCTTCCTGGTAATATCGATCTTGGTCCCGTCCATGACGATTGAGCCCTCGATCTCAGCGTTTGAGATCTGGCAGCGGTCGCCAATGCTGGTGTAAGGGCCTATGTAAGAGTTGGCAATCCTGCAGTTTTGCCCTATTATCACAGGGCCTCTGACGACAGTGCCCTCCTCCAGGACTGTGCCCTCTCCAATCTCGACCCTGCCCTGTGTAGCACAGCCAGAGGCGACCGTCCCTGAGCACGATGGCTCCAGGGCGTCGAGTATGAGGTTGTTCGCGCTCAAGATGTCCTCAGGCCTTCCGGTGTCTTTCCACCAGCCTTTGACCAGTGAGGCTTTCACATGGTATCCCTTGTCCACAAGCCACTGGATAGCGTCTGTTATCTCAAGCTCGTTTCTCCATGAGGGCTTGATGTCGTTTACAGCCTCGAATATGACTGGCTTGAAGAGGTATACTCCAACCAAGGCCAGGTTTGAGGGCGGGACCTTGGGCTTCTCTATGAGCCTCACTATCTCGCCTTTATCGTCGAGCTGGGCTACTCCAAACCTCTCTGGGTGCTCGACTTCTGTGAGGAGGATTGAGGCATCTGCTTTTGAGCTCTTGAAGCTCTGGGCGTGATCTGTGATCCCATTGCAGAGGAGGTTGTCTCCAAGGTACATCACGAACGAGTCGTCTCCTATGAACTCCTCTGAGATCATAACGGTATGCGCCAGGCCTCTTGGCATGTCCTGGGGTATGAACTCAATCTCTGCATCCCACTTTCTTTCAAGGACAGTCTTCTCAACCTGGCTCCTGTTTGGTCCCACAATTATCCCTATCTCATGGACCCCTGATGCAATTATGTCCTCTATTGCGTAGAAGAGTATCGGCTTGTTGGCGACAGGTATGAGCTGCTTTTGCTGAGAGTAGGTGAGAGGCCTAAGCCTTGTTCCAAAGCCTCCTGAGAGTATCAAGCCTTTCATTTCAACAGTTCTCCTCATCTCTTGTCATTGCTCTCAGGCCTTCGTCTACACTTAAAGGTTTTGCGAACCTGGAGACCTTGGAGGTGTCCAAAGAGGAGTCCATCGGCCTCTTGGCCTTCCAGCTGAGCTGATCTGTGGTAATCGGGTTGATCAGGCTCTCGTCCAGGCAAAAGGCCCTGGCGGCCTTTGATGCAAAATCGAATCTGCTTATGCGCTCCGATCCGCAGGTGTGGAAGACTCCAGTCTCATCCAGGATGGCCATTATCTGGTCTGCCAGGTTGGAGGATAACGTGGGAGTATTGTGCTGATCCTGGACTATGTTGACCCTGCGGCCCTGTCTCAGCTCGGATATGACCCAGGTTATGAAGTTGGGCCTGTTGGGGTTCCAGCCATAAAGCACAGAGGTTCTGGCAATCAGGCAGTCAGGGCAGATCTCCCTGGCATAGATCTCGCCTTCGAGCTTGCTCTTGCCGTAGCAGTTTATGGGGTTCGTTTGCTCGCCCTCTCTGTAGAGGCAGCGCTCTCCATCAAAGACGTAGTCTGTGGATATGTATATCAGCTTGGACCCTGCCTCTTTTGCAGCCATAGCCAGATTTTTTGGCCCCAGGGCATTTGCTTTCCAGGCGCCCTCTGGATCTGTCTCGCAGCGGTCCACATTGGTCATGGCAGCTGTCAGGACGACGTACTGCGGCGAGAGCGATCTGACGAGATCTGTGCTCCTGGTTATATCCATCTGATAGGAAGCACAGCCCTCTACTTCCTGGGGGTTTGAGTTGTATGTAACAGCGGTCTTGAACTCTTCTCTGGATCTGCGGGCGACCTCGCGTCCCAGGAGCCCTCCGCCGATGACGAGCAGTTCTGTCATCCAATCTCCTTCGATGTGCTGCAGTTCATATATCTGTTCCAGTCCAGGCGCGCAGCCCTGCAAAGTCTTACTATGATCTATATCTGGCAGCTCTATTCCGCGATTCTGAAGTCCATTGCTCTATAAAATACCTTTCGCCGTATCGTCTACGAATCCTGGATTCACGCAGCCTTCGCAGCTTTTGCTCGTGATGGCTATGCCTTCGAAGGCTCGGATGTTCACGGTTCAGGCAGATCTCTGAACAGGGCCTGCGAAGATAGATAAAGCTGGAGAGTGGAAGTCCGTCTGGCTTGGAGGCATGAAAGCTGTGGCAGTAGATCTCGTTCATTGCACAGGGCCGGGGCGAAGAGTGGGCAGTCCCGATGTGCGGCCATGAAGATACTTCAGACGCCTGTCAGGCTCTTTTCGCCGGGGGGCGTGGAGAGCTACGTCGCAAATCTCTCCACTCAGCTCTCCATGCTGGGCCATGAGGTCAAGGTAATCTGTGCTGATACTCCAGGGCAAAGAGTGCTTGGAGACAAGGTCGAGGTGAAGCCTCTCTGGTCTGCTGGAAAGATCGCCAACACCAACATCACTCCGTCGCTCCCTTGGGCATTGTTCGGGGAGAAGTTCGACCTGATACACGCGCATATGCCTACTCCCTGGAGCGCTGACTGGAGCGCTGCAGCCTCCAGGTTCAGGAGAAAGCCCCTTGTCCTGACTTACCACAGCGACATAGTGGGAAGGGGCACTGCGTCCTATCTGGCCAGAGCTTACAATCGCTCAGGCCTGAAGTTCGTTCTGGATTCAGCTGATAAAATTCTGGTTGCCAGATCGTCTCACCTATCGAGCTGCCTTGAGGATCATAAAGACAAGGTATCTGTGGTGCCAATCGGCGTTGATGAGAAGGCGTTTGTGCCATTTTCGGCGCCACAAAGGTGCGACGTCTTCTTTTTAAGCGTGCTTGACGAGTTTCACGGGTTCAAGGGTCTTGAGGTACTGCTCAGATCACTAAAGACAGTCAAGGAGGAGTTCGAGGACGTGAGGCTGGTCGTGGGAGGCTCAGGTGCCAGGCTGGAGGCATACAGGAGCCTTGCGAGGTCCCTGGGCCTTGAGAAGAACGTAGGCTTTGCGGGCTTCATACCTGAGGGAGATCTGGCAGGGTATTACAACGGCTGCAGGCTCTTTGTTCTGCCGTCGACCAATCCTTCTCTTGAGACCTTTGGCATAGTCCTTGTGGAGGCCATGGCCTGCGCAAGGCCTGTTGTGGCCACTGAGATCGCAGGAGCTGCAGACGACGTCAGACGCGCAAATGCTGGAATTGTTGTTCGCAGTGACGATGACGTAGGTCTTGCCAGGGCCATAGTCAGGATCTTGAAAGATGAGCGCCTGGCTGAAAAGATGGGGATGTCTGGAAGGAGGCTTGTGGAAGAGAAGTACTCCTGGAAGAAGGTCGCCTTGCAGATAGAGATGATCTACCAAGACCTGGCCCAGGATTGAGGTGAAGTTGATGATCAGCGTTGTGGTTCTGAACTTCAATGGCATGCGGCATCTTGAGGGCTGCCTCTCGTCTCTGCGATCCCAGACATGCGACGACTTCGAGGTCATAGTCGTGGACAACTGCTCAGCAGATGGAAGTGTAGAATTCTTAAAAGAGAAGTTTCCTGAGTTCAGGCTGGTTGTGAACTCCTCTAACCTGGGGTTTGCAGGAGGCACCAACTCCGGGATCAGGCAGGCCAGAGGCGAGCACATTCTCACACTCAACAACGACACTGTGGCTGACAGAAGGTTCATAGAGCGCCTTGCAGAGCCCATGAGTCAAGACCCCTCAATAGGGATGTGCGCCTCGAAGATGCTCTTTCCTGATGGAAGGATCAACTCGGCTGGCATCTGCCTATCCAGAAGCGGAGCTGCCTGGGACAGGGGCATGTTCGAGCGGGACTCTGGCCAGTACAATCTGGCTGAAGAGGTCTTCGGGCCGTGCGCTGGAGCCGCCCTTTACAGAAAAAGCATGCTAGACGAGATCGGGCTCTTCGATGAGGATTTCTTTCTTTACATGGAGGACGTGGACCTGGCCTTCAGGGCCAGGCTTGCTGGCTGGAGGTGCGTCTACGTGCCGGACGCAGTGGTCCATCACCACCACGGTGCAACGGCTGGGTTTGGGTCAGACCTCTCAGTCTACCACGGAAACAGGAACATCATCTGGTACGCCTTGAAAAATTTTCCAGGAGGGTTCCTGGTAAGGTCGCTGCCCTGGATGCTGGGCAGAAACCTCCTGGTCCTGCCTTACTATGCGCTAAGGGGCCAGGGAAGGATCATACTTAAATCCAAGGCCGACGCAGTAGCCGGGGCGCCCAGAATGCTGAGGAAGAGGGGGCAATTGCTGCGCAGGGCACAGGAGAAGGAGATAACGAGATATATTCAGACGTGGTCCAGGATACCGAGGCCGTAGAATGTGGTTTGTGGAGTACAGAGAGCTGATAAGGATTCTTACCGTAAGCGACCTCAAGGTCAAGTACCAGAGCTCTGTCCTGGGGTTCGCCTGGTCTCTCCTGAACCCCCTGCTCATGATGCTGGTGCTCTACTTCGTCTTCAGCAATGTGTTCATGATGAGGGAGAAGAACTTCGCCCTGTATCTCCTCATAGGCATAATCAGCTGGCGCTTCATGGCCAACGGCACCATGTCATCTTTGAGCGCCATAGTTGGAAAGCCAAGCCTGGTCACGAAGATATACATACCCAGGCAGGTTCTCGTCTTAAGCACTGTGCTCTCAAGCTTCATAAGCTCACTGCTGGAGTTCCTTGTGCTGGTGCCTTTACTGGTGCTTTTAGGGGCAGGCCTGTCTGCGACGATCCTAGTCTTCCCCCTGATTCACATAGCCTACTTCCTGGTGGTCTATGGAGTCAGCCTGGCGCTGGCCTCGCTCTATGTCTATTACAGGGACCTGAATCAGATATGGGACGTTCTCTTGCAGATTGGGTTTTTCCTCTCCCCAATAGTCTACCCTCTCTCCACAGTGCCGCAGCCTTATCTGGGGTATTACATGCTCAATCCCGTAACTCTGATCATTCAGATGTTCAGGAAGTCGCTTCTCTATCACCAGATCCCGTCTGCCACGGAGATGGCTCTGGCATTTGCCTTTGGCGCGCTGATACTCCTCTTGGGCTCTGCCATCTTCAAGAGGCTCGAACGCAGGTTTGCGGAGGAACTCTGATTTGGACTTAAGCGCGCTTAAGAGGCCTTCCTTTGGAAGCTTTGAGGCAAGCTCAGAGGCGATAGTGGTGGAGGGCCTATCGAAGAAGTTTAGGATACCTCATGAGAAGAAGCTGACCACATACGAGCATATAGTCGGAGTACTTCGGGGCGGAAGCGGATACTCCTATGAGGAGTTCAGGGTTTTAGACGATATAACCTTCTCAGTCAGGCGCGGCGAGACGTTTGGAGTCATAGGGCCAAATGGCTGCGGCAAGAGCACTCTCCTCAAGATCCTGGCAGGGGTACTCTATCCTGACGGCGGCAAGTTGACCATACACGGGAGAATTGCCCCATTCCTGGAGCTTGGGGTCGGATTTCAGCCTGAGCTCACTGCAAAGCAGAATGTCTACCTCTACGGCGCCATAATGGGGTTAACTAGGTCCCAGATAAACGAGCGGTATGAGGAGATCATGGACTTCGCAGAGCTAAAAAGGTTCGAGAACATGAAGCTGAGAAACTTCTCCTCAGGCATGTACTTGAGGCTCGCATTCTCGACTGCCATCCAGGCAGACCCAGACATCATGCTCGTGGACGAGGTCCTGTCTGTGGGCGACGAGGCCTTCCAGAACAAGTGCGCTTTGAAGATCAGCGAGGTGAGGGAGGCTGGAAAGACCATACTTCTGGTCTCTCACTCCATGATGCTGGTGCAGAGCCTGTGCGAGAGGTGCATGCTGATGAAGGGCGGAAAGATAGTGTCCATCGGCAAAACCTCTGATGTCCTGGATGAGTACAAGCGAATATCTGCCGGCACTTAGCTTCTTGGAATTTTTTAACTGAAATATCCATCATTAATCTCATCAGGCTCAAATACCTCATGGGAAACTTATTCCCTTATGGATCTCCTATCTGCCGTATTTCTTGGCATCCTCCAGGGAGTCACGGAGTGGCTGCCGGTAAGCAGCGAAGGCCAGACTATGCTCTCGATGATAGGCTGGATGGGCATCAGCCCAGGAGACGCCCTATCCTATTCCATCTTCCTGCACCTGGGAACTATGTCTGCTGTGCTGATCAGGTTCAGGCGCGAGTTTCTGGGCATGATAAGGTCGATTGACTCGACCATGACCAGGACGCTTCTGGTCTCGTCTTTCTGCACTGGAATAACTGGGCTTCCGCTCTACATTCTTCTCAAAGACAGCTTCACAGGCGGAAGGGAGGCAACTGTCCTCATAGGCGCGATGCTGATAGCAACAGGCCTCTTGCTCAGGATGCGCGGGTCAGGCTCCAGGGGCATCGAAGACATGACCCTGGCGGATATGGCGATGCTGGGGCTCGCTCAGGGGTTCTCAATACTGCCAGGAGTCTCGCGATCCGGCACCACGCTTGCTGTCCTTCTGATGAGGAATCTGGATCAGAGTTCAGCTCTGACCATCTCTTTTCTGATAAGCGTGCCCGCGGTAATGGGTGCAGCAGTCCTTGACCACTCGCTTCCTGCTATTCCCATTGGAGTTGCAGCTTCCATGTTTGCTGCATCTCTTGCGGTTGGCTACCTGACCATGGATCTGCTGATTGCATTTTCAAAAAGGGTGGACTTCTCCAGGTTCTG
>CAZXDN010000040.1:0-25301 GCA_964639235.1 uncultured Methanotrichaceae archaeon | reverse complement strand
TATCACGAAACATACGATGTTCAGGGCCAATCCAAGGGGTACCCCAAGCCTGGCCCACTCCGCGCTGGTGATGCCGAGCTTTCCTGCAGAGATGATGTTGGGTATGTTTCCTGGAATTAGCATCCCTCCAGAGATCAGGAGGCCGTAGAGCGCGCCGTTGATCTGGAGCTGGCTCATGGAAGGAGCAATCTCAGCTGCAGTCAAAGTTGCATTGTCCAGGATGGCCGAGACCATGTTGAGCCAGAAGAGAGCTGGAGCCGGAACGAGGACGAAGTATCTGTCGATGACTGCCTCCATTCCCGCCCCCAGCAGCAGGAGCGCCGCCACCAAGACATAGACCTTGAAAGCCCTAACGAAAACCACTGTGACGCTGCTCTCGTACCAGACTGCGCTTGCAGTCCTGACATTGCAGGGAGCCGTCTTCTTGCCCACGAAAAAAACCCCGATGACTCCACAGGCAATCACTCCGAGAGTTATGAGGACTCCGAACTGATTGAAGAGATACCAGAAGTCGGCGTGGTAGGGGGAACCCTGCAATTTGATATACGCTATGGTTGAGAGGGGCTCTCCCAAAGGCGTGAGAACTGCCCCAAGGCCAATGGCAAAGCAAGAGATGATCACGAAGTCTACCTTATCCCTGCGCTCCAGAGGCATTAGATCTGCAATCTCGACCAGGAAGAGCGATGCAATCATGGCAGTGATGATGCTGGAGACCAAGCCCAGCAGCACTATCGTCGAAAAGACGATCAAAGCCAGAGGCGCGCGCTCGAACAGATAACACATTGCCCTCTTGAAGAGATCCCTTGTGTAGAAGAAGAGGAGACCGCCTATGAGGACCGCAGGAACTATGCCCTCCATCACAGGCGCCCTCACAACCAGCCTGAGCAGATCTGAAGTCATCCTATCAGTCACTGCAACTGCCAGCACGCCCATGACGAGAAGAAACAGCTCTAGGTTCTTCTCCACAAGCCTGACCTTGAGAGGGAAGATCAGCACGATCAGGAATATGGCAAGCAACGCCAGATCCACGACCGTTATGTCAAATCCAGCTATCATGGGCACGATATCACTCTCTTCACCTGCTATGGCCAAGGCCTGGTAACCGGATGTGCTTTCAATATTAAACATTTTTGGTTTTTATTTCGAGCTTTAAGCTCAATATAAATGAGCAAATCAAGATTAGTCCGATCGCCAAAGATTTAATATAGTTTAGGTTGATTTTAAAAGGATTAAGGCGATTTATCTAACTCTTTATCTTATGAAAGCCCATAAACGATGATAAGAGCGCCAAAATTGAGAAATAATGAAAAATAAGCTGGAGATGGACGAGGCCAGGGACCTGTCCAGAAGGCCAGAACCTCAGGCGTACGGGGGCTTGCCTGCCCTGATCACAAGGACTGGCCTTGTGGCGCTGTTTGCCACGTTATATGTGGTCGTGCCTATCATCCCCCTGCCATGAACCTTGATAGGGGCATCTCTGCCAAGAGAGCTCATGGCTATGAGAGATATGTCCTCCTTCTCTGCAATGGCGTTTATCTCCTTGACAGGATCTCCAGAGACCACATGGAAGGTCACGCTCTTGCCAGCCCTGGCAAGCTCATCTGCCATGGCTTGTAGAGTGCTCATGGACTCCTGGCCCCTGGCATCGATCTCGTCCTGGGACTCGCCCTTGGAGATGACATGCACGAGGACTATGTTTCCCACCTGATCCAGACGGCTCAGGAACGATATGGCAGCCCTGGCAGGCTCTGAGAAGTCAGTTGGAAAGAGCACCTTGGAGAAGATGTGAGAGCAGTAATCCTGAAGCTCGGCGCCTTCGCGGTCCGATATCGCCTTATACCTCATTATGAGCAGGTGGTCGTCTCCGTACTTCAGAACTCCCCTGGAGACGCTTCCCAATAGGAGGTTCTGTATCATTCCCTTGCCTCTGGCGCCCATTATCACGAGGGATGCGCCCTCCTCGTCCGCCACCCTGTCGATGACGCTGGGCATCTCACCTTCGAGCACCATCTCAACCCTGGTCCTGACATTAAAGCCAGCGTTTCCTAGGTAAGATGCCATCCTGTCCAGCTCTGCCCTGGCATCCCTGATCTTGGAAGCCGGGTCCCACATCCTTGCCAGAGGATCCCTGTCGATCACATTGAGAAGCACAACCTCTCTCACCCCAGGTACCTGGCCTATGCAGCCGAGGACCTTCTGAGAGTACCTGGAGAAATCAGTTGGAACTAAAACCCTTTCAAACAACCCAAACACCTCTATAAGAACTGGCGGTTCTTTATATTTCAATTTATTCCAAAAGCCTTCAGGCAAACAGCCAAAACCGATCTTCTGAAGAGGGAAGCTCTGCCAAGATCACAGGCTTAAACCGCGATCAAAACCCAGACCCTGCAGCACAAAAAAGATCAGATAAGAGGAGCGCCAAACGCCTCTTCTTCAAGCTCGACTGCCCTCTTCCAGACGGATTTGCAGTCGCAGTCTATGCCATCGAAGGCTCCCCTGTCCTGGGTCAGAGCGTGCTTTCTTATGGCCTCAGCTATGGCTTTGTCGCAGTCCCCGCCACAGTTGTGAGGTCCTCTCCTTCCGCCTGCGCCCACAGGATCGCAAATCACCGGGAAAGAAATATTCTTCAGAACCTCGACTGCAGACCACAGCCAAGGTGGACGATACTCCCCGCGCTCCCAGAGCCTCTCCAGGAGAGTTCCCCTCTGTATGTTGCACAGGTTCAAGGAGAGAACGTCAGCGTGCTTTGAAGCATCCCTGGCCGAGGAGAGGGCATCCCTGATAGAGGCGCCCTCTGAGAGGAATGGAGGCTTCAGGAGAAGGTAAGCTTTGACCCTGCCCCCAAGGTCGTGCACAAGCCCAGAAGCCTCTGCGTAGTCCTCGAAGGAAAAGCCCTTGCGGATGATCCTCTGCCTTATGAGGTCGTTTGAGGTCTCTAAACCTATGGCGAACTCTGTAGGAACCCTGGAGAGGCAATCTTCAACTGCCTCCAGGGCAATATACTCAGGCCTGGACTCTATCACCAGTTTCTCCAATCCTGCAGCCATGACCCTGTTCAGTATCTCGTCCCTGGCCAGAACTGGCATCTCAGCGGGGTCGAGAAAGCTGCCACTGGTGTAGATCTTGACCACCTTATCATCAGGAGAGAGCCTCTCCATTGCCTTTTCGAACTGGGCGACCAGGTCCTCAGATGTGGCTGGCGCGCCTTCGGCTGCGTAGCCGCACATGGTGCACCTGTTCCACCTGCAGCCCACAGTCCTGAGTATCACAGTTAAGGACCCAACTGGCATCCCGTCCATCAGGTCCTGCGACTTCCAGATGGAAACAGGCCTGGAGAGGTCGATCTCCCTTTCTTCCCTAAAAGAGGCCATGATCAACCCACAAACTGGAGTGCGCTAATCCCAGCAGACGCGCCTGAGCCCACTGCCGTAGCCACCTGCATTCTTCCGCCTGTGATGTCTCCTGCTGCGTAGACTCCGGGCATTGAGGTCTCCTGGTTCAGTCTGCTGACCTTGATGAAGCCGCCCTGGGTGAGCTCCAGGCCCAGGCTCTCCGCAATCTCGGTGTTTGGCTTCATTCCCATCTCCACGAAGACTCCATCGACCTTGACTGACCTCGGAGTTCCGCCGACGCTAAACTCTATCCCAGCCACAAAATCGTTGCCGAGGATCTGGGTCACCTCTGCGCCGAATACTGGGCTATAATTCTTGAGCTCCTTTAGCCTCTCCAGGTAGACTGACTCAGCCACGAGCCTGTCGCGAGGAGAGATCAGATGCACCCTCTCGCAGATGTTGGCCAGATACAAAACTGCCCTGGCAGCGCCGTTTCCGTAGCCCACCACAGCCACAGCCTTGTTCTTGAAGAGAGCTCCATCGCAGTGGACGCAGTAGGACACTCCCCTGGTGACGTACTTCTCCTCTCCAGGAACCCCGAGCTTCCTGTGGCCTGAGCCCATAGTCAGGATCAGGGCCTTGGACTCGTACTGCCAGTTCTCGGTCTTGATCTTGAAGACGTCCCCAAGGTGAACGACCTTCTGGACCAGCTCTGGCTGGTACTCCGCCCCGTACTTCTGTGCCTGAGAGAGCATCTTCTCAGAGAGCTCTATCCCCTGAATCCCCTCAGGAAAGCCAGGATAGTTCTCGTAAAACCCGCCCATCGAGAGCTGGGAGCCGTAGATGTTTCCCAGGATCAATGTCTTCTTGCCGCCTCTGGCACAGTACATCCCCGCTGTAAGCCCAGCCGGGCCCGCTCCCACAACGATGATGTCATGCAAGTGAACTCACCATGCAAAAAGGTCTGCCTCATGGTAGATAAAAGGTTTGCAAAGGTTCTTCGGGCCAAGAAAGCCCGTCTGAAACTGGCAACCAACAGACACATGCCAAGCAGCGCCACATTGCTGTGCCTGCGAGCGCAATGTTTTTAAATTAGGAGATAATTGGAGTCGGTGCCCCTCTGGGGCGACCGCGCCGATAGTGTAGCGGTTATCACTAGGCGTTGCCAACGCCTAAACTCGGGTTCGAATCCCGATCGGCGCATATAAGTACCAAGCAAGGCATAACTTTTTTAGTCAACAAGGTCATATAACTGTCTAATCAGCTTCATCAAGAACTGAGTCGAAATAGATCCAATGCTCACTTTGCCTGGCTCCTCAATGCCGATCAGTATCTGACAGATATTCTGGCCACCAGCTGAACTGCCAGGCTTTCTACCTCCTCGTAAAAGTAATTTTGAACTCAGTGCCTTTGCTCAAATCGACCTCCAATGTGCCCTTGAGCTGCTTTGTCAGCATGCTCACTATTTTTAAGCCCATGGATGTGGTGTTCTTAAGATCGAATTCGTCTGGAAGCCCGACCCCATTATCCCTCACTGCTAGAACGATAGTATCCCCCATAGAGAGCAGATCAATTACAATCTCGCCAGCTCTTCCTCCTGGGAAGGCATGCTTCAAGCAGTTAGTAACCAGCTCATTTAAGACCAATCCAGATGGGATAGCTTTGTCTATATCCAGGCATACCTCCTCCAAGTTCAAATTTAGCCCAACTCTCCTCTTATCCATCTTATACGACCTGAAGAGCGCCTCTACCAGATCACGCGTGTATAAGGCAAAGTCTATTCTGGCCAGGTTCTCAGAACGATACAGGTTTTCATGGATCAAGGCCATGGACTTCACCCTGCTTTGTGATTCCATCAGCGCTCTCTTAGCATCGTTATCCCAGAGGTAACTGCCCTGGATGCTGAGCAGGCTGGATATCACCTGAAGGTTATTTTTAACCCGATGATGAATCTCTTTGAGGAGAACCTCTTTCTCAATGAGAGAGGACCTGATCTTGTCTTCCGCCTGCTTTCTCTCGGTGATATCCCTAGTTACGCCTACCAAAAACTGATTTCCCTCATTATCCGTGTACAGAGTTTTCTTGACTAGAACCGTAAGGGTAGCGCCTGGAGCATAGGTATTGGTCTCCTCGTTTACAATTTCAACTCCCTTGCTGAAAACCTCTTCGTCCTTCTCCCAGGAGATATCAGCCATCTCTTTGGAAGGAAAGAGGTCGTAAGCAGTCTTTCCCAGTATCTCTTCCCTTGGGCGGCCAAAGAGCTTGCACGCAGCATCGTTTGCCAAGGCAATTCTATGCTGCCTGTCCTTGACAAATATTGGATCGCCGATGGAGTTGATGATCTTGTCGAGGTAATTTTTAGACTCCTTTAGCGAATTTTCTATCCTCTTTTGATCAGTAACGTCACTAGCCCGGCTGAAGACATACCTGTGGCCCAATATATCTATAAAGCGTGCTGAGAACAATATATCGTGCACCTCGCCGTCCTTTGCTCGCATTCTAACGGCCAGATCATCGACCTCACCCTGACTTCTCAAGAGCTGCAGCATGCGCTCACGGCCCATAGGGTCCACCCATAAGTTCAATTCAACGCTGGTGTACCCCAACAACTCTGCCCTGGAAAAACCCGACCAGGTCTCAAATGCCTGGTTCACATCGATAATCTCGCCTGAATCTATATCTGTGATGGCAATAGGATCTGGGCTGATCTGGAACGCAGCAGAAAATTTATTTTGAGAGGCGATGAGGAGATCCTCTGCGCGCCTGCGCTTAGTGATATCTCTTCCGAATACCGAGATGCCTATCACCTCGCCATTTTCTCTCACAGCGTTGAAGTTCAGTTCCAGGACACGTGTCCCGGCAAACATTTCGTATTCGATGCTGTAGGGCCCGTTCGTAAGCAACTGCCGGTACATTTTGTGCCAGAGCGTTATGAACTCGCCTCCATCCGGGAAAAGCTCCTCAGGGCGGTCCCCTGGCTTGATTCTCATCTCGCGTTCCTCGTAGAAATAATCTTCAAAGGCGTGGTTCCAGAATTGGATGCCGAAATGCTTGGAATCGACTGACCAGATCAGATCAGGTGCGCTATCAAAGATGGCCTTTTGAAATGCCTGAGATTTAGATAGCCTGCTCTCTGCCAGCATCCTCTCAGCAGCTTCCTCTGACAAAATGGCATTCTTGGCCTCTAGTTCGACAGTGCTCTCTTTAACCAGCTCCTCAAGGTGATCTCTGTACTTTGCCAGCTCGGCTTGAGCCATTTTGCGCTCTATTAGTTCTTTATCTGCCCTATCCAACGCTTTATGTACAGATTGAAGCGCAAAAAAAGTGAGATAGCCAGACCAGCTGAAGATAGCCGTATAACCGATCCACTGGGTGACAGTCGTGGAGTAATCAGGAGTAGGCAACAGCCCCATGTTTCCTGCCAATATCAGCCCTCCAACCAGCATAGAGCTGATGGCAGTTGTGACTATTATCCCTTGTCTATCAAACAACAGGCCAGCCATGATGACCAATAAAAGATACATCGCCGTAGCTGGCACACGGATGGTGCCTAGACTTATTATGCATGCAGTAGTACCAGCAAGACCTATGGCCATCAGGCCAAAGCTCGCCAGACTTACCCATCCACGGCGCAACAAGTAATATAACGCCGTAAATAGCATAAACCCCAAAAAGTCAACCCCAATGACTGAAAGTGAAGTTCTGCCAAAGAGCAAATTGGCAATAATGAGCACAGGTATGAGCGCCAATATGTTGATCAAGGCGAGATTGAGCATATTTGCTCGGAGGGTCTTATCTTCATCGCCTGGAAAAACTGGCGGCGCAAGCCAACATCTGATTTGACAAACCAGTTCATTTAAACTTGAGGCCCCACATGAAGACTGCATAGACGTGTACCCCTGGCTTACAATGTGATCACTGACAAAGCGCTGAAGTCTCTACGAATACTGTTTTCCCATCAAATAAAGGTTTGGAGCTTTCCTGGCGATATTGGCAAGGAAATTTTCATCAATATATGGTCCCAGCCGATTGCCACAGGAATGATACTTGGTCTCTGTGAAGCGATTAATCGCTAATATCTAGACTAAAAGACGCAACGATATTAAATTCATCCATTCACATCTTACAGTTAAAACCAGTGCCGTTGGGTGCAGATCACGCGCCCAGCCTCGACTGCATGGGCACAGCGACCCCTGAGAGCACCTTTAGCCTGTAATCCTGGAGCAAGATCTCCTTGAGCTTGGCGGTGTGGACGGAGAGAGTGATCTCCTTGGTCCTCCCGTACCTGCCCTTGCTGATGACTATGGTGTGGAGAATGCCCAGCATGTCGAGCTCGGCTATCAGATCGGTGATCCTCCTGTGGGTCAGGTAGTCGGTCTCAACCATCGGGCACAGCTGCTTGTACATGTTGTATACCGCACTGGTAGTGATGTTCCTTGTGCCCTGCTCTTCGAGGAGCATGACGCTGTAGAGGACCAGCTTTGATTGAGTGGGAAGGGTCTTGATCACTTCCTCAACTCTGTCCTGCTCTATCTTGTCCCTGGCAGACCTGACGTGCACCTCTGAGACTGCCACAGACCTTGATCGCTCTGCCAGCTCTCCTGCAATCCTCAATAGATCGAGCGCTCGCCTGGCGTCGCCGTGCTCCTGAGCTGCAAAAGCCGAGCACAGAGGTATGACCTCATCTCCCAGAACTCCGGACTTGAAGGCCAGAGACGCCCTCTGGATCAGGATCTCCCTGATCTGCTCTGCGTTGTAAGGAGGAAAGATTATCTCGTCTTCACCAAGAGAACTCTTCACCCTAGGGTCCAAAAACTCTGTGAACTTCAGATCATTTGATATGCCTATTATGCTCACCCTGGACTGTATCAGGTCAGAGTTAACCCTCGAGAGGTTGTAGAGAACGTCGTCTCCTTTCTTGACAAGCTTGTCAACCTCGTCGAGCATTATCACCACGACTCTCTTCTCCTCGTCCAGAGCATTTCGAAACTCTGCATAGACCTGGTCTGTCGGCCAGCCGGTCATGGGTATATCCTTGTCGAAGTGACGGGCAAGATGAGCCAGGATCCTGTACTGGGTGTCCACCACCTCGCAGTTGATATATATGACAGAGCACTTGGCGCCCATGCCCGCTTCTTCCAGCTCTTTTCCCACATACTTGGCAACTGCAGTCTTGCCAGTGCCGGTCTTGCCGTAGATAAGGACATTAGAAGGAGTCTCTCCTCTGAGAGCAGGCACCAGGACAGATGCAAGGCCATTGATCTGGTCTTGCCGATGTGGCAGCTCTCTGGGAGTATAAGTCGGCCTCAGGACGTCTCTGTTTTGAAATATGCCGCCCTGGGACAGCAGATCAGCAAATAAACCACCCGGCATAGACACTCGAATTCCCCTCGAACAACAATCCATAGATCCTGGTAGTATTAAGAGTTATGGTGTACACCCCTTCATTTCCATTGGAGTCATGACCCCCCTACCCCATGATTTCCATTGGAGATATGATAAATTGGGCTTACATCATGATTGATCATGATAATAAATTGGCCGTTGGTAACTATACAAGCGTTGCTATTTAAGGCTTTGTATTAGCCCTAAATTAGCGAAAAATTCAGCTTAAATTTTGTCGCTCAGCATGATAACGGCGGCGTTAAATCCCAGTCGTGAGGCAAAATTGAGAAAAATTATCTGCAGGCAAAGAACTTCGGCTTTTTTGCTCTTGGGCTTCAGAAGCACGAGCTCCGTGCAGGCGATCACATCGTCCTTGGGTCTTCTTGGCAGAACATCTGTTCTGGGCAGGCTCCCAGTCTGAGGCGCATCAGACATGAGTTGGGCAGCATCTCAAAAAACGGTATTTAGAAGCTGAACTGAAAATTTTTTTTCTTGCCAAGTCGCAGAAGAAATCTCCTCACATGAATGCTGCCACGCCATATGGAGAAGTTCCAGTGGAAATCATACGGTCCCCCTCAGAGGGCCGCACGACTCCTGGCTTGAATCTTAGCTGGATTTAAAATTGCGCTCTTTCATCTGGATGTAATCATCAAAGCTTACAGTTTCCTGGTTGAATTTGTCTTGTGTTTGGCATGTTCCATTGGGCTTAGCCAACTGGTATGGTCTCGAGCTGGCTTGCCACATTCCAGATCAAGGTTCTGGTGTGAAGGGGGATGTTGGGATCGTTGCTAATCTCATCCAGCACTGATATCGCGGATGCAGCCTTCACAGAGTCTGTCACAGTCTCATCCAGGAGTATTCCTTTGACGTTCTCAGCAGAGCGCCTGATATTTCTCGGCACGGCGTCGTCGCTCATGATGCGCTCTAATACTTCGACGCATTGCTTAAGCACCTTCTCAGCAGTCGTAGAATCACCACCTACACCCTGGGGCGGCAAAAAGGTTAAGCAGGTATCCGTCCCAGTTATCTAAACATTGATGTTATAGTCGTTCTATTTAAACGTATGCGAAATGGAAGCGACATGCCGGTGGCGGCATCTGGTGATGCTATATGGATGAGGACGAAGTCCTGGGTAAGATAACCAAGCTCTTGGAGCAAGGATGTACAATGCTGGCGACCCATCACAGCTGTGGTGCACCCTTGTTCAGGTGTAAGGGAGAAGTGGTCTGTCCTGTCTGCTCTTTTCCAGATCAAGGCGCTGCAGTGGATTTGGGCCCTGAAGCAGGGGCTGAAGCTGAGCCTTCAGCTGGCAAGCGCGAAGGCCCCATCTCCGAGACTGCGCCGTCTGATGTGGGCCGTCTCCCAATTGCTGAGCGTCCGGGCATAGAGACGCTCGCAGCTGGCTCTGACCAGCAGGCGGCAGTGGAAGAGGAGATAAGGTCTGCGATCCTCGACAAGCTGAGGGAGCTCTCAGGCGACTTGAGAAGGGAGCATGACCTCTCCAGGCTTGATGGCCAGCTTTGCTGTATCGACTCTGCGATCAGGGTTCTCAGGTCTCTTTCAAGGCAAAAGCCCTGATGGGGATTTGACTATCTGCTCACCAGGTGCTCTGAGCAGATCTCCTACATCGTCTGCTGGTGTGTGACTTTGGAGTTCCACTGGAAATAAAGGGGTTGTTCAATTGATTTTAAATTTTTTTAGAAAGTGTGGTATATCTGTCTTCGTATTCTCATCCATTCTCGTTATATCGCTAACGGCAGGATGTATAAACAGCGGCATGAGCCTCAAGGAGCAGCAGGGATCAGCAGAGCCTGCCTCCAGCGACTTGCCTGAGGAATTGGAGATCAGCTTCCAGCCTGAGGTCAGCGGTAGCCTCTTCTCCACTCATGGAAGCCTCCTCTTGAGGTCTGGCAGAGGGCTTCCCTATCTGATGATAAATGCCACGCTGATGCAGGGATCAGTGCCCCTGGACTACGTCAACTACATGATGATCGATGTTCGGCCCGACGAGAGCAGGAGCTTTGAGATCTCTCTTAGCCGTAGGATCGACCTTGGGCAGGACTACACCTGTCGCGTCAACGTCTCAGGGCCTGATGGGGTATTGGCCTCTGAGTCCAGGCAGTGCCGTGCGGCTGCGGCTTCAGGGGCTGAAGCGCACGATGGCCAAAGCGCGGTTGGGCCTGATGATGTGGTTCTGAGCCGCGAAGAGCTAAGAGAGCTGGAGCTGCAGTACATCAGGTTCGGGCAGTCACTTGCAGATTCGTCTGTCGAGTCCAGCAGTGATGAAGAGTCGAGCTCCTCAGCCTCTGGGGACGGATCTGATGCTGCAGAATCTGAGGCCTCCAGGGCATCAGAGGACTCGGCTGGTGAGACATCGTCAAGAGATATGTCATCTGATGAGACATCATCAACCGAGGACTCGTCTGGTGAGGGGTCGTCTACCGTGGCATCGTCTGGTGGAGCGCTGTCTGATGAGGTATCATCCAGCGGTGCGTCGTCTAAATCAAGCTCTCAGCCGGACGTGGCTCTGGCAGTCATCGAGGAGGTCAGGCAGGAGGAGGAGAACAGATCCGAGGAGGGCGAGTTTGTGGCCAGCACCAGCTCCAAGAAGTATCACCTCCCAGAATGCAGGTACGCAGTCAAGATAAGGGAGGAGAACAGGATCTATTTCCAGAGCGCAGAGGATGCAGAGGATCAGGGTTACGAGCCCTGCAAGGTCTGCAACCCAGGCTGAGGCGTCACCACAGATCGCCTATCATTGCGCATGAGAGGCCTGGGACCTCAGGGGGCATGGAGGTCGAGCCCCTGGCAATCCTCTCCTGGGGGTATCCCAGGTCTGTGAAGACTGCCACGTCTCTTTCCAGCCCTAGGCTTTCGAGGCGGCTGCACAGGCCCTTCAGGTCTGTGGATTCATCTGTCAGGAGAAAGACGCACCTCTCCTTCTCAAGCTCAGGCCTCAGAGACTCTGCCAGTGTGCCAGGATCCGTCTTTCGTCCGTGGACTGTTATGGGAATCACTTTGAGCTGGCTTACCCTGAGCCTTGCGCAGGCGACTTGCATGCTCGATATGCCCGGCACCACCTCTCCCTCCAGGTATCCCAGGCCGCTTAGCATGGGGTCTCCTGTGGAGAGCACGACGGCTTCAGCTGGCAGGCTGCGCAGCATCTTGTAGTTCTCAATGGTCTTAACCTCGCAGCCTTTGGATATGTGGTCCCTGACGAGCTCTATGGACCTCTCTGAGCCGTAGATCAGCTTTGCCTGGCTTATGGCGCGGGCAGCCTGCAGCGTCAGCATCTCAGGGCCTGCTCCCACTCCCACTATCTTCATGACAAATCCCTCAGCACCCTTCCGTCTTTGTGGAGGAGCACTATTCTCGCTCCTGGGATCCTGGACCTGACTTTGTTCAGGGCCATGTCTATCCTGGGGTGGTCTGGCCTCTCCTCCACCATCTGGGCCACAGTGCCGTATCCAGTGCCCTCCAGGACCTCTGGCCAGGCCCACTTGAGTATGAGCGCCGGAAGCCCACAGAGCACGCAATTCTGGCCTTCTCTGATCTCCAGCCTGTCGAGCTGGCTTCCCAGGAGAACTGCGCTGTGTCCAGGAAACAGCATCCTGCTGTACTTTAGACCGGCTCTTCCTGTGGTCACAACCACTTTTTCCAGAGCTGAGATCTCCTCAGCTTTACTCTCTCCCATGTGGTCGTTCCAGGGCTCAACAAAGCCGGTGGACCCTAGAATCGATATTCCGCCAGAGATCCCCAGTTTGGGGTTCAGAGTCTTGAGGGCTACTGTCTCTCCTTCTGGGACAGACAGCTCGACTCTGGCGCCTTTTAGCCCTGACTCATCGAGGCCCTCTCTTATGGCCTGGATTATTTGAGAGCGCGCAGACTGGCTTATGGCCTCCTTTCCCTCTTCGGCGCACAGGCCCGACCTGGAGATCTTCCCAATCCCTTTGCCTGCCACCAGCTCTAACTCTTCTGAAGCTTTTGCCAGGGCCAGAATCTCTATCCCGCTGGTCACGTCGAACTGGTGGTCGCCGCTGTATTTCCTGACGCTGCAGCTTCCTGGCTTTGCAGATGCCTTGAGCCTGACTCTTATGCCTGAGGGAGTTGGCACCTCGACTTCGTGTAAGGGCCTAAAAAGCGAGATCACTGAGCCTTTGCAGGCTGCGGCAGCTGTGGTGCCGGTGGTGAACCCTCTGCGAAGCAGGCTTCCGTCAGAGAGGAGAACCCACCTTCCACCTTCCACTTTTTTTCTGGCCTCAGGGTCATTTGACCTCTTCAGCCAGCTTTCTGGCACCTCAAACCCGGCCACGGGATCAAACGCGGTGTCAGCGGTTTGCTCTGTCATATGTATTTATGATCTCGTTCATGGCGGCAACAGCTATGGGCGTGCCCCCTCGGGTGCCGACTGTTGAGATGGATGGTACGTCTATCTTCCTCAGCCTCTCCTTGCTCTCAGCTGCGTTTACGAAGCCCACCGGGCAGCCTATCACAAGAGCCGGGGCGACCTTGCCAGACTCCATCAGGTCGCATAATGTAAGGAGAGCAGATGGCGCATTTCCTATGAGGATGATGGAGCCTGATAGCTCTTCCTGGCAGGCCAAGACTCCAGCGGATGTCCTGGTGATGCCTCTTTCCCTGGCCAGGACGTCTCCTTTTCCTATGAAGGTGGAGATCTCGCTCTTGTGGCCTTTTTTAACCACTCCTGCTTCCATCATCTTTATGTCCACGAAGATCTCTCTTCCTGCCTTAAGAGCCTTTAAGCCTGCATGAGCTGGATCTTTGTGAAACCTGATGATCTCAGCGAGGCTTGGGTCCCCTGTGGCAATCACGCACCTCTGCCTGATCCTGTCATCGAGGCTTGAGTCGCCTATCAGCTCTCTGATCATCTTTCTGCTCCTGGTGCTAATCGCCATAGCCTCTGGAGTTGTGGCGCCTATATCCGTGTAAGTTTCTTCCATCTCTTCCTCCCAGGTCAGTAGCTGTACCTGGTCTCGTACCCTCTTCTGGTGACCACTCTTCCCTCTCTTATCTGCGAGTTCTCGCCTGAGACGATCAGGGTGAACCTGTTTCCTGAGGGCTTTGATTCGAGCAGGTCTGAAGCCCTCATGGCTATGAACTTCTCATCTGCTCTGGCCAGGTCCTGAGCAAGGACGCAGGGCCTCTCTTCTGGCATCTTCTCCAGCACTGCAGGCAGGTCGGTGCCGCTGACGTTGTAGATCACAACAGCAAACCCTGCTTTAGAGAGCCTTGAGGCTCTGGACCCCTCTCCTGGGCTTGAGAGGAGCACAAAATCGTTGACCAGTGGGGCGCCCGCTTTAGCAGCCACTGCTGAGAATGCGCTAATTCCGGGGCAGATGTGGGCCTCTGCCAGGTCCAGTATCCTCCAGGCGGAGCTGAAGACGCTTGGATCCCCGCCTGTGAGTATGGACGATCTCAGGCCTTTTTGTGCTGCGGCTCTGGCCTCCTCTATCCGGTTTGCCATCCTGTCAGGGCACCTGCCCTGATGGATCACGGCCTCGCCGCGGACGACGTCTCTTATCCCTGACAGGTACCTCTCAGCGCCGAAAACTTTGTCTGAGGACTCCAGCGTCTCCCTCGCCTCGATCGTGAGCCTGGCCTCATCTCCAGGTCCGATTCCCACTATGTTGATCTGTGACTTTGAAGAAGCATCTCCTCTGGCCATGCCTCTGCCCCCAACTATCGCCAGGGTGAACATGTCTACAGAGTCCTTCAGCTCCTGGCTTTCGAGAAGCTCGCCGGCCTTGACCCATCTGAGAGACTCCCCAGGCCTTGAGACGTTTCTCCCAAGGAGGACTTTTTCCCCTGGAAACCTCATCTCCAGGGCTCTCTCAAGCTGCCAGTCTCTCTTTCTCGACCTGGGGTTGTATATGGCAAGAGGCATCTCAAGCTCTGATGCTAGCTTCAGCCTATCCTCTATCCTATTCCAGGGGGTGAGAAGGTCGCTCAAGCTAATAACCGCAAGCGAGTCTCTGAAGACCACGCCAGCGCTGCATGCTGCAGCTGCAAAAGAGGTGACTCCTGGCACCACCTCGACCCTGTCCAGGCCGACTTTTCCTGAGGCCATCTCAAGGCCCAGGCCAGCCATGCCGTAGATGTTGGGGTCGCCGCTGCTGATCAAGGAGACTGATCCCTCTTCGAGCAGATCGACTGCCTTCTTGGCTCTCTCAACCTCGCCGCCCATGCTGGTCGAGGCAACCTGCTTCTTCTGGAGCAGGTCTCCCACGAGGTCCAGGTAGGTGTGGTAGCCCACTATGAAGTCCGATTTCTCAAGTGCTCTTGCCGCCTGGAGGCTCATCTGGCCTCTTCCTCCGGGCCCCAGGCCCACGATGTAGAGCTTATTCTCCGAGGGCAACTGTCACCCTCCCGTAAACCTTCTTGGGCATGATCAGCTTTGAGGACAGGGCCAGGGCTGCGGGCTCTGCAACTCCCAGGAGCCCCAGGTCTGCGGCCCTCGATGGCGAGACAGGGCACTGTGAGTTCAGGGTCTCTTTGTCAAGGTAGATCACATCTATGCCTAGGGCCTTTGCAGCCTCGGATATTCCAGTCTCATCTTCCTTGATCCAGGCTGTGGCTATGGCCCTGATCTCCTCTGGCCTCCTGCTGGCTTCGGCCAGCGCAGACTTCAAGGCATCCAGGACCTCTGTGCAGCTGACGCCCCTCCTCGAGCCCAGGCCCACGACTATGCCGCCGCTTGGCTTTAAAACTGCTACGTCGTCGTCTGCGATCACTATCTTGGGGCCCTTCAGCCTCAGGATGGGAACGTCCTGGCTCAAAAATGCCAGGTTCACCTTCTTGGAGGAGCCTTTGTTCTCGATCCTGCACTTCAGTTTCTCGGCTGCGGCCTCGAGGTTGGGCCTGGATGCTGAGTCTGTGGCAGTGGTTATGGCTGGATAGAGCCCCAGCCTCTGGTGCAGGTGCACTGCAAGCTCGTTTGCGCCGTGGTGCCCTCCAACTACTGGGACTGCGCAGCTGAGGCTTGAGTCGACGGCCACAACCGGCATGTCCGTCCACTTGCTCTTGAGCCGGGAGCAAAGCGACCTCACCACTATTCCAACTGCCATCACAGCCACTGCCATGTCGTAGCCCTCAAGGCTCTGCCATGTCTTGTCCTGGCGGTACTCAATCAGAGTGGGGCAGTAGCCTCCCTCTTCATCGAGTGCCTGACAGATTTTCAGCCCTTTTTCCCAGTCCCTGTCGAAGACCAGCACTGCTACCGATCTCTGTATAGGTGAGACCTCCTAAATCCAGTCCTGGCCACGACTCCTCCAACGAGTATCAGCGCGCTGCGGTTTATTCCCGCGGCCTCAACCTTGTCTGCGATGTCTTTTGCAGATCCTGTCAGTACCTTCTGGTCAGGCCATGAGGCGTGGTAGACCACAGCCACTGGAGTCTCATCTGGCACGTTTAGCGATTCAATGACCTCTCTTATCTTGTCTATGCCCAGGAAGATGGCCATGGTGGACCCGGCCTTGGAGAAGTAGGCCAGGTCGTCTTTCTCAAGCGTAGTGCCTGCAGGCCTGGTGATTATCAGGGATTCAGATACGCCCTTTAAGGTCAGCTGCGTCTTAAGTGCGGCCGAGGCTGCGAAGAGGGATGAGACTCCAGGCACCACCTCCACCTCTATTCCCAGGTCCTCAAGAGGCTTCATCTGCTCCAGGATGGCGCCGTAGAGCGATGGGTCCCCGCTGTGGAGCCTGACCACCCTCTTTTCAGCTTTGAGGGCGTTTACCATGGCAGACGTGGTCTCCTCCAGGGAGCGGTTGTTGCTGTCCATGAGGTCGGCTTTGAGGCCTTCCAGCAGCTTGGGGTTGACCAGGGACCCTGCGTATACTACCAGGTCTGCTGCCTCAAGCAGCCTCTTTCCCTTGACAGTTATGAGGTCCGGATCTCCTGGACCTGCTCCCACGAAGTATATCTTGCTCAAGTCCTCCTCCTGGCGTAAAGAACGCTGAAGTAATCGCTCTTCTCAGGCATTTTATCCCTGACGATGGTCTCTTCTGGAGTGTATAGCTTTGTGCCCAGTATGAACTCGTCGAAGCCCAGAGGCTCCAGCTCTGAGGCTATCTTTCTTGGCCTCAGGGCCTTGATCCTTATCACCGAGTTTACCTCAGAGCCGTCTGATACAGTAAACGACTTATCAAGCCCTATTCCAAACCTGGAGGCCAGGGCGGGGACGACTCCCACTCCCGGTATCGAGTCCACCTCGACTTCAGGGTGCCTCAGGAGAAGGACCCTCTTGAGGTGGGTGAAGGTGGAGAATGTGTTGACATCGCCTATGCAGGCGAAGGCAGTTTTGGATTTTGAGGCGGAAGCTGCAACTATATCGGCATTTCTGGCCCAGATCTCGCTGAGCCTCACCTCATCTCCTGTCATTGGAAAGTCAAGGATCTCCGGGCTGCAGTACTGCCCCGCCAGATCCGCTGCCATCTCTCCTGGGACGAAGACCCTCTTGCTCGATTGAAGGGCCTCTGCAGCCTTGAAGGTCATGAGCCCTGGGTCTCCGGGCCCCAAGCTTATGCCTATCAACATGAGCAGTGCTCCTGATGGGAGACTTTAGTTTCTGGAGTTTCAGAGTTCATAGATCAGCGCGTCCTATGGCCATGAATATCGGGTTTATGGGCTTTAAGGCGATGTCTCCTCCAAGGTCGTAGCCTCTGGATATCTGTATCTGCAAAAGCTCCTGAAATACGCCCTTGGCCTTCATCAGATCAGCCACTCTGGCAGCTATTCCAATTCTTGCCATGTCAACGACAAAGATGCACCCAGGCGAGGCCTTCTCCAGGAGCGCTGGCAAAAAAGCCTCTATCTTCCTGGTGCCGCCTATGAAGCACCTGTCTATCTCTGGCAGCAAAGGCAGTATCTCTGAAGCCTCTCCCAAGAAGAACTCGCCGCAGGGGACTTTTGATCTGGACATCTCCACTGCCTCAGGCCTTATGTCTATCCCGAATATTTTATCTGTGTAATTAGAAGCTGCGAGGGAGACTGCGCCTGATCCGCAGCCTATGTCCAGGAAGGTCATCTTGGGCCTGATATCCAGCTTTCCCATGGCTATGTAGATGTTCTCTGGCTGGGTAGCGGTGCCTGGAAGCTTCATGGCCAGTCTGGAGGCGCGAAGTGGGATATAAGTTTAATCCAAGCAAGCTTGTCTCAAGTTAAGAATTGTTTTGCTGCTTCAGCCGAGGTCGAGCTCGATCTCTGAGAGGTCCAGCTCCTCCACGCTCGTGCTCGGAGGAGAGTATGAGAATACCCCGGCCACCTCAGCGTGCGTGACCTGGTAGCAGCCTCCCTTTCTCTGGAGCTCTGGAAACGACTCTATCTCCCTTATCTTCATCCCAGGCTCTCCTGACTGAAATGGCCTCATGATCTCGCTCCAGGGTACAAGGTGTGCTGACCTGGCCTTGCCTGCGCCGCGGCGAAGCTCCACTGCCAGGACCCCGCTTCTGCCTGACCTGCGTATGAACTTCGATTCTCTCTCCAGCTGGTGGGCTCCTCCGCAGGAGTTGAAGTGCTGGGAGAAGTATATCGACCTGGCGCTTCTTGTGTCGAGGCTCTTACATTCTATCGCCAGGTAGTATTCCGGATATCGAGAGTCCACAAGTATGTCCATTACCTGGGAGGCGAACCTGGACTGCTTGAGCCTGTAGGCTATCGCCTCTATGCCCTCTTCCTCGAAGAAGGAGTTGAACGCCAGTGTCAGCGCCCGCTCGAAGTCTCCCATCGTCCCAGAGTTGATATGGCATCAAATAAATAAATTTGTGTTCAGGCGAACCTTCGGTCACTTTCGCCCTGCTCCCCTTCCCATTCTTTATAGCAGCCGACGGCCACAGGGGCGATGCTGGGCTGGCCTGGCGGGAGCTGCAGATGGTAGTGGGAAGAACTCTCTGGGACTTCGTGATAGAGGTTATTCAAACTCCTGGCCTGAGAACGGGTTTTTTGGCCTTTCTCATAATATTGGAGATCGCCCTCATCGTCCTCCAGATTCTGGTCAGCTCAGGAGCGGTAGGCTTTAAGCTGGGGATTGGAGGAGTCGAGGTGGTCTTTCGCCCCTGAACTCTGCTGCTCAGGGCAATTGATCCGGATTTTATAAAATTTCTGGCTTAAGGCTGAAAAATACTTAAGTATCTTCCTGGCCTATGGCTTGGCGCATGAATGTGCCTTGCAAAAGCATCTTCTCTTCGGGCTCAAATGCCCATGTGTCAAGTATGCCTGGTGTTAGACATGGTTAAGGTTGGAAGGTTCATACGCGCAAAGACGATCTCGGATGCCTGGAAGAGGGGCCTCAATCTGATCTGGCGCCAGGGCCAGGAGATCACAGACGAGCGGGGCACCAGGATCAGGGAGATTCTGGCGCTCCAGGTGGCAGTCGAAGACCCTTACAGGGATATGATACCTGCTGAGTACTCCTGGAACCAGGAGCGGCTTGAGGAGTATGCAAGGCAGCTCCAGAGCGGGTTTAACCCTGGGTTCGAGTACACTTACGGCGAGAGGCTTCGCAGCTGGCGTGCGCCTGGCACAGAGTCCGTCGATCAGATAGACCTGGTTATAAAAAGGCTGAAATCTTCGCCTTACACCAGGCGTGCCACTGCCGTCACCTGGATTCCGGCTGTGGATTCAAAGAAGGAAGAGGTGCCCTGCATGATAGTTGACGACTTCAAGCTCAGGGACGGAAAACTCTGTCTCACTGCGCTCTTCAGGTCCCACGACTTCGCGGGCGCATACCCAGCAAACCTCTATGGCCTGGCCAGGCTTCTGGAGTTCGTGGCAGGAGAGGTGGGAGCAGAGCCAGGCTCGATCTCCACGACCAGCGCCTCTGCTCACATCTACGACCACGACTGGGACTGGGCTTGTGAGATGCTCTTTGGGGCCTCCAGGTCCGGTTAAGCGAGCTTAAATTAGAGCAGGCACCTTAAATTGACCTGATCCTGAATCCTCAGCGAAGAAGGGAAGATGTTGAGAGCTGCTATGGTCTGAGACCTGCAGGTTTCAGGCCATAAAAGGATTTAACGCCATCTAAAAGATTTAAATATCTAAATATAGGTCTGAAAGGTATTAAATTTGTAACTGAACCATTATCCGGGTTCTTATTGAGAAAAGAACGTTCCCTACATTTAAAAGCAATCTCGACTCTATTCTCTTGGGGATTGGAAGATCGTTCGTTCGGCTTCAACTTTTTGTATCGTTCAATGCAGGGTATGTGCCATAGGACGCGCATATCTTGTGAGAGATACGTCGTTCTTGGATAAAGAGAGGTAAAATGCAATGAAGACAAAGTATGGAATAGCAATAGTGGCGATGGCTGTGTTTTGCATCCTCGCAGCGCCTGCATTCGCATTGGATTCTCCCAAGGGGGATGGCCAGGCACCAGGCGGCAACGCTCCAAATGCGGGTCATCAGCCCAATGTTCAGGCACCAAATAGTCAGGGACCTAACGGCCAGGGGCCTAACGACCAAGGGCCAAATGGTCAGGGACCAGATGGCAAGGCCCCCAATGCAGGCTCGCATGAGGGCGGATTTGGGCTTGGAGAGTCCGATGATTGGATGCTCCTTGTAGACGATGCCACCAAGGAGAACTTCGAGAACATGACCTTGGCCCAGATAGAGGATCTGAGAGAGCAGAAGACTTCAGAGCTGAACAACATGACCCTCGCAGAGATCAAGGAGCTGAGGGAGCAGAAGGCAACTGAGGCCCGCGAGAAGTTCGAGAACATGACTCTTGGCGAGATAAAGGAGATGAGAAACGAGACTCGACTGGGCGGAGCCGACGTAGCAGGCCAGCGAGGCAATGGAGCAGGCAAGGGCGCATTCGGATTTGATGAAATGGGCCAGGGCGGACACGCCCCCAACGGATTGGGTGGAGATGCGGCAGGAGGACAGTGCCAGAACCAGGGAGCGCCTGTAGACAATAAGCAGTGCAACGGGCCGGGAAATAAGGCAGGGGGCAAGTAATCAGCTGTTTGGTTAAAAAACGAAAATATTGCGGAGTGGGATTGCATTTGGCAGCACAGATTCGAAAAGTCTAAGGCGCAGTGATGGCTGTCCAGATCTTGGTATCTGCATTGAAGGGATTATGAAGAGAAGATACAGTGATCTGACACAGCTCTCATCTGCATCCGCGGCTTTTGGAGTGCTCCTTGCAATCTCAGTCCTGGGATAACGGAAAGCTTGAGGGCAGGTCCTGCTTGCTCAAGATCGAAGTCCGATCAGCGGCACCACCACAGCTGGACCTGCCCTAAGGCCGCATCAGGCCAGAGCCTTTTCTATGGAGATCTGAATTCACGGCGTCAGATGCTTCGTTTTCCATCTGCCACAGATGTGCCTTCGCCTTGCACATGGGCTTCCAGATGCGTCTATGCCTGGACGAAGCTGTGGCCTGTTGATGAGCGATTTATTGAGGCTGGGTTTTCTGCCACATGCGCTTTGCCTATGCCAGTTGGGGGCACAAGCTCTGCGAGCAGTTATGAAACTGTAGCCTGTGAGGATGACGGCTTTAGGTCACCACAGCCCAGATCCTATCTTCTCCACCATCTGGGTGATCCTGAAGGACCCTTCCGAGATCTGGGCTTTGAGCGTCTCTGCCAGCTTCATTGCTCTGTATCTATCCGATTGCCTGAGCATGATTGGGATCTTCCTGCCCTGGAAGTTGATGGCCCCAAGGTCTCCAAGGAAGGCGTTTCTAGAGCACTGAGAGATGCAGAGCCCGCAGTTGAAGCACTTCGCACTATCCCTTCTGGCCTTGCCGTCCTCAAAGGTGATGGCTCTCATGGGACAGGCCTCCTCTGCTGTGCAGTTCCTGCAGCCTGCACACTCTTCGGAGTCGAACTCGACCTTTAGATCCGTGCCCTCCCAGACGTCGCCGTAGTTCGTCTTGCAGATCGTCTGCCTGACGTTGACGTCCATTATCGGCAGCGAGATCTCGCAGTCGAGCATCTTTATGCTCTCCAGAATTGATTGGCTCAAGACCGGGATTGGGACCGCCCATGAGCCTATGCACTCAGGCCCGTTTGAGGTCAGAAATCCGCCCATGTACTCAGGGTCCATCCTGTGCATGTCTGCAGATGCCATGAGGTTTGGCCGGCTAGCATAGCTTCTGGTGCCCGTTCCTATCACGAATCCCTGCGCGCCGTTTAGAAGAATGCGAGTTCCAAGTCCTATCGTCTCCAGGCTGGGATCGTTCTTGACTGGATTGATCTCTCCGCAGCCTGAGACTGTGGCGTACTTCAGGTCTGGAGGAAAATCCAGGGCGTTGAATATGGTTTTTACCTTCTCTTTTCTTGGGTTGACGAACGCCACGTAGTTCTTGAATGCGTTTCGGGTTGAGAAGATCCTTGCATAGGGGATTTCTTCAAGCGAGATCTCCTCTTCCAGGAGCTTTCCATCAGAGGTCTCAGCCTTTACCTGTGCCGATTTTTTCTCTGCCAGGTCGCGAAAGAGGTGGCCTCCTCCATATTTCGGGTCGTCAATGCTGTGCTCAGTTCCGGAGATCATCAGGTCCAGGATTCCCAGCCTCTCGTTGGGACAGGGCCCAATGCACGCTTTGACCCCATTTATCCAGGCGCGTCTTGCTCGAACGAAAGATCCTGGCTTTGCAACAGGAAATGACAGAACCGAGTAGGTGCCGCTCATGATGGCCCTGGTGGCGCAGGTGACCACGTCTACCTGGTCCAGTGTCAGATCTTCGCCTTCTCTGACCATCTTGCAGACCTCCTGGGAGGTAAGCACTGTGGCCTCTCCTCTCTTTATCTTCTCGTTGATCTCCGCAATTGAGCGCGCCATGGACGGAGGTCTCTGTGCTTATGCATTAGTATCTTTTGACAGGACAGTTTGACGGGACAGATGGGAAACTTTGCAAAAAGGGAACTAAAAAGCGGGATCAGCCCGGACCGCCGGGCTGGCATCATTAAGCAGTTGTGCGCAGAGGCGCTTATACGCAGGGCAGCCAATCTACGCTGATCGAGCCGCAGGTGCTGTTGCCCCAGAGCTGGATGAACTTCTCGATTGAGAATACTCCAGTTAAATCCTCAACGGACCTGCCCCACTCGTTGTGGCGTCCCTTGGAGTTGACAGCTACATCCCTGGAGATCCAGCCGATGTGTGCAACGCCTATGACGTTGGAGTTCAGGTTAGCCTCAAGGACACCTGTGCAGCAGTTGGTTACGCATGCGTTGTTGTACAGCCTGGTCTTGACCTCGGTGTTCTTCTGCAGGTGCTCTGCATGGGTGTACATCTCGGTTAAGACTGCACCAATTGCGTAGTTCTGGACGCACAGCTTCTCGATCCACTTCTGGTCGTATGTGCCTGTCTGGTATGAGACTGGCATGTATTCCAGCTCCACGTCCTTGGAGAAGTTGATGTAGTCCATGGGCACGCTGCCTGTGGAGTAGACGCAGTCGCCGACGCCTATCTGCCTCTCGACCTCAAGCTCGACCTTATCTGTGATCACGTTTCCGCTTCCGGACTCCTTCTCTACCAGCTTGGCACCGTTATAGCCTTCCTGGGTCGAGACTATGGTCTCTGTGTTCTTGTATCCGACGCCCTTGACCGACGCCTTCTCGTACATGTAATTGGCAGCGCTGGCCATGCCGGTTATAGCCATGGCTAACACCAATAAAACAATCAGCTTTCGTGTCGTTGAAAGACCTCCTTTGTATCAGTGGGTTAAATTCGAGAGCACTCTTGAGTACACGGAAAGCCTCCTATCGGCACGAGCAGATCGACCGCTGCAGCGCCTCTCCCCAATATGCTGTCAGCTGATCTGATATTAATGCCCACCTCAGCTCCCACCTTGTGCTCTCTGTTGGTTTGCACGCTCAGCTTGGATTTAAAGCTACCCGTCGAAATGGCATTATTTCAAGTTTTTCAGTGGTTAGGGTGGCAGTGGCGGGGCATATCCTGGAATCTCTCAAAATTTCTGAAAATATGATCTGTGACTTTGGCAATAATTACGATGATCGACGAATAAAAGGCAATTGTCAGCGTCAGGTAAAGACGGCATGCAGAAAAATCGGCCGATTGGAAGCAAGTGAGCAGATTGAGAAGTTGACAGTCTGTGATCTGGACAGGCGCAGCTATTCGTTGTCCTCAACAGCTGGTCGGACATGTGAGATTAGCTGGGGCATTGAGCAGTCGTCTCCCTCGCGTGGCCCTGCTTGCTCCTGCTCAGCAGGTCAGGCCGCGTGTGTCTCAGGGCGAGCGTCGATTTTTCATGAGCCTTTTTGGCCAGAATGATCGACATAGAACGAATAGCATGGTTTTGATCGGGCGATGGAACCGGCTCATTGGCTCTTATCAGAAAGAGAACGCTGTTCGCCTTCTAAACGGTCGTCTCTCCTCTGGGTCATGGAATGAGGTATGGTTCGTTCGGTCTTACCTTTTTGTATCGTTCGAGACTGGGTGGAGCTTGCAGAAAAGGGCGGGTTGCCTGCGGCTGTGAAGCTGGCCTGCGGGCGACTTGCGCCCCTCCCTCTGCGATGATAGAAAAAAAGAGGCATGAATAAATGAAGACAAGATACACAATTGCATTGCTGGCTATGGCAGCAGCCTGCATCTCTCTGGTGCCGGCCATGGCTGCTGACGCCACAGACTCATCTAAGATGAATGGCCAGGACCACGCAAACTTCGGCCAGAAGGGCGGATTTGGGCTTGGAGGGTCCGATGATTGGATGCTACTCGTAGACGATGCCACCAAGGAGAACTTCGAGAACATGACCTTGGCCCAGATAGAGGATCTGAGAGAGCAGAAGACTTCAGAGCTGAACAACATGACCCTCGCAGAGATCAAGGAGCTGAGGGAGCAGAAGGCAACTGAGGCCCGCGAGAAGTTCGAGAACATGACTCTTGGCGAGATAAAGGAGATGAGAAATGAGACCCGAGCAATGGGTGCTGATGGAATGGGCCAGATGGGCGGCAGCGGCAAGGATAACGCAGCGCAGTGCGCAGCTCCACAGGGCATGATGGGCCAGCCTGATGGCGACCACGGCTTTGGGCCAGCTGCAGTGCCAGAAGGCGATGGCAAGCAGACAAGAAAGGCAGCTGGAGGCGATAACTGAAGGCGCATAGCTCAGAACAGCTACCTCCATTTATAATTTTATCCATGTTTTATAGCGAGTGATGAGCTTAAGGCTGAAGGAGTGGGGTTATGATAGAAAAAAATGAAATGTATCTGGATGATGGAGATCTGGCGCCGGGCGATGGCAGCCTGGAGGCCAGGATCAAGAGAATTATGTCCCATAAGTACAGCGATCTTATGCTTCTCATCTCAGTGGCACTGTGCTTTGGGGCGCTGTTCGTGGTTTCGGCCGTAAATCAGGCAGAAGCCCAATGTGCGCTTCCGCACTGAGAAAGAGGCGAAAGCGCAAGGACTCTTCACTTGGGTTCGCTTGGTCTGCCCGGCAGACCAGGCACCCTCCTCCTTTAGGCGATTTTCATCAGGCGATTTTGATCTGAATTTTGCAGACATTTGAGCGCTCGATCTGCTTTTTAGCTCCACAGGGCTATGTGCTGGCATTGCAGCTTGCTGACTATCTTCCCGGCTGCGGACAGGGGATATGGCGACAGGGAATG